>DATGHS010000312.1:0-4083 GCA_035307785.1 Gemmataceae bacterium
CACGGATCTTGCGGGTGGGTTTGCGCGCCATGCTCTATACATGCGCACGTCGCGCCAAAAGCGCAAGAGCAAACGTTGGGATTTCTCAAGAATTTGTTAACGTAACCTTGCGCAAATTCCGTGCCGAACAGTATTGGGACACCATACCTAATTCCGGCCGATGTACGATTGCGCGGAGAGGACTGCGGAACTCCAGTAGAAACCAGGTGTCGGTGCTCATTTCGCGCCGCCTCACTGCCGACACCTGTTTTTCGACCCGTTTTTGCGTTTCCCAGCGAGAAAACGCGCCGCGTTTCACCAAAACGCGCCGAATTTCAGGGGGGTACTCTGTGTTTTCGTGAAAACTGAAATCCGGCGCGCCCAGCCGTGGAAAAAGTGCCTCTGCACGCGGATTACATAGGCTGTACATGGGTGAAATCTGAAACGCAGCGCGCCCGGACCCGAATCCGGGGTCCGGATTCCGGTGACACCTTTTTCAATTCGCTCGCTGGCGAACCGGTCCGTAGTCGGGGCTATCCTTATTCGGGGCATTCGGGGCCACCCGAGTTTTCCCGGCCGGCTGCCAAGTCCGGAAAACGGGGCCATTCTTAAATAGTTCTGTCAAAAGTAATCTTGAACGTCTATTTTCGCGCTCATGATTTCAGCAGGCGGATGAAGCCGGCTTGTTCGAAATGGCGATCCGTGGTCAGTGCCTCGGCGATACCATGCCGGGCCATGAGCAGAAAGCTTACGGCATCACATAAGGACCAATTCTTGTCCAGCCGCTGCTGAAGGTGTGCCAGGGCGGCGTGGTGCAGTGATTCATCCACGAAGATCATTTGGACGGCCGTACTGCTCTGGAGATCAGCGACGAAGGACAAGGCGGCTTGTCGGGGAAGGCCGCGAGCATGGGCCAATGCCACGAATTCGGCCAAGATGTAATTGTGCGTCAGGCGGAGAGAGGCGGACCGGAAGAATTGCACTGCTTCCGCATGTTGGGTCTCCGCCCGATGATGAAAGCACAACAATCCAGAGGTGTCTAGCAACATCAGCGCTGCCCGTTTCGCGAAGAGCCATATTCACGAGCCAGGTCCGCGTCAATGCCCTCATTGTCGGCGCCAGTGGGCTTTCCCAAGTCCGCCGCGCCCGCATGGGCCAATAGCCGAGCGAGATCTGCGCTATGCCGGTTTGGTAGCGCGGCAGAAGCCGACTCGATCGTGACGCGCACGGTTTCATGCTCTTTCAACGGAACCGTTTCTTTGAGCCTAAGAGTTCCGTTTTCATAAATGGCTTCAACCGTGATTGACATTTTCGGCCTCCACGTGATTGGAACACAATAACTTTAGCAGGTTTTCATGCCCAGGTGCAGACAGAGTTAGTAAGCTGCCGCCAGTAAATCGCAGCCTTTCTCCTCCGACTAATACTTTATCCCCACCACCGCGCCCGCCGCCATCATTCACGCCCGGAGAACACACGATGGCCAAAGTTCGCATCCCGTTAGCCCGTGCCCGCAATGAGGGGCTGCCGCCCGTTTGCATGTGTTGTGGGGCGTCGGCGGCGCTGTACAAGCGGCAACAATTCATCTGGGCGCCGCTTTCGACCTACTTCCTGGGGCCGCTGGGATATTCGCGGTACTGGCGGGCCTGGATGGACGGGCCGCTCTGCGCCGCGCACCGATATCATTGGACCTGGCGCTGGGTGTTGCCGTTGTGTTTGCTCCTGGTGGGCATGGCGACGGCGTTTGGAAGTTTTATCTATCTCGACATCACGCGCGGTTCGGCTGTCGCTCATTCCTGGCGCGGGTCGATTGTCGGCTGCGGGGCCGTGGCGTTTGTCCTGTGGTATATCTTCTTCAAAATCCTGCGCCGCACCGGCGTGCATCCGGTTCGGATCGATTCCAACAGCATCACGTTCGCCGGCGTGGCCGACGCGTTTGCCCAGGCCGTGGAGAATCCGATTGCGGTCGCGGGACACGGTCGGGAGACCGTGCCCCAACAGAGGGCGCCCGAACGGAAGGGTCACGGTCGGGAGACCGTGCCCGAACCGAAGGGGGAGACCGTGCCCGAACAGGGGGAGCGAAGGGGGCGCATTGCGGAAGTCCTTCCGGCCGATGAACCAGACAGGCCAGAATGGCGACGGGGCGGCTTGCGGTAGACGCATCCGATCACATAGATCGATTAACCGCGGAGAACGCAGAGGGACGCAAAGAGTTTCCCTCGGCGTTCTCAGCGTTCTCTGCGGTAAAATTCATCACCTATTAGCTACCTTTCCTGGTCATTTGCACTTTCGAAAACGGATCGTAGACTTTTGCGGCTTGGAATGCGCCGTGGGCCAGGGCTGTGCGCCCAGAGCCGGGGGTTTCCGTCAGCCGTGAGAGGGTCATCGATGCCGCAATCATTGCGAGGCAAGCCGAGTAGGGATCAACAGATCGGAACCAGCGCGCGCACCGCTCAAAGTACCGCCCCAAGCCCCGCTCAAGGTACCGCTCCAAGCTCCGCTCAGCGCACAATTAGCTCAAGTTGTGCGAAGGCGCGACGCGCACACCCGGAACCACAATTCCAGAAAGGACTTCCGTCAACTCGAATGAGCGCGCGAGCGCGCACCCGGGGCGAATTTGAGCGCTTGTGTAATAGCCGCCAGCCACGGCCAGTGCGAAATACCGACCCTCCTAAAGGCCGCAAGTCTTCCTCTGCCAATCTGTTACGGCCATCCAGCCGCAAAAACGCACATTATTTGGCAGCTGCACGGGCCCGACTGCCGATTTTGCCGGCTGCGCATTTGACTCCGGGAAAATCGGGTTTAACTTATAGTAGCCGGATAGTGTTTCGGCCTGCCCCGTCGCCCCTCCCATTCAGCCCCCTCGTGGAGGGAAGTTTACGCCGGCGAAATGACTTGTTTCTGCCTTCGGCCGGCCCCGTAATGAGTGAAGCCCTGATTGCCAACTCTTTCTGTAAAGGATGCCCATCATGACGAACATCGATTTGGGGGCTTGTGAAGTATTTCTGTATGAACTCCAGCGCAGCAACCTCATCGAGCGCGGCCGGTTGGACCCGGTGGTCGACGAGTTCCTGAAAGTGAACCCGCGAGCCGAACCGACCGAGCTGGCCGAGTACCTGGTGCAGCAGGGCATCCTCACGAAGTTTCAGGCCGAGCGCATTCTGCAGGGCAAGGCCCAGGGGCTGGTGCTGGGCACCTACGTTCTGGTCGATGCGGTGGGCCAGGGCAGCATGGGCATGGTCTACCGGGCCCAGTCACGGACCGACAACAGGTGGTACGCCGTGAAAGTCCTGCCCCGGCGCAGCATGTGGAACGTGCGGCTGGCCCGGCGGCAGGTGCGGTCATTCAGCCAGTTCAATCATCCGGCCGTGGTGCCGTTCGTCGATGTCGGCACGTCGGGCGGGTTGCACTTCCTGGTCTGGCCGTTTGTGCAGGGCGAACCGCTGTCCGAAGTCGTGCAGCGGCAGGGCAAGCTCGACTCGCAAGCCGCGATTCGCGTTTGTGCGCAACTGGCGGCCGGCCTGAGTGCCGCCCATCATCACAACCTGTTCCACGGCCTGATGAAGCCGTCGAACGTCATGGTGGGGCCGGACGACCAGGTGCAGATTCTGGATTTCGGCATCGGCTCGCTGCTGGCGGAAAACGAGGGCGAATCCTTGGTGGATACGATGTCCACGGCCAACACGCTCACCAGCGGGCTTGATTGCACGAGCCCCGAAAGCATCATGGAGCCGACGAACCGCACGCCGGCCGGCGATCAGTACAGCCTCGGCTGCATTCTCTACTGGTGCCTGGCGGGGCGGTATCCGTTTGCCGACGGCAGCGCGGTGGAAAAGATGATGGCCCACCAGTTCAAACAGCCCACGCCGATTGCGGAGCTGGTTCCCGACTTGGCGCCGCAGCTGGTGACGATCATCGAGCGGCTGATGCAGAAGAAACCCGAGGACCGCTACACCGGCGTGGATGAGGCGTGTGAGGCGCTGTCAGCGTTGGATAAATCGCCTCGGCCGGCATTGCCGCCGCCCGCGGAAGTTGAACCGAGCAGAGCTTCGGGCCACGATCTGGCGGCGAAAACGCCGGTGAACGCCGGCTCCAGCTGGCCGACGC
>DATGHS010000313.1:0-4507 GCA_035307785.1 Gemmataceae bacterium
ACCCGCCGTTGGCATTCTTGCCGCCGTTGCCTTCGATCATGAACGGATTGTACGACGTGCCGAGATAGCCGGAAGCTCCGGCCGTGCCGCCACGAATATCGTTGAACGTGACATACGGCGGAACGCCCTTTTCCGTCGGCAGCAGTTTGGCGCAGAGCGAGCCGAGCGAAGGGTATTGCAATGCTGGCGTGGGCTTGTTGCCCGTGGTCATAAATACGGTGGCTGGGCCGTGCGACGGGATCGTGTGGTTGAGCGAACGAACAATGGAAACCTTGTCGGTAACACCGGCCATCTTCGGCAAGTGTTCGCAGATGGAAACACCATCCACCTTGGTTGGAATCTGCTTGAATTCGCCGCGAATGCCTTCGGGCGCTTCGGGCTTCAGGTCCCACATGTCGATGGTGGCGGGACCGCCGGGCAGCCAGACCATGATGACCGAAGTCGCCTTCTTAGCCTTCGATTCGCCGGAAGCCTTCGAAACTTCGCCGGCGCGGCTTTCCAAGCGCAGAATGTTGGACAGCGTCAGGCCCATGATGCCTGCCGTGCCGATGCGGAGCATATCACGCCGAGAGTAGCCTTCGCAGTCTTTATGCCACATGAATGAAACCCTCTCGCCCTGAATCCCCCCTGGCACCGGCTCCACAGGGCGTCGGCCGGCGCCGGCACAGCGAACGATCCACGCAGATCGATCAATGGTTCAGAATGAACTCCCGTGTATTCAACAAAGCCCACATCGTGTCCACAAATGCGGCCTCGCGGTTGGCTTGGCCGCTACGATATTTTTCAATCGTCTGCTTTTCGGCCTCGGTCGGGAAGCGCGTGAGGGTGGCCAGGAATAGCTCCTCGAAAACCTCGTTATCCGATTTCTTCGTCGCCAGCAGCTTCCTGACTCGGTTGTCTTTCTGTGCCAGCTTGGCGAGAATTTGCTGGTCGGTCATGCGGTAGAGCGTTTGCGGCAGGGCAGGGTCCATCGCTCGTTCGCAATCGCAGGCCGTGGTCCGCGGCGGCCGGCCAAAGATCCGCAGCACATAGTTGATGTTATTGTTTTGCAGCCGGCTCGCGCCTACTTCGGTCATGTGCACGCCGGCCGGAACGTCGTTGCCGTACGTCTCGGTCACTTCGAGGGCGGAATTCAGCACATCGACTACTGCTTCCGCCATGATCGGCCGAACCTGCGAATGGGAGAAGTTCCGCCGATCCAGGCGATTGGTCGCGTTCGGCTTCGACGCTAGCTGATACGTGCGCGACATCAGGACTGTCTTTTCGATAAAGCGAATGTCGTATTTGTGCTTGATGAAGTCGGCGGCCAGCGCGTCGAGCAGAGCGGGGTTCGACGGCGGGTTGGCGATGGAGAAATCGTCGACCGGGTCGACCAGGCCGCTGCCGAAGTAATGCCCCCACACCCGGTTCACGAAACTGCGTGCGAAGAACGGATTCTCCGGCGAATCCATCCAATCGAAGAGCTTAGCGCGGGGATCCTCACCCGCTTTTACTTGAATCTCCGGCCCGCCCACGCACTTGGCCGGCAGCGGCAGATTCGTATCGGGATTGGGCAGCGGCTTGACGCGCGCAGCATTGACGAAGACTTCCCGCAGATTGATCAATTGATTGTTGTTTTTGCCCTGGTTCTTCTCGCGGCGAGCTTTGTTTTCTTCATTGATTGCCTTTTGGCCCTCGGGCGACACTCCAAAGTTCGTTTGCGCGAAGACGTTGGCGAATGAGCGATAGTCGGATTGCGTCCAGCGGTCGAACGGATGCTTGTGGCACTGAGCGCATTCGAGCCGGACGCCCAGGAACGCGGCCGCGACCTTTTCGCCCCACTGTTCAATCGGCACCTGTTGCTGCCGTCGCCAGAAGAGGTCAAGCGTGGGCCGGTCGGCATAATGCGTGACAAAGCCCTTGCCCATCTCTTCTTCGATCTTCTTCTGTTCCTCGATCCATTGCTCCGGGGTCTTGCCCTGCCGGCTCGTCGCGGTCAAAACGCCGTGCACAATCTCGTCGTAAGGCATGTTCTCCTGCACGCGCTTGGCGAACCAGTCGTGCCACATTTGGCTTAGCTTGGGCCGAAGCTGCTGCGGCGTCTCCAGCGCGTCGGTGTTGTTCCCGGTGATATCGCTAAACTTGGTCGCCCAGACTGCGGCGTGCAATTTATGCTGCAGCAGCTGATCGATCTTTTTTTCGCGCTTGTCGGGGCTTTTGTCGGCTAAAAAGTCGCGCACTTCCTGCGGCGACGGCAGGCAACCGATAGTGTCAATGGTCACCCGGCGGAGAAATTCCAGGTCGCTCGAAAGGTCCGACGGAGCCATATTGAGCCGGCGCAACTTCTCGAAGACGAACTTATCGACGTAATTGACCTCCGGCGTCTTCGTGTATTGGAAGCCGGGGATTGAGTCCTGCGGCACCAGCACGCGAACGGCTTGTACCTTGCCGCGATAGAGAATGACGATGGCCGTGTCGCCGGCTCGTTTCGACGAAACCTGGCCGGTCGTTGAAACTTCAGCCACGGCGTCGTCCTGAATGCGGAAGTCGCAAAATGGAGTGACGGTTTCGACCGAGCCATCGGCAAACTTGGCCTTCACCACCAGTTGGCCGGTTTCGCCGGCCTTGCGGAAGGCATATTCCGGCGGGGTGACAATGAGTTGCACGATCTCGCCGCTGCCCTTGGTGCGAGTTGCGCCCTTGATGATCCACTCGCGGAAAATCTGGTATTGCCATGAGCCCTTGGTGAAGCGCACGCCGCCTTCATGCGGCACTTCGCCCGTTGGCTTCGTCAGCAGCAGGCTGTTGTCTGGATCAACCGGGTTGATGCGCCGGCCCATGCTGTCGCGGGTCAGAGCGTTAAAGTCTTTGTCCGGGTCGAAGCCGAAGAGCGACAGGCGGAAGCCGTTCTTGCCCTGGAATGAACCGTGGCAGGAGCCGGAGTTACAGCCCATTTTGCTGAACAGGCCCATCATGTGCCGCTCGAAATCCACTTTCTGAATGGGCTCGGCGCCCGGCACATCAATGCCGGCAAAAATCTGCGAAACACCGCCCAGCAAAATGGCTAAAGCGGCTGTAACGGCAAGGCTGAACCGGGAAAAGCTGGCAGCGACCATGCCACATTCCTCGGGGTTGTCTGGCGGGAGAGTAAATCGTCGGTAAGGATTCCAGGCAGGCAAAAGTAAAGGCAAGACAGAGATTAATTTAGGCAGATTTGGCGATCGGTTCCAGCAAAAAGCGCCAACGGACCGTGCCTTTTCAACAGCCACGAAGCGCTCAAATCCGCTCAAGGTGCGCGCCGGCGCGCTAATTCGAGTTGATGCAAGTGCTTTGCAGAGCAAATGTTCCGCGCGCGGACAGTGCGCCTTCGCACAACTTGAGCTAATTATGCGTTGAGCGGTGCCAGGGGCGGTACTCGGGGCGGCGCGTTGAGCGGTGCCTGGGGCGGTGCTCAGGGCGGTATCGAGAGTGGTTCTCGAGGCGGGCCATTGAGTGGTTCGTTGGGCGGTACGCATGGTCATTCCCAAATGAGACTTTGGAATGGTCGAAAAGGTCGAAGGCGAGAATTGGCTCATCCGAATCGCGAAAAGTTTCCCGGTCAGCGCAACACTACGATCCGGTTTGGGGGAGAGCAAATAGAAAGGAGGGCGGAAGTGCAATAAATGGCGAGCGCCAAGGTGCCAAGCCGACGCGTGGGGCATGTTTGCCTTCGCGAGTCGCAGGGCCCACGTCGAGCTCACCCGTCGACGCTCGCCTAGAGATTACTGATTGCTAGCCGGCTGGTCGCTGCTTGGGCTCAAATCGCTTTGCGGCTGAACGTCAACTCGCTTCTGGGTCGAACTCGACCCGCACGATCTGCTCACTCAGGTCTGTACGCCGAGCTTGGGCAAGACCCAAATCTGCAAGACAATCCAAAGGCCAAGAAGGGCGATAGGGATGAGGAGTTCCATTTTGGTAAACCCGTTATGGGTAGTTGTTGACACTATCAAGTTGGTTGGGTTATTGTTCATCATTTGCATTATACCGCGAATCTGTTCATGAGGAAATGCGGGCAAATTCGGCTTTGACCGCGTTAGGCGAAGGGCACTCATTTGCAAGCCGTTCGCGGCATGAATATTGTTGCAGGAATTCCGAAAATGGCGGCGACCAAGTGCATTTGTTTGAAAGTGAATGAACGTTTTCCAGTTACTAAATCGCTGACTGTGGCTTTGGGCAAACCCGACACGCGCACGAGATCGGCCTGCGACATGCCTCGGTCGAGTAAGAGCTGGGCCAACAACTCATGCGGCGGCAGTTCCGGAATGGAGTGGTGCTCCCGCTCGTACACGATGACCAAATCGGATAAGGCTTCGAGGTAGGCTTGTTCGCCATGATCGAGGTCTTTTTGAAGCATTTCGTCGAGCACGGTCTGGGCGGCATCGAGTTCCGCTTCGCTGCGAATGCTGGTGAGCGGGTGCCGGGCAACCCATGCGAAATATGTGTCCGGCAGAGGGCGCGACGCTTGCCGCTTAGCTCTCGTCAATTTCAT
>DATGHS010000314.1:0-9405 GCA_035307785.1 Gemmataceae bacterium
CGTCCAAGATTCGATCCAGGCGATCCAGTTGCGAAGCCAGCGTCTTGCGCGGCTTTACGCTATTCATGCTCGGAGTCATTGTTTGCTCCTTGAGGTTTCAACAGTGAGTATTGGGTTGGGATGAAACTGCGATCAGTCCGCGCGCGAACCTTCCGCTCCACCGGCTCTTCCAGGCGTCGCCTGGCGCTCACGGGCAAGGGTCTGTTCGTCGCGAACTACCGTCAGTTTCGACAAATACTATGGCGACAACAACTTGTCGCGCAGATTCTGAAGCGTATCCGGGTCGAGGGCGACCAAGACCAGGCCGGCCACGATGCCGCCAGCCAAAAGGAACATTCCGGTTAACGGCAGACGACCCAGAAGAGTCAGCAAGAATTGACCCGCGGTGGCCAGGCCGGCAGTTTTCCAGGGTAGCGAGGACAGGCTGCCGCATCCTCTGCGCGCCGCCCCATACGGATCGTCCGAGAAGTAGGAGTTATTCTCGGCATTTGAAGATAGCGGATTGATGCTGAGAAAATCATCTAGCAATGAACCGAGCAAGTGCAAGCCGTGCCGGACAAACTGGCGGGCGCGGTCGAGCACAAAGGCAAGCGAAGACATCAAGTTTCTCCGGTTAGCTCAATGGAAGGGAGTGCTGGCCCTTGGCACTGCGACGGGCCCATTCACGCATCGACTGTTTGCGCCGAGTTGGCTTCGAGCTCCCCGTGAAATCGCTGCCAGGATTCGTTCAATTCACGTCGCATTTGCGAAACACGGCTAGCGGAGATGGAAAACTCTCTTGCGACCTCGTTCGTCGAGTGCCCGGCCGCGAGAGTGTTGGCGATCTTTCGATTGCGCCTGGAAAGCGAGGCCAGCCATTCGGGGAAATCGACGCGAAACCAAACTTGATCCGGGATCGGTGTGCGATGTCCGGCGCGGACCGCTTCGAGCCAATGAACGTCGATTGATTCATCGTGATCGAGTCGTTTTCGGACCAGATGCTTCTTGCGTTGGGCATAGGGTGACAGCACGTCGAAGGCGTTCAATGTGCCTCCCACCAAACGTCCGTCGCGCACCTGGGCCACGGCGAAACGGGCCAGCGCGGAGGAATAAATGCGATCCTGGCGACCCTGGGCCACGAGCCGGGCGCATCGGAGGCAGGCATTGGCCACGGCGGCCTGAATGGCTTCTTCTTGTTGGTCCGGCGGCAGATGCCGAAACGCGAACTGCACGCATCTTTGGATGGACGGGAAAAGGGCCAGGAACAAGGGCTGCCATGTTGTTGTCGCGAGAGCGGGAGTCTGGACATCCGGAAGCATGGGGCAATCTCCTTTAGAAAGCGAGACCGCCCGAGCCGGGCGGTCGTGGAAACACAAACGCCCAGCAGGTGAGTGACGATCGAGAACCGAAATCAAATCAGCGACGTGCCCAGGGTGTCACCGAGCGCCTCAAATTAGGCCACTTATGAGCGCCCCAAATTAGGCAGGGGTATAAATGTTCACTGGTACAGTCTGACCAGCGCTCCTGCAACTCTTCCGTGACTACGCTAAGCCGCCTTCGCTCTCCTGGCAACTGGCTGGCATCGGGCCTTGCTTTGCACGGTTGCCCGTTTCTGTGGCTCGATTGCCTGCCTTCTGTCTTACGGAACAGAGAAGAGGCTCGTGGCTGGATCGCCGGCTATTCCGCACTGGCGTCCTTTTTCTGTTTGCCGTTCCTGGCCCCGATGGGCGCCCTGGCCGGTTTTGAATTTTTCGCTCCTTTGGCGTCGGACGGCGGCTCCGGTTCGGTGGTTTTTGCAGGCTCGTCTGCGCCGAGAGGCGCCCCGGCCTGATTTGAATCAGCTGACTCCTCAGCCGGCCGTCCTTGGTTCCGCAGCCGGTAGCTCTTGCCGTTGATGCGAATGATCTCGGCGTGGTGCAGGAAGCGGTCGAGGATCGCCGTGGCGCTGGGCACGTCGCCGATCAGTTTGCCCCAGTCCTCCAGCGGCCGGTTCGAAGTCATCATAGTCGAACGGGTTTCATAACGTCGCATGATGATCTCGAAGAGATACTCACCCGAGCGCTTGGGTAATTGCTTCATGCCCATGTCATCGATGATGAGCAGGTCCGGCTTGAGGTACTTGGCCAGGATCTTTTCCTCGCCGCCGAGCGCTTCGTCATGCAGGAAGTCGCGGACTACATCGAAGATCGACCGATACAATACCACGAAGCCGGCCTTCAGCGCTTGATAGCCGATCGCTTGGACCAAGTGACTCTTTCCCAAACCCGGCGGCCCGAGAAGTAAAACATCGCGCGCCTCGCGAATGAAGCGGGCGCTGGCCAGATCGAAGACCTGCTTCTTCGGCACCGAAGGATTGAAGGTCCAGTTGAAGTTTTCCAAGGTCTTCAACTCGCGGAAGTTGGCGGTCTTGATGCGGCGTTGCAGTAAGCGCTCGGAGCGGATCGCCAGTTCATCCTGCAGGATCAGTTCCAAGAACTCGGCATGGCTCAGATGGTGACTGGCCGCTTCCTGCAAGCGGACGTCGAGCGATTGCAACAGGCCCGACAGGCGCAGTTGCTTGAGGGCCGTGATCAAACTGTCGTTCATGAAGAGGCTCCTTTCTGAAAAGCGTTGTGAACGAACTGTTGATACTCAGACAACGGTCGAATTAACGGATGTTCGTCCATGAACGCGAACTCCTGTTGTTTCGGCACGTCACGGCCGATCAATTGCCGCAGCGTGCGCAGACGGTAGGCGCCATGCGCGTGGGCAATCTCGCAAGCGCGTTCAATCTGATCGACGTGATAACGTTCGGCCAGGGCGAGCACGCCTTGCAGCACCCGTACGCCCTCGATGCCGCGTTGCGCTAACATGCTCTCGGACCAACGACTTGCGTGCAGCCCGATCAGGCGAACCCGGCTCAGCAAGTAGGCAGCGCCGCGCTCCACGCCGCTGATCTTCTCATCCGCAATGTGTTTTTCCTGGGTGCTGAACTGGCCCGCTTCACGCTGCACATGAATGGCAATTTGCTCAAACCGCTGATTGAATATGCGGACCACGCGGCCATCCCAACGCACCCACACGCGCCGGCCCAAATACTCCGGTGGCGCCGAGTAATAAGCACGGGCCACTTCGATGTGGCCATCGCGATTGACCATGCGCTGACCTTCGTGGAACAACGGGAAGCGCTGGGCCGGCAACGATTGCAAGGCGAGATGCTCTACGTCCACGAACACCTGACGCACTTGCCGGCGCATCGTGCCGTGAATGCGCAGGTCCGCGACCTGACTCTCCCAATCGAGCAGGTGCTGGTTCTCTTCTTCGAGGCTGGCAAAGGCGTGACCCTTCAGCGCATTCTTCTTCACGTAGCCCACGCCCGATTCGATCTTGCCCTTGTGCCGGGGTGTGCGTGGTCGCGTCGGCAGCAGCGCCAGACCGTAGTGCTCAGCGAACGAACGCAACTTGGGATTCAAATCGGGATCATACCAATCCGCCTTCTCCACGCCGGCTTTCAAATTGTCGAGCACCAGCGTCCTGGGCACGCCGCCGAAATGCCAGAAGGCATTCTCCAAACAACGAATGAACTCCTCGGTGGTCTGCCGATACACCACTTCACTGTAGCCTTTGCGCGAATGACTCAGCACGATGCGAAAGACATGGGTCTGCCGCCGCTTGCCATCGCCACTGGTGATGGGAATGCCGGTGCCGAAATCAACCTGAGCTTCTTCGCCCGGCGCGCACTCCATGCGCCGAAACGGCAGCGGCTGACTCTGGCCCAGACGCTGGACAAAGCGCCGGACACTGTGATACTTGCCGGCAAAGCCGTGGTCGTTGACCAGGTCCTGGTAGATGCGCTGGGCGGTCAGTCCCGCGTCCAGCTTGTCGAGGATCACCTGGCGAAATGGTTCGCACAGGCTGCTCTGCAGCAGGGATTTGGCGCGCTCGTCTGCGCCGAGAGGCGCCCTGGCCTGATTTGGCGCAGGCCGCTCATCATCTGGGGGCGGCGTGGTCTGGTCGGCGCTCACGTCTGCGCCGAGAGGCGCCCCGGCCTGATTTGGATTTTGAGCATGCTCGTGGATGTGCCGGGCCACGGTGTCCCGGTGAATGCCTAACTCCTTGGCAATCCGCCGGATCGACCAGTTGCGCCGGTGCAAAGCGAGAATTGCGTCGATCTTGGCCATTTTGAGTCGATTCGCCATAAATCCCTCCTTCGGCTGGGGATGCGAAAGAAGGATAAATGACGAATCCAATCTCCTCAAAGTGGCCTAATTTGGGGCGCCTCCAGGTGGCCTAATTTGGGCGCCGGCTGACACGCCATTGGGATTCTCCTTCGGATGGCCAGGGCCACCCCGATCGCTGGCTGGCGACGGAACCGGTAGAAGAACTAATAATCTGGCAAAGTCAGGCGGTATAGTACGGGGCAAATACTTCCGCGACACCGGTACTCATGCTTCGGCCGAATTGTTGCTGCTCACGATGATCGGCTGGTCGGCGAACATTGCTTCCAATTCCTCACGTGGAACGAACCACACGCCATAAATCGGCTCGCCGCCGTCATCCATGACGTACTGACCGTGTGCATCTTCATAGACAAGCCGACAAGCGCCGTCGGCGAATTGAGCGCTAGCAATCGGCTGCGATAGCATGGAACATTCTTTTCTGGGGAACGCTTGGTGGAATCAACGATTGTATCAATGCCTGGAATGCGCTAATTCAGCGCGGCTCTCCGGGGTGCAATCCTGTCTGCATGTCCAGAAAGGAGCCGTGGTACACGCTGCTAGACACACCCGCACTTCTCCGATGCTGTCCTCATTTCCCGGCCTTGGCGAGTAAAGCATCCACGTCTTTCCAGAGATTCTGCCAGGCGTCGCGTTCGTCGGGCGGCAATTTCTCCGCGGATTTCATGTCGCGTAGGCCGGATAGGTCGCCGTCTTGTTTCCAGTGGGTCATTTCGCGTTGAACCTCGGGCCCTACTTCTTCGGGCTCCGATTCCAATTGTTTGCTCCAGAGTGCAAGATCGGTACGCAACCATTGCAGCGCCTGCTTGCGGAACTCGGCCCGTTCTTGGCCGGTGAGCTTGTTGGCGTCTTTGCCTTCGCCGGCGGCAGCTAATGCCGCAAAACAAGCGGCGTTGTATTGAAGGCGCTTCTCCCGATCGTTTGCTAGAGTGGGTTGGTCCGCCAAGGCAATGGCGCAGATCCGTGCCGCGGCTGCGTTCATCTCCTTAAACTGGCATAGCTTGATGAAGAGGAGGCACTCGGCGGTATCGGTCAGTTTTGTTCGTCTCGAAAGGACCGACGGAAGGACATTTTCGAGTTCGACGAACCGCCGAGCCAGGGTCATCCATTGTTCCGTCGCTACCCGCTCCGAGTCACCGGCAGATTGAAATTTAAGGCAGCGCTTGAATGAATCTTCGGCTTCGCTGAAACGTCGCTGCCGCAAGTATGTTTTGCCCAGGACGAGGTACGAATACGCATATTCCGGGTCGAGGGCGACGGCCTTTTTGATTTCTGCAACAGCCTGATCTAGCTGGTTATTGTCGGCCAGGGCGATGCCGAGGTAGAGGGGACCGCCGGAAAATCGAGGCTGCGAGTCAATGACCTTCTTGTACTCGGCGATGGCTTCATCAATTTGATTGTTATCTTTCAGGGCCAAGGCAAGGCTGAAGTGAGCCGAGGCACCCAACGCGACGGCTTTTTTGTATTCCGCAATGGCCTCTTCCAATTGCCCGTCGTCACGGAGCGCACCCGCGAGATGGTCATGAGCTTCCCTCATTTTAGGGTCGAGGGCGACAGCCTTTCGGTATTCGGCGATAGCCTCGTCCCGTCGATTCTGTTCCAGAAGAGCATTGCCGAAGTCGTAATGAGCTTTCGCGTCGTTGGGTTTCAGAAGGGTCGCGTTCTTATATCCGTCGAGAATTCTTTCGAACTGATTCTGAGTGTCCAAAGCAGTTTTCAGATCGCGTTGAGCCGCTGTCAACTTGGGATCGAGGGACAGGGCTTTTTTGTATTTTGCGATGGCAGCGCCCGTCTGGTTCTTGGCGGCAAGAGCTTGGCCGTGGTTGTAGTGAGCTTGCGCGAACTTCGGGTCCAGGGCAATGGCCTTTTTGTACTCGGCAATGGCTTCGTCCAGCCGATACGCGGCCCTGAGGGCGTCCCCAAACCGGCGATGAGCCTCTGGGTCGTTCGCGTTGAGCGCAACTGCCTTTTTGCATTCGTCGATGGCCACTTCTTGCTCTTTTTTCTCCCGAGCACGGCGAACGTCGGCCTCTGCCGAAAAGAGCTTATAGCGCGCTTGGGATAGGGAAGGGTCGATCTCCAGGGCGGTCTTGTACTCGACGATGGCCTGATCGAATTGCTCATTGGCGTAGAGGACGTTGCCGAAATTGAAGTGAATCGCTGCAATACGAGGATTGATCGCGACCGCTTTCTTGTACTCAGCGCGGGCATCGTTGAATTGCTTCTTGGCTGCAAGCGCATTTCCGAGGTTGCAGTGCGCTTGAGCGCTGTTGGGCTGAATAGCGAGGGCCTTTTGGTATTCGGCAATGGCCGCGTCCAGGTCGCCTTTGTCCGCAAGCGCATTGCCGAGATTGTTGTAAGCCGCCTCCAATTTGGGGTCGAGGGCGATGGCCTTTCGGCACTCCACGACCGCTTCGTCGATCTGCCCTTTGTCCTCAAGAGCGAGGCCCAGATTGTTGTGTGCTTGTGCCAAATTAGGATCCAAAGCGAGGGCCTTTTTGCAATGGGCGATGGCTTCATCGACCTGCTTCTTGTCACGCAACGCAATGCCAAGATTAGAATGGGCCATTGCGAGGTTCGGGTCGAGGTTGACCGCCTTTTTGAGCTCCACAATGGCCTGGTCAAGCAGATTCTTGGCGTACAGTACCATACCGAGATTAGAGTGGGCCACCGCCAAGAAGGGATCAAGTTGGACGGCCTTTTTGCACTCAACGAGGGCGTCATCCAGGTTATTCTTATCAAACCAGAAAAAGCCGAGATTGCAGTGCGCCAGCGCGAAATTCGGGTCCAGCACGATGGCCTTTTTGCATTCGGCGATCGCGTCATCCAGTTGACCTTGATCATGCAAGGCAAGGCCGAGATTGGAATGAGCGAGTGCGAATTTGGGATTGAGGGCGATCGACCGGTTGAATTCGATGATGGCTTCCGCCAGCTGCTTTTTGCCATATAAAGCAAAGCCAAGGTTATTATGAGGAATTCCGTCGTCAGGCCGCAAGGCAACGGCGACCCGATAGCAGCCGATGCGTTCTTCCAATTCTAATGGAGTCTCCGGTTTCCGTTCTCCGAGAAAGTTTCCCAGATTTAGCGTGGTCCAGAAATCGGCGGGATGAACACCGCGCGCCCAACGCAGCAAGTCCAGTGCTTCCTCGCGCTGATCGTTTTGATAAAGCGCTACGGCCAGCAGGTTGAGGCTCACGGGCGACAACTTGATGCGGCGGGCCTCCTTGCTCAAGCGCATCAACGCCACGCGGTCACCCTGTCTGAAGGCTTGGCGATAATCCCGTCGCCATACATCGTGATCTGCGGCTTGCGCGATTGCCAATAAGACCGATTTGGATGGACCCATTTTGAAATATTTCTCAGCACAGAATGCCCAATTATCGAGGGCCACGATCAAGGCGTCGCGGACCGACGATTCCTCCGCGCCGATGAGCGTCGCAAGTTCTTCCGATCGTGCCGACTGGATTTCCAGGCCATAGCTGGTGAACGCTGCTGCATACTTCGCCGCAGCGCCGGCGTAGTCGAAATGCGACCCGCTATAAGCAGCCAGGGCCATTCGCGCGTCATCCAACCCACGGAACAAGTTATCTTTGCGCTGAGTTTGGGCTCTGCCCCGGGCAATCCGCTTGCGGACTTCAACCACGTGCTCATGCAAAGAGTCGTTCGCCGCTCCAGTCGCCAGCGCTGCCTCCGCCTCGGCCAAGGCCGCCTCGGCTTCTCGCCATTCCGCGAGCGATGCCCTCGCCTCGGCGCTCGTTGTACATGGCATTTGTTTGGCACGTTCCTCCGATTGTTGCGCCTTGGTTAGCGCGATGGTTACCGCGCTTTCAGTATCCGCCACCCGTCGTGCCAGCTCGATGCGTTTCGCTGTTTTTTGAGCCGATCGGTCCCACCAGGCCCAGCCAATTCCCCCGGCGGCCAACAGCACGGCCAACAAGGCCGCGGCCGTGGCCAACAAACCCGCCCTGTGCCTCTGTGCGAATTTCCGTAGCCGGTAGACGGCCGACGGCGGCCCCGCCTGCACCGGCTCGTGCGCCAGGAAGCGCTGCAACTCCTGGCCAAGCTGGTTAGCGGTCTCGTAACGCCGTCCGCTCTCCTTTTCCAGGCACTTCATCACGATCCAGTCGAGATCGCGCTGCACTAGCCGCGTTAGTTTGTGCGGCTCCAGATGGCGATTGGCGGCAATGGCGGGCAACTCGCCCGAACTCGATAGTCGCTTGCTTGGCTTCACGGGCTCGTCTTCACGAATCACCCGCCGCATTTCCTCTTCGCCGACTTTCAGCAGTTGCTCACGCGAGAAGGGCGGTGCTCCCGTTAGGAGCTCGTAGAGCAAGACGCCGAGCGAATAGATGTCGGAGCGCGTATCCACGTCAAACGATCGGCCGGCGGCTTGCTCGGGGGCGGAGTATTCCAGCGTGCCGATCCGAATGTCCAGGTTCGTGTGCAATGTCTTGTCCGTGAGCTTCTGGCCCAGTGCCTTGGCCAGACCGAAGTCGATGACCTTGGGCACCGGCTTGCCGTCGATGACCTCGACCAGCACATTACTCGGCTTGAGGTCGCGGTGGATGATGCCTTTCTGATGAGCGTGCTGCACCGCATTGCAAACGGGGATGAACAGGTTGAGCCGCTCTTGCGGCGTGAGCTTTTTCTCATCGCAATATTGGGTGATCGGCACGCCCTTGACGTACTCCATGACGAAGAACGGCCGGCCAACAGTAGTCATGCCCGCGTCCAGCACCTTGGCGATGTTCGGATGATCCATCACGGCGAGGGCTTGCCGCTCGGCATCGAAGCGCGCCAGCACGTCGCGGCTGTCCATACCCGGTTTAATCAGCTTGACCGCAACCGAGCGCTTGACCGGCTGCCTTTGCTCCGCGAGATAGACGACCCCCATGCCGCCCTGGGCGATCTCGGCCGTCAGCGTGTACTTGTCCGCAATTGTAGCGCCGATGGCTTCTTCGGAGTCGAACTGCTTGAGATAAGCGATAATCCGTTCGAGATCGCCGTCGAAATCCGGATCGGGTCGTAGCCGCTGGCTGTTGCGCCGCAGCAGGGGCTGCAAGTCTGGGAAATTCGCCAGATCGCCCTCTGACGGCATGGAAATGTTACCAACCAGGATCGGTAGGACTCTCGCGCTGGCTTCGAGTGCGAGCCGAATTTCGGTCTGGGTGTGGTCGGTGCCCGTATTTTTGCGTTCGCCCAAGATCCT
>DATGHS010000315.1:0-13940 GCA_035307785.1 Gemmataceae bacterium
AAACGAGATCACCGCTTGGTCCGAGAAAACGAACGCGAAACAAAGGGGAGTCGACTGGCAGTTCCGCATCGACGACGCCCGTGTAAAACTGAAGCGACTATACCCCAAATTCAAGACTTGATGAGGCACTAGTAATGTTCCTGCCCGCCAGCATATGCTGCGAATTGCCGTCACTCTTGGTGTTGAGATACACGGTATTGGGGGCAAGCCCGCCTACGAACAGCGAAGTACCCTGCGATGTGGAAATGACCGGTCCGCGCATTGCCGGAAAACTTACCGTGCTCGTGAGCATCAGAGTATCGAACTGAACGATATGCCGGAGCGTCGCGCCGGACTCCAGTTTCAACTCGCCGCCCTCCAATTTTGCCTTTGCCACACTGCCATCAAAGTCATCCAGCTGCTTTTTGTCGGCGAAAGTATACGTCAGATTAAGGACTCCCGTCTTGGCATCGTACGCGGACTTGCCTGCCAATTTGGCCCGAAGCATATCGGCGGTAATGGCCGGCGGCGCGCCCGGCGCGGCTGGAATTGGAAAGATCACTGCCGGTGCGGCGACCGTGGCCGGCACCAGCGTGATGGGAGCTAACTTAAGCTTTGCCATCTCCTTTTCGGCCAGTGTCGCGTCATAATCCTTTTTCACCATGATGTATTCCTTGATGGCGGTCTCGTATGCCGACACCAGCGCGGCCCGCGCCTTCAGGAAATTTTGCCGAAACTCATCGGGCGCCGTTCGGGGCAGTTCGTTCTTATCGTCAAAGACCCGGCGCTCCGCCAAAATCAGTTCCACTGCTCTCTTGTTGCCGTCCTTCCGCGCTGCCTCTTCGCGCTTGTCCATCCAATCCAATACGGCACGGCGATGCTTCAACATGTCCTGCTGATACTTCAGCTTGGCCATATCCAGCTTGACGCGCACGGGATCGTCATCCGCCCATGCCACGCCTGCAGTAACCGCGATCATGGAGCAGATCGTCAACAATTTGCACATGGACTATCCTCGGAGCGAGGTGCTGGGCAAGCGGCCGTAAGCGTTATGCGATTGGAGAATAGCATATAATCTTAACTTGATGCCGGGAATCACCAATGCGGGCCAAGCCCGAAACTGTCGAGCCCTCGCGAGGGACTGAACCTCATCATTCTGGAAACTAAGCAGAGGAAACCATGACCATCGATCAGGGAAAACTCGAAGCCTTCATGGGCAAAATGATCGACAACATGACCGGAGCCACGCTCTGTTGCAGCATTTGGCTGGGCGATGAACTCGGGTTCTACCGCGAGTTGGCCGGCAGCGGGCCGCGGACGGCCGACTCGGTGGCTGCCAAGACTAAGTGCAACGCCCGGCTGGTGCGGGAGTGGCTCGATTCTCAGGCGGCCGGCGGTCTGATCTCTTTTGACGCATCGGCAGACACTTACGAGTTGAGCCCCGAAGCGGCGCTGGCGCTGGCCGACGATACCTCTCCTGTATTTGTGGCCCGGGCGATGAATGCCCTGGGTTCGATGTTCTTTGACATGCAGAAGGTAGCCGCCGCTTTTCGGAGCAACGGGGCCCTGAGTTGGGGCGAGCATCACCCATGCTTGTTCTGCGGGACGGAGTGGTTCTTCCGGACCGGGTACCGGGCCTATTTGACCAACCAATGGATCCCGGCACTCGATGGGGTCGAGGCGAAGCTGAAGGCCGGGGCCAAGGTGGCCGACGTTGGCTGCGGGCATGGAGCATCGGTCGTGGTAATGGCCAACGCCTATCCAAAATCGACCATTTGCGGCTTCGACTTTCATCCTCCTTCGATCGAAACGGCTCGGCGACGGGCCGAAGAGGCTGGCGTAAGCGGGCGAACCAAGTTTGAAGTCTCGACCGCAGCGACCTTCCCCGGGCAATACGACTTGATCTGCTTTTTTGATTGCTTGCATGACATGGGCGACCCCGTAGGCGTGGCCCGGCACGCCCGGGAGCATCTGGCGCCCGGCGGAACCGTGTTGCTAGTGGAACCGTTTGCCCTGGATGGCCGGCCCCGGAATATTGCCGAGAACCCGATGGCGGCCCTGATGTACGTGGCATCGGCGATCATTTGCACGCCCAATTCATTATCGCAGGAAGTGGGGCTGGCCCTCGGCGCCCAGGCCGGCGAGGCCCGGCTGCGGAAGGTGTTCGAGGACGCAGGGTACAAGCACTTCCGCCGTGCGGCCCAAACGCCGTTGAACCTGATCCTCGAGGCGCGGGCGTAAGAGGAGGCGCGGGAAGTAAGTCGAATACTGGCGATAGAGCCGACCCAGCACTCCAGCAGCGTGAGCGGCGGCTTTGAACTCGGTTACTCGGCTTGGGGCGCCTTTTTCGCCAAAGGAAATATCGCAGGGGCAAACTGCCAGGCCGGGGACAGGTAACGAGGAAGGAAAGCGACCGCGGCGGCCAATTTACTTCCCCAGCGCCTTCAGCACCACCCAGGTCAACCCGCCGCCGATCAGGAAGAACGCCAGGACCACGAGCAGCGCGAGCAACAGTTTCGATTTGCCGATGGATGGCACGCGGCCCAGGCGCTGTTTGCGCGCGTCCTGCAAGCGCGCTTGCGTGAGCAGCGGTAAGCGGAACTGACTGGCGGCGGATGGGTTCATGTCGGTCGTGGTGTGCGGCGAAGCGATCGCAGTCGGTCGAAACTTTCCCGAAGTGCGCAACGAGCCGGCTTCCACGCAAAACGGTTCCAGCGCCACGGCCAGTTCAGCGGGTGTCTGAAAGCGCTCTTCCGGTTTCTTGGCCATGAGCCGGCGCAGTAGGGCGGCAACTTCTTCCGGCACTTCGGGCCGCAGAAGGCGCACTTCCGGCACCGGATCGATGGAGTGTTTGAGCAGCTTCTCGGTCGGCGTGCCGCCGGGGTAAGGGACCTGGCCCGTGAGCAGATAGAACAGTGTGCCGCCCAGCGCGTAAATGTCGGCGCGAATATCCACCTTGCTGGCATTGCGGGCCTGCTCCGGGGCGAGGAAATCGGGCGTGCCGATGACGAAGCCTTCGTGCGTGAGCCGGCTCGGCGCTTCGCCGTCGGCCGTTTCCTGCAAGCGGGCCAGGCCGAGGTCAAGGATTTTGACCACGCCAACCACGGACTCCAGGCTGCCGAGCCCTGATGACGATGGCGAGGCAATCACGCCGCTTAATGCCGCGCGAACGGATTCTTCGCGCGAAGTGGTGAGAAGCAGGTTCGTCGGCTTGATGTCGCGATGGATGAGCCCACGTTCGTGAGCATGTTGCAGGCCATGTGCAGCCTGGCGAATGTAATCGCACGCTTCGCGGACCGGCAACGGCCCTTTGTCTTGCACCAACCGGCCCAGGTCAATTCCATCCACGTATTCCATTGCAAAGAAATGGATGTCGCCGATCTGATCGGCATCATAGGCCAGGACGACATTCGGATGCGACAGTTGGGCCGCGGCCTGAATTTCGCGCTGAAACCGGCGCACCGCGTCTTTATTCGTCAGCCGTTCCCGGCGAATGATTTTGAGCGCCACCATTCGACCCATCAGTTGGTGCCGGGCCTTATACACCTTCCCCATACCGCCTTCGCCGAGGAGTTCCAGCAGCACGTACGAGCCCAGCTGCAAATCATCCGCACGATTCTTCAGCAGCATCTGTGCTTGCCAGGTCGTCAGCCACTGGCGCTGGATCAATTCCTTGGCCACAGCGCGCACGTCGGTCGTGTCAGCGTGCAGTTCGTCCACGGCGGCCAGTTGTGCGGCATCGAGAAGGTTTTTCTTGGCCAGCGCTTCTCGGAAGGCGAGCAAGGGATCGGCACTCATACGTCGCCTTCACTCTACGGGAATGGAAGCGACCGACGGCAGCACGCGCGTGGGCCGGTAGGGGAAGCGCTCGACATCTTGCTCGCCGGTCACCCCGGAAAGAACGAGAAGGGTTTCCATGCCCGCTTCCATGCCGGCCACCACGTCGGTGTCCATGCGGTCGCCTACCATGATGGTGCTTTCGGAATGAGCGCCGAGGTGGTTGAGCGCTCGCCGCATCATCAGCGGATTGGGCTTGCCGATGAAATATGGCTTCACGCCGGTGGCTCTTTCAATAAGAGAGGCCATTGCGCCACAGGCCGGTACGATGCCCGACTCCGAAGGACCAATGGGATCGGGATTCGTGGCAATGAAGCGAGCGCCCGCGGCCACGAGCCGGATTGCCTGCGTGATGACTTCAAGGTTATACGAGTGCGTTTCGCCGAGCACCACGTATTCCGGGCTCACCGTCGTCATGGTGTAGCCCGCCTGGTGCAGCGCATGCGTGAGCCCCAATTCGCCGATCACGAAGGCTGTGCCGTTCGGCCGCTGGGAGGCGAGAAACTGGGCGGTGGCCAGGGCCGAGGTGAATAGATTTTTCTCCGGAATCGTCAACCCGACGGTCGACAGCCGATGGGACAAATCGCGCGGCGTGTGCAACGGATTGTTGGTGATGACGAGGAAAGGTGTTTCCGTCTTCAGCAAGCGGGAAATGAATTCCTGAGCGCCGGGAATGGGCTGCCGGCCGCGCACCAGGACGCCGTCCATGTCCAAGAGAAACGACTTTTTACCGGGCATTGGTGTCTCCGCCACGCGCGTTTCACGAGGACGGTCGTGAGCCTATATCACTAGCCCAAAGCGTCGGCGAGGAATGCTTGCATTCCTCGCTGACGCTTCGGGCTGGTGTCCCAGAATCACGCACGAGATATAGCGTTATCATAGATGTCGATTCGGGAAAGAAATTGATTTTCTGGTGAAACGCGCGTTCTCATAAATACAATTGCCTTGTTTGTGCTCCGGTTGCCCCCTACACCCCCGGAGGCCCGCTATGGCTTGGAGACTATTCGTCATCGACGGAGCCGATGCCAGCCGCTTTTTTCCGTTGCCCGCCGCAGGAGCGACGGTCATCGGCAACAGCCACAAGTTCACCGACGTTTGTTTGAACGATCTCTACGTGGCCCGCGTACATTGCCAGATTGAGACCGAACAAGATCAGGTCGCCGTCGTTGCCCTGGCCGAAGACCGCGACACCTTGGTGAACGGTCAAAAGATTAGGCAGCACCACTTGCAACCTGGCGACGTGCTGCGGATTGGCAACACGCAGATGCGTCTGGAGCCAGACGACGGCAGCAGGCCCGATCCGGATCGTGGTGTGGCCAAACCGGCTGAGGAATTGCCGGAGCTCGAATGGGATCAACTGGAGCAGCTTACCGGCCACACGCTCGGCCACTTCGAAATCGGCCCGATGCTTGGCCGCGGCCACCACGGATTGGTCTTCCGAGCCCGCGACAAACAAGCGCGCCAAGAGGTAGCGCTTAAGGTGCTGGGCCCGGACTTTCCCGCCGACAAAGCGGAACTTAAACATTTCGCCGAAACAATTAAAGCCGTTGCCGAAATTCAGGAAGAGCATCTGGTTCGCTGGTTTTCCGCCGGAAAGACGGCGTGGTACACCTGGATTTCGCAGGAATTAATCGAAGGCGATAGTTTGGCCCAAATCATGGAGCGCGATGAGTCGACCGCGAAGGTGAAATGGCGGAACGCGCTCAAGATCGCGCAAGATATCGGCCACGCGCTCGATTGTCTGTATAAGCGGCACATTGTCCACGGCAATCTGACGCCGGCGAACACCCTCGTGGCCATGGATCGCACTGCCAAGCTGAATGATCTGATGTTCGAGCAAGCAATGGATAAGAGCCAATGGCACCTCGAAGTGCTAGAAGGCAAGCTGCTCAGCGAGTTGCCGTACCTGGCGCCCGAACGGTTGGAAGAAAACGCCTACTGGGATAGCCTTGCCGATATGTACAGCCTGGGCGTGATTGTCTACCAGCGCCTCACCGGCCGGCTACCCTTCAAAGGCAAGACGCCGGGCGATACCATCGAACTCATTCGCGAATCGAAGCCGGCCATGCCGCGCAAGCTCGTCGGCGACGTGCCCGAGGCATTCCAGAACCTGGTGCTAAAGCTGCTTAAGCGCAATCAGGAAGACCGCTATCAGACGCCCGCCGAGTTGCTGGCGGCCCTGGAGAAGATTGAAGGCATGTCTTAACTGCTCACAGCGGATACTCCGCCTGCTCGCCCACGAACGGATTGGTCCGCTTCTCATAGCCGATCTTGGTAACCGGACCGTGACCCGGGTACACAATCGTATCATCCGGCAGCGGCCAGAGCTTGCCCTCGATTCCGCTGCGCAACAACTCGAAGCTGCCGCCAGGCAGATCGGTGCGGCCAACGCTGCCGCGAAACAGCACGTCGCCGCCCAGCACCACGTGCGGCTCACCGCGCCATAAATACACGACGTGGCCCGGCGAATGGCCTGGAATCTCGAAGACTTCCCATTCGCTGCCAGCGAATTCGACCCGGTCGCCTTCGCACACCGTCTGATCGGCCGGCGGGCTGGTCACCGGCAAGCCGAATTGAGCGCTCATGTTTTCGAATGCGTCGGTCAGCATCGGCACATCGCCCACGCCGATGATGATGGGCGCGTCGGGAAACGCGCGCTTCATGGCCCGGTTGCCGGCTATGTGATCAACGTGCCCGTGCGTATTCACGATAGCGCGCGGCGTCAGTCCTTGCTCTTCTACGTATTGCAGGATCGATTGCGGATCAAACCCGGGATCAACGATGAACACGTCGGTTCGGTCAGGCAGTCCCACTATGTAGGAATTCTCTGCAAACGGCTCGGAAACGATGGTGTGCAAGCGCAAGTTCTGGTTCATGATTCATCTTCCTGCGGCGGCCGGAATCCGGATTGTGTTTTTCGTCTGTTTCCGGTATGAGCGGACGAGGCTTGGTCCCGTTTTCAGGCGCGGAAATTAAGCGCAAATTACGCTGATAACAACGATACCGAACGTAAGACCCGGAAAGCCCCTGTTCGCGCCCGAAAAACCGTTTTCAGCGTTTCTTGCGTGGCTCGATCCGTGTCCTACCTGCAGTAACTGGTTCATTGCCTATTCGGCTCCGGTCCGAAGACACTCCCGTACACCCCGATTACGCCCACGATAGCGAGGGTAAAATATGCGACCTGCAACAACTAGGCGATATGCGGTGCCTTCCATCATTCTAGCGGGCCTGGCATTATTGTGCGTGGCGCCGATGGTAATCGCGCAACCCGCTGGTTCCGCGCCGGCGGAATTCTCCGCCGTTACCATCGTGCCGCAAACCCAGCCGCGGAATGTCCCCCTGGCCGAAAACGACATTCTCGGCACGTGGAACAAGGCCGCGGCCGCCGCCTTCCAGAAAGTGCGCGACTACCAGTGCATGTTTGTAAAACAAGAGCGTATCGACGGTACATTACAGGAAGAACAAATCGCGCTCATGCGGGTGCGCAATCAACCGTTCAGCGTATCGCTCAAGTTTCAGGCGCCGAAGTCGATGGCCGGGCGCGGGGCTGCCTACATCGCTGGCAAGAATAACAACCAGTTGCGCGCGAAAGGGCCGCTTGGTTTTGCCACGTTCTCGCTTGACCCGCATGACCCCAAGGCGATGCTCGGCACGCGCCACGCCATCACCGAGGCGGGGCTGGGCCACTTGATCGATGAAATCAACGCGGCAGCCCAGGCGCGACCCAAGACGGAGGGCGCCGATGCGCTGCGCGTGTCCATCAACGAAGTGCAAATCAATCGCAAAGGCTGCGTGCGGATTGACGTGACCGACCCGACTGCCGATGGGAAGAAGAGCCATTACCGTTCCGTCATTTACTTTGACAAGGACACGAACTTGCCGATCCGCATCGAGAATTACGACCGCCTCCGCGCCAATGGCCCCGCCACCGGCGAACTCGTGGAATGCTTCACTTACCTGGATTTGAAATTCAATATCGGCCTGACGGACGCGGCGTTTGTGCCGTGACGATCGCGAACGCCCAGGGACTACCGTCCCTGGGCTTTTGACTTCATTTCCCCAGCGATTTCCGAATAAACTCCAGCATCAGCCGCTGATAATGCGACTCGAAAATCCCATGTCGTGAGCGCGGGTAGATCATCAGTTCAAAATCCTTACCGGCCTTTTCCAATTCGTAGATGAATTGCATCGAATTCTGAATGTGGACGTTGTCGTCCATCAGGCCATGGGCCAGCAGCAGCCGGCCGTGTAGATTGCGGGCTGCCGCCACGACGGATGTTTTCTTGTAGCCTTCGGGGTTCTCCTGCGGGGTGTTCATGTAACGCTCGGTGTAAATGCTGTCGTAGTCCTTCCAATCGGTGACCGGGGCCCCGGCAATGCCGGCGCAGAACTTCGTGCTGTGCGTGAGCACAAACGCGGTCATGAAACCGCCGTAACTGTGGCCGTCCATGCCGATCTTCGCCGCATCGACAAACGGATGCTTGGCGATGAGCCAGTCGATGGCTTCATCAATGTCTTTCAGTTCTTGAATGCCGAGTTGTCGGTAGTTGGTCCAGGCAGAAATGGCGCCCTTGCCGCTGGCGCTGCGCGGATCGCAGCGGAAGACGATGACGCCCAGGCCCGAAAGCACGTGGTCGGAAATGCGGTTATTCCATGCGTCCACGATGGTGGGCGTGTGCGGCCCGCCGTAGGTGCGGAACCAGACCGGATATTTCTTCTGCGGGTCGAAGTTCAGCGGGAAGAGGATGCTGCCCTCGAGCACAAAACCGTCTTTGAGCGGAATCTGCACCGGCTTGAGTTCGCCGAAGCGGTACTCCTCGCGAACGTAAGTCGGATTGCTATCAATCATCCGCATGAATTTGCCTTCCCGGCTGAACAAGCGCACTTGCGTGGGCGCGTCGTGGCTGCTGGAGGAATCGACGAAGTAGGAACACGTAGGGCTCAGATTGCCGTGATGGTCCCCCGTCGAGGCAGTGAGACGTTCGCTGCTGCTGCCGTCGAGCCGCACACGGTAGAGATTCGACGCAATCGGGCTGTCCTTGGTGCCCGAGAAGTACACCCAGCCACTGTCTTCATCGACAGCTTCCACCTTGCGCACTTCCCACGCGCCGCTGGTAACGGCCCGAGTAAGTTTGCCGCTCTTGTCGTACAGGTAGAGATGTCGCCAGCCGGTTCGCTCGCTCGGGAACAGGAAGCTGCCGTCCTTCAAAAAATGCA
Source organism: Gemmataceae bacterium (assembly GCA_035307785.1). Taxonomy (GTDB): domain Bacteria; phylum Planctomycetota; class Planctomycetia; order Gemmatales; family Gemmataceae; genus DATGHS01. The sequence goes on from DATGHS010000315.1 coordinate 9,034, forward strand.
GTTCGCCCGGTTCATCGACCCAGGCCTTGGTTGTTTCTCGGAATAGCTTGGTGGGTGCGCTGCCATTGACCGAAGCTGCCCAAACATCGAGCCAGGTTTGCGCGCGATCCTGGACATAAAAGATCACTCGCTGGCCGTCTTTGGCCCAGCACGCGCGCGGCACCAGGATCGAGTTGGCCGTGTAGCCGTTCAGATCGGGGAACTGCGGATCGCCGCCGGCCACGGAGACAATCCCGAGCTTCACCAGCGGATTGGGGTCGCCGGACTTCGGGTAGGCGGTCTGCTCCAGCTTCTGCCGCACGGGAATTTCATCGATCACCGTGAACGTGTTCACGGGCGTGTCGTCGATGCGCAAGAATGCGATGTGACGCGAGTCGGGGCTCCACCAGTAGCAATGCCAGTCGCGGTTGTTGATCTCTTCGTAATAAACCCAGTCTGCCTTGCCGTTGGAAACCTTGCCGCCACCATCTGTCGTTAGTTTTCTTTCGGTTTGCGTAGCGATGTCCACCACATAGAGATTCTGGTCGCGGACGAAGGCGACCCACTGCCCGTCGGGGCTGAAGGTGGCCAGTTCTTCCTTCGCCGGCGTGCGCGTGAGGCGGACGGCCTTGCTACCGTCGAAACTAGCGTAATACAAGTCGTCGGCATGCGAGAAAAGGAAACCGGTCTTCTGTGGGTTCATCTGAAACGTCGTGCTGCGCAAAACCTGATTGATCGCGCTGGCATCGAGTGACGGAATCTTCCCCAAAGCAGGCTTCAACTTGTCCGGGTCGAAAAACGGTTCGACCCGGCCGGTGGCAGCTTGCACTTTGAAGAGCCGGTTCTGTTTCACCTGCAAAAAGTTTTCGCCGTCGTTTAGCCAGTTAATGTTTCGAACGGGCGTGCCGCCGAAATTCGGCACGCGATTGGCCAGGTAGTCTTCCGGCGTGATCGTTTTGCGCATGGTGCGGTCTTCTTGGAGCGGCCGCACCGTGCCCGTGTTGACATAGACCGGTTTCGTTAAGCGCACGACTGGGTATGGCTCGCCTTCTTTCAGCTTGTCGCCGAGGAATCCCCACGTGGCCAAACCGTCTTCCGATTGCGCTTCGAGCAAGATTGAGATAAGCCGGGCCAACGGCTGGCTGGTGCGGATTATGACGGTGCCGGCCGGGAACATGCGGCTCTTGGCCGGCGCGGTCGCGGTCTTCAACTGCAGCAGGCGATGCTTTTGGTAATCGCGACCAGAGCGCGAAATCGCTTGTACGATTTCTGGCTCGTAATCAAGTTCAATGTCTTCGCGAAATTCGTCCACGACAATGCCATGGCGCAGCAGATTTTGCACGATATCGCTGAATTCGGCGGGAATCAGATAGGCGAACGGCCGGGGCACCTTGAGCGTGGCCTCGCCCTGATCGATGTGCGTGACCGTGTATTCCTTGGGCTTGTCGAGCAACGGTTTGTGTTTTTCATTCTCTTCATAGCCAAGCACCGGGACGGGATTCTTGCGGGCGGCCAGTTTGTGCTGGATCGCTACCGTTTCCGGTACGGACTTCGCATCGTTCAGGAGTTGCCGCACGGTCTTTGTGTTCTCGGCTAATACTTCCAGGCAGGCGCGCACGAACTCGCGGCTCGCGGTGACCCGATCCTTAAACGGAGCATAGGAGTACGATTCCGACAATATCGAGATGCGCCCGCGCAGACCCACATACGGCGTGCCCATGCGCGGCAGCGCGGGGTAGGCTTCCCATTTCGTGCGAGTGGCGTCGAAATTGCCGTAGAAGAAAGACGGAAAGCCTGTGGCTTTCTCGAGCTTCTTCCCCGCAGCCGGCAACAGCGTGTCTTGCACAAACGTTCGCAGCTTTTCATCCGTGGCTGGGTGCCGAGGGCCGTCGTAGGTCAACGGGTAGCGATGATAGGAGCCGTTGGTGGTGTGCGTGTCGATCACCGCGGCCGGGTTCCAGCGGCGATAGAAGCGCACCATCGCTTGCACTTCGGGTGATTCCAGCCTGATAAAGTCGCGATTCAAATCGAAGCCCTGCGCATTCTCGCGAATGCCAACCTCCGGCGGGCCGCTCTGCTCGGTGCGATGGGTATTGGAAAAGCGCTCGTTGCCATCCGGATTCACAATCGGCGCAATGGCGATGATCCATTCCTTCAAGAGCGGCCGCTCTTTTGCCAGGGCGATCTCGCACGCCAACATCAACAGCGCTTCCTTGCCGTCCACTTCGCCGGCATGAATGTTCCCTTGCAGAAATGCGACCAGCTTGCCGCTGGAAGCGGCCTGTTCCGAGGTCGCGATGGGCGGGTCAGCAAGAATGAGCAGCGGCATCTTGCGCCCTTCGCTGCTCGTGCCGATGTCGCCCAGGCGGACAACGTTCGGCGCCAGCTTGCTCAGCTGCGTGCAGAATTCCATCACGTCGGCATAATGCGACGTGGCTTGAAACTGCGACGATTCTGCGACCGTCTTCGGTGGCTCTTGGGCCAAGACGAAGGTTGGGGCAATGACCAATGAGAGAAGAACAAATGTTAGCCGGCAAAATGAGAACACAGTCTATCTCCTTCCAGGTGACTGACCGCTGTTATATGACCTGATCCGGCAACATGGAACGCGTCATCCTTGGCTCGGGCTAGCCCTTGAATGGCCCAAGATTTGATTGAACCTTGGCGGCGACTTTCTTACTCTGACCCCATTCTGGCTGAACGGGCTGGTTACTCTTCCAGGGGCTAAAATCATGATTTGCTTTAAGCGCGTGTTTTGCGTAGTCGCGGTGCTAGCTGTGGTCGGTGTAGCCGCCTGTAACAAACGTGCTTCGACCGACACGAGCATTGGCAAAACAATGCCGGTGCCGAGCGCCAAAGATCCCAGCGGTTGGCCGGTCTACCAGGTATCGGGCGAGGACTTTTCCATCGCGTTGCCGCCGGATTGGCGGCAGATCGACATGAATCCCCAGAAGTTCGAAGCTGGGATGCAAGAGGCTATCAGACAAAATCCGCAAATGCAGGCGATGGCGGGCAATCTGCGCCAGCAAATGACCAAAGGCGTAAAATTCTTCGGCCTGGACCAGACAACGATCGGCACAGCTTTCGCAACCAACGTTAACATTATTCGCGTTCCCTTGCCGCCTGGCGGCACCTTGGATTCCATTGTCAGCGAGTCGTTGCGGCAATACGAATCACTGTCCAACGTCACCAAGCCGGTAAACCATGAGCGCCTCGGTGATCGCGAACGGCTCAGGGTCCGGATGAGCATGAACATGCCCGATGGGCAAACGCAGACGCTCGCCAACACCCAATACATCCTCGTTCACGGCAAAGATGCATTTGTTGTCACCCTCACTACTCTGCCCGATCAGGAAACCAAGTACACGGCAACCTTCGACAAAATCGGCCAGAGTTTCCGGTTCTTGAAATAAGCTCGCGAGCGGATTGCTGGTCTGAGGCTCGCTTTCACTGGGACTGAACCAGAAGGATTGGTCCGTTCTCTTCTCGCTCGACTTTCAGCAAAGGGATGTTCATCATGGCAAGGCATCTGTCAATCGTCGCGTGTATATATGTTTTGGTTTTCTGCCCTTCGCTTCTTCTCGCCGACGAACCAAAGGTCGGAAAAGTCACGCCCGACGTCGCCCTCAAGCGACTTCAGGACGGCAATGCACGGTTCGTTGCGGACCAACTGTTGCCGCGCGATCCTTATCCTTTGCAGCGTGCCAAGACCGCTAATAGCCAGCACCCGTTCGCAGTAATTCTCACGTGTGCCGACTCGCGCGTCGGCCCGGAATTGGTGTTCAACCAGCAGCTCGGCGACGTTTTCGTGGTCCGCGTAGCGGGCAACGTGACCAGCCCTGACATTACCGGCTCCATTGAATATGCGGTCGAGCACCTTGGTCCCACTCTCGTGGTGGTGCTAGGGCACAGCAGTTGCGGCGCTGTGGAGACAGCCCTTTCCGGCGCGAAACTGGAAGGCAATCTGCAAACACTCGTCAAACACGTGGATGTCGGTAAAGATCTACCGATGGACAAGGCCGCTGCCCTGAATGCCGGTATAAGGAACAATGTGCTTCACCAGATGGAGCATTTGACCAGGGATAGCAGTGTGCTCAAGGAATTTGTCGCCACGCAACGTATCCGCATTGTGGGCGGCGTTTACTCGCTCGCCAGCGGCAAAGTGGAATGGCTGGAGGCTCCGGCAAGTAAGCCGGGGCCGGGTCCGGAAAAGAAGTAACGACTTTCGCGGCGTTGGACGATTGGCAAGACTATGCCGAAAGTTTTCGTTTCCTATCAGCGCGAAGACAGCGGCTGCGTTACCGGCTGTTTGTATGAACACCTGGCGCGAAAGTACGGTGAGGCCAATGTGTTCATGGACGTGCACACAATCGGCCTGGCTGCTGATTTTCGCCAAACCGTGGAGGGCGCGCTGAGCAAGTGTGACGTATTCGTGCTGGGATTCCGCTCGAAACCCATTGTTGAGGTCACGCTGCCACGCCTTGGAGATGAAACGAAGCATTGAGCATATTCACGGAAGTTTTGCCGTCTTCGCGTCTGACCACCGAGATGCCGCAATTGTCCAGCAGCACTTCGCGCGCTTGCAGCAACGGCACTCCCAGAAGACTCGACAGATAAACGCGATTCACGATGCGATGTGAAACGACCAGAATACTCTGTCCATCATGCCGCCGCAGCAGGCTTTCGAAAAAGGGCGCGGCCCGATCATGCACTTCGCGAAAGCTTTCGCCATCGGGATAGCCGTTCGCGGCAGGGTCGGCCATGAATTCGCGGTACGCGGCCGCGTCGAAATAGCGGATCGACTGCCAGTCTTGCCCTTCCCAGCGCCCAATATCGCACTCGATGAGGGCTTCGGCGGGGATTGGCGTCAGGCCGTAGGGTTCGGCGAGGATTTGCGCGGTCTGCACCGCACGCACCAGCGGCGAGCA
>DATGHS010000316.1:0-17422 GCA_035307785.1 Gemmataceae bacterium
TTACCGGATCGAATTTGTGATCGTGGCAGCGGGCGCAACCGACCGTCAGCCCCAGGAACGCGGAGCCGGTGGTCGCAATCATATCGTGTAGTTCATCGGCCCGCTGATGGGCGGTAAGCACCGGGTCGGGACTTTTCACTGCATCCCACGCTCCCGCCACCAGAAATCCGGTGGCTTCATCGGCGCCCAACATGTCGCCGGCAATTTGCTCGCGCACGAATTGATCGTACGGCTTGTCCGAATTGAACGAACGGATGACCCAGTCGCGATAGCGCCAGGCATTGGGCCGGGGCAGATTTGTCTCGAAGCCGTTGCTCTCGGCAAAGCGCACCACGTCGAGCCAGTGCCGTGCCCAGCGCTCGCCGAACTGCGGGCTGGCCAAATAGCGATCTACCAACTGCTCGTAGGCATCGGGCCGCGTGTCGCGCAGAAAATCGTGAACTTCCTCCGGCGATGGCGGCAAGCCGACGAGATCGAATTTGAGCCGCCGAATAAGCGTACCGCGATCCGCCTCGGGAGCAGGCGCAAGTCCTTCCTTTTCGAGACGAGCCAGAATGAAGTGATCGATGGGATTGCGCGGCCAATCGGCGTGCTTCACGGTTGGCAGCGGCGGCCGCGTAATAGGCTGAAAGGCCCAATGGACGCCAACCGCCGGATCCTGCGCCACCGCAGAGGAGATCGGTGCAATCAGGTAAAGCAACGGCGCCAGGCGCAATATGGGCAGGAATGACCGCATAGCATTAAGAGTAGCAACAGCGGCCAGCGCCGCGAAGTCCCGCGTTTAGCGAGCAGGCGCAAATCCGTTCATGCCCGATATGCCTATTTCTTCTCAAACCGAACGAAGTAATTCTCGTTGAGGATCTTTTCTTCACCAATCGTCTTGAAACCGGCCGACGTGATTTCCCGCACGAAAGTCTCCTGTCCCGCGCGCACGTGGCCCATTACAAAATCACTGCTCTTGCCCTCAATCCGGTGAAAGTCGATCAGGACGATTTGGCCGCCGGGGCGGAGCGCGTCGTGAATCGATTGTAACGTGCGTTGCGGGAACTCGAAGTGATGATAAGTGTCGCAAATAAAGACCAGATCGACAGAGTTCTTGGGCAGCTTCGTGGAATACTGGTCGCAATGCACCGTCTCGACATTCTTGATCCCGCTTTCGGTGCAGGTTTTTTCGACATAGCGAAGGAACGGCTGCGAAATATCGACGGCGTAGACCTTGCCCTTCTCGCCAACCTCGACGGCAAACTTCCGGGTGAACAGCCCGGTGCCCGCGCCGACGTCAGCGACTGCCATTCCCGTTTTCAGCTTACAAGCAGCAACAATGTCTTTCGCCTTTGTGGCAATCTCCCGGCTCTCGCCTTCGAATTTCTTGAGATACTCTGGAATGTCGGGGTTCTCGAAGGGCTTGTTGATCCCGGGCTTGACGCTTTTTTCCTGTGCCGTCACAGGTATGATTGGCACCAAAACGACTCCGACGACGGCAACAAAGGCAGAAAAGGAGTGTTTCATTTTTCGTTCCTCAATTGCAATTGATTTAATTTACTCTTCTCTTCCGACTTGAGTTATAACTGCGCGAAATTGCGTAGCATTGTCAGCCCCACAGCCTGGCTCTTCTCCGGATGGAACTGGGTCGCAAAGACGTTGTCTTTCCAAATGGCAGCGGTGAACGGCTCGGGATAATCGGCCTCTGCTGCGATCAGGTCGGGCGATTCCGGGACGGCATAATAGGAATGTACGAAGTAAACCGCATCGCCGTCGTTCAATCCTCGAAACATCGGGCTGGGCCGGCGAAAGCGAAGCTGATTCCATCCCATGTGCGGGACCTTGAGGCCGGTTCGTTGCGGGAAGCGCACCACGTCGCCGCGGAAGATCTCCATGCCGGTGAACAGGCCGTCTTCAAAGCTGCGGGTGAACAGGAATTGCAGCCCGAGACAGATGCCAAGGAACGGCCGGCCGGCATGGATATGATTGCGAATTGGCTCGGTCAGGCCGGTTTCGCGCAGCTTGGCGATGCCATCGCAGAAGGCGCCGACCCCTGGCAACACCAACTTTTCCGCCTCGGCAACGCGATTCGGATCGCTGGTAATCATGGCGGGCTGGCCGATACGTTCAAACGCTTTCTGCACGCTGCGCAGATTGGCCATTCCGTAGTCGATGATGACAATTTCGCGAGCCATATTGGTGTCCCGTGAGCCGTAGGTCAGGCTTTCCAGCCTGACAAGCTATCGCAGTCAGGCTGGAAAGCCTGACTACTGTCCGCTTCCTCCTTCCATTGATTTTGCCGGGGGCCGAAAGGTTCGCATCAGCAGAGCTAGCGAGAATAACATCATCCCGCTGCCGCCGAACAAGATCAGCAACAGCACGTCGTTGAAAAACAAAGGCTGAAGTTCCGGCCCAATCCATTTCCAACAGAGCCAGGTTATAAGCGTGCCGACTGCCAACCCGGGTCCAAACGGCAAGGAATTATCGCCACGGAAGATTAGCTGTGGCAAGGCCAGGAACAGCGACGCAACCGCCCCGACCAGGAACGCAATTACTACAACCTGCCAGCCCAAAAACGCGCCTACCATCATCATCAGATCGGCGTCGCCGAGGCCAAGCGCTTCCTTGCCGAGCCCTTTTTCAAACAGGAACTTGACGGCCCGCAGTAGAAACGTGCCGGCCAAGGCGCCGGCTAAGCCAGTGAAGAGCCCCAGCTGCCAGCTACCGGCTGGCAGTCCAGTCGGCGGGGGCCCCCATACAGGCCATGGATACAACCCCGGTTTCACCGGTCCCATCATCATCGACCATTGATTTAATGAGGCGCTACGGACGAGCGGAAGCGGCATCGCCTGTGCGGGCGGATTCGGCCAGGGCCACGGGAACGCAATGGCGAAGATGAGTCCGATCAGTGTTCCCGGCAGCGTAACCGACAGAGGAATCGTGCGGTCCTCCAAATCGCACAGCGCGGCCGTGAGAAGCAGGCAAAACAAAACCGCCCGGTGCAGGAAGAACAGGAAGTAAGCCCGGTTCTGCCAACTGAAAGGTTCGAATTGCAGATCGCGCACCGCATTGCGAAATTCCGGCATCTCGTGCTGATTGCGAATCACCTCCAGGTAAAACAGGCCGACGAACGCTACACCGACCAGCAATTCAATTAGAAAATAGCGAATGGAAAAACGCGCCTTGCAAGTGCGGCAGCGGCCGCCCAGGATCCAGTAACTCAGCAGCGGCAGGTTATCGTACCAGCGAATGGGTTGAAAGCATTTGCCGCAGCGCGAGCCGGGCCAGGCGATGCTCTTTTCTCGGGGCAGCCGCGCGATGCACACATTCAGCAAGCTGCCAATGATGGAGCCCAAGATAAATACGATGACAAGGACGAAAATGATGGGGCCCTGGTAGATAAGGAAGTCGATCATGATGCCAAGATATCATCCACAATCTCATGCGGCGAGCGACCGGTTGTGTCAACAATCAGAGTCGCACATTCGCGGTACAGACTCTCGCGCTGCCGCAGCAATTCCTTAATCTCGGCTTGGCCGCCGGCAAGCAAGTTCGGTCTGCGCCCCCAGGTCGAGTCATCATCCTGCAGGCGTTGCCACAGTGTCTCCGCATCGGCCGTAAGCCAGATCACCTTTTGGGTTGCGCGCAAGCGCTGCCGGTTGGTTTCCCGCAACACCACGCCGCCGCCAGCGGCGATCACGGCTGGCCCTTTTTTTAGCAGGTCTTGGAGCACTTCTGTTTCCAAATCGCGGAAGTGCTTTTCCCCCTCGGCAGCGAAGATTTCGCGAATGCTCTTTCCGCCCCTTGCTTCGAGTTCAACATCGGCATCGTAAAACGGCAAGGACAGTCTTTCCGCCAAAAGCCGGCCGACGGTTGTTTTTCCCGTTCCACGAAGCCCGATAAGCAGGATCGAGCCGAGTGCTGGCGGCGTCATTCCTTCGCCTCGGCTTCTTCGTCATCGTCGCGAATGGTTACCGGCGAGAGAGCCTCGCGAACAATGTCGCGCAAATCTTCCAGTGGCGGCTGGCGACCGGTAAACATCTCGAATTGCAGCGCGGCTTGCCGCACGAACATCTCCAGGCCAGTCACCACTCGGCAACCGCGTTGGCGGGCCGCTTTCACCAGCACCGTGGACTCTGGGTTGTAAACAGTGTCGAAAACGATCATGTTCGGCTGCAGGTAGCCAGCGTGGATAGGCGTGTCGTCCAGGTTCGGATACATGCCCACGGAGGTGGCGTTTACCAGAATGTCGCAGCCGGTGACATGCCGGCCCATCCATTCCAACACGCGGCCTTCGACTTCTTCCGCCAGAACATGGGCTCGTTCCGTCGTGCGATTGCTGATGGTCAGGATGCAACCCGCCTTCTTTAGTGCATGCGCGATGGCCCGGCCCACGCCGCCGGCGCCCAGGAGAGAAACCATCTTATTGCCCAACGTCGGCGGATTGCCGTCTTCGCTCGGCCCCATAGCAACCAAAAGCGAATCGATCACCGCCTGGTAATCTGTATTGGCGGCTGCAAAGCCGTCTTCCCCGGCAAGCCGCACCAGCGTGTTGGCAGCGCGCGTCTGCCGCACCGTTTCGTCCGGTTTCTTGGCAAGGGCCGCGGCGGCTTCCTTGTGCGGAATGGTGACGCTGTAACCATGCACCGGAATGCTGTCGAACGCATTCAAGAAGGGCTCGAGCCCTCCTCGTGGCACGCGGAATGGCAGATACACGGCATTGATGCCGTAATCTTTGAACAGTCGATTGTGCAGGAGCGGGCTCAAGCTATGCGCGACCGGGTCGCCGATCACGCCGTAGACTTTCGTGTCGGCATTCATGGTGCCAACGGGGTAAACCGTTTGCAGGTCATGCATCGACGGCATGCCGGGAGCGATCACGCGCTCGGGGTTGAAGGCGGCATAGATGAATGGAGCGCCGAATTTCAGGCCTAGCAACCGGCTGGGGAAACCGATGTCGCCCATGCAATGGGCCACGGTCGGCTTCTTGGCGTCCTTCACGAGATTCAGAATGCGAAGGTTGTCTTCCGGTTGCTGAGCGGTGACGGCAATCTTGAGCACGTCGGCGTCTTGCCGCTGCATCTTTTCGAAGATTTCGTCGAGGTTATCCGGAACGTTGTCTTGATTGTGATAGCTGACGATTCGCTTGGTCGAACCGTAGCGGCGAATCTCATCGGCGACGGTGGTTTCCAGGTCCACCCAGTCGAAGCCACTGGCGATGCATTGCCGCAACAGCATGCGGCGTTGCTCTTCGGTCCCCTTCCAGCGGCCGCCGTCTTCCGGCTTGCGAATGGTCGCCACCAGCGGGCAGGGGCGGTTTTCCAGCAATCGCTTCATTTCGGGAGCGCGATTGAGGAAATCGAGCCGCAGCTCCAGCATCTTGGCGCCGCGTTTGGCAGCTTCCTGGATTTCCACCATCATCATCCGGTGGCGGGTGCGGGCAATCACCACACAAACGCGGTCCAAATTCGAAGTCATTCGCTCTTCTCGTTTGGAGAACTCCCCTTCCCCTGACTGGACATTCTAACGAATGCGCTATCCCGCCGCAACCGCCCCCGCCCCGCCGTCGTAGGTCAGCCTTTCCTGGCTGTCTGCGGAGTCGTCGAGTCAGGCTGGAAAAACCTGAACTACGTCCACGCCCTTGCGACTCTTGCCGGAGCAAGTATGATGTAATCGCATTGGAAAACAATGTAAAGGAGAGGAACCAATTTGATCGCACGAGTATTCATCGCTTGCATGGCATCGCTATTGCTCTCGCCGTGCCTTCGCGCCGACACGCTCGATGAAATCAAGAAGCGCGGCGTCATTCGATGGGGCGGCGATGAAGAGGGCGGCGCGCCGTACATCATCGGGGGCGATGACAAGACCCGGCCGGCCGGATTCGAAGGCGAACTGATGGAGGCTCTGGCCAAAAAGCTTGGCGTCCGACCGGAATTCAAACAATGCGACTGGGCCAATCTGACCGACCTACTTCGCGGTGGCGAAGTAGACATCATTTGCAACGGCGTCGAACTCCGTAAGGATCGCGTGCAAAGTAATCTTTGCACCATTCCTTATTTTGTAAACGACCTCCAATTACTGGCACGCAAAAATGATGGGCGCCTCAAGAGTTGGGCCGATCTCCGCCAACCGATTCAGGGAGACAAATGGCATATCGGAGTACTGACCGATACGGCCGCCGAGCGTTTCCTCAAGGAAAACTTTGCGGAGACAGTGAAAACCAAGGATTATCCCGGCACAACTCAGGCAATGGACCACGTTCGTGACGAACAACTAGACGCAACCCTGACTGATCTGATGGCCGCGAACACTTTTGGAAACCGTTATCCGACTCTGCATTTTGTCGGCGAAACAGTGGGTCGCGGCTATTTCGTGATTTACCTTCGCCCCGGAAATGAGCGACTGCGTGACGAATTGAACGCCGGCCTTCGCGAGATGATGGCGGACGGTCGACTCAAAACGATCTATGACAAATATCAGATCTGGAATGACGCACAATTAACACTCGTCATCCCCGAAGTGCAGCAGTTGCCCGATCAGATGCGTGGCGGTGAAGAACGCAAACGCGGTTGGGCCGTCATCCGCGAAAACTTGGTCACTTTGCTGGAAGCAGCCGGTATGACGGTGCTGCTCAGCATCACCTCCATGCCCCTGGCAATTGTGCTTGGGCTGCTGATTGCATTGGGGCGTCTGTTCGGGCCAGCCATCTTGCGCGCGCCGCTAGCTGTTTATGTGGAAGTCATCCGTGGCACCCCGCTAATGCTCCAGCTGTTCTTCCTTTTCTACGTTTTGCCGTGGGCAATTCACAGTTTCGTGGCCTTGCCGGACTGGTGGAACCATAATTTCGCGCTCATTGCAGCCGTGAGCGGGCTGGCCATCAATTACTCTGCATACGAGGCCGAAATCTACCGTGCCGGCTTGCAGGCGATTCCCGCGGGGCAAATGGAGGCCGCGCTTTCACTGGGCCTCACGCGGCGGCAAGCGCTTCGCTACGTCCTTGTTCCCCAGGCGGTGCGAATTGTCATCCCTCCCGTGACGAATGACTTTATTGCCCTCTTCAAGGACACCTCCGTCTGCTCGGCCATCACGATCATCGAGTTGAGCAAACAATACAGTATCGTGGCCAATAACACCGGCGCCCCGCTGGAAGTTGCTGCCGTGACCGCACTGCTGTATCTGGCGATGAGCTACCCGTTATCCCTGCTGGCCCGACGCTTGGAGAAGCGCGTGCCGGCCATCAATGCGTAGGTTGGAAGCGAACGATGATCCAAGTCTCTGGCCTCTGCAAAAATCATGGTTCACTGGCCGTACTCAAAGGCGTCTGCATGTCGGTGCAGCGCGGCGAAGTGGCGGCCATCATCGGCCCGTCCGGCGGCGGCAAGAGCACGCTACTGCGCTGCATCAACGGCCTGGAGCGCTTTCAGCAAGGCGAAATTCAAGTCGATAACCTGAAACTTTCCAGCCGGCCCGACGGCGAAGCGTTGCGGAAACTTCGGCAGCACGTGGGCATGGTTTTCCAGCAGTTTCACCTATTCCCGCACATGACCGTGCTGGAAAACGTAATGTGTGGGCCGCGCTTGGTGTTGAAGCAAAGCCGCGCTCAAGCCGAGCCAGAGGGCGTGCGCCTGTTAGAGCGCGTCGGCTTGAAGGACAAACTGCATTGCAAGCCCGAGCAACTGTCCGGCGGCCAGCAACAGCGCGTGGCAATAGCCCGAGCCCTGGCCGTGAAGCCCGATGCCATCCTTTTCGACGAACCGACCAGTGCGCTGGATCCCGTCATGGCCAATGAAGTGCTGGCCGTGATTACCGACCTGGCGAAGCACGAACAGACAATGCTGGTGGTGACGCACGCCATGGGCTTCGCCGAACGTGTGGCGCAAACCGTGCATGTGATGGCCGAAGGGCAGGTTGCGGAATCTGGCCCGGCCGACCAGATTTTTCACGCGCCAAGAACGGAAGTCACGAAGCGCTTTTTGATGCAGGTGAAGACAAGCTAACCGCTTGGGGCTTCGCCGGTTGCCGCTTCACTGCTTTTGCGGTTGAAAGAATACCATCCATTCCAGGAATCCCACATGAACCCCGACCGCACCAGGCAAATCATCACTGTAGGCCACAGTCCCGACCCCGACGACGCTTTCATGTTTTACGCGTTGGCCCACAACAAGATCGACACGGGCCGGTTTCACTTTAGACACGAATTGCAAGATATCGAAACGCTGAACGATCGCGCTATGCGCGGTGAACTCGAAGTTTCGGCCGTGAGCCTTCATGCCTATGCTTATCTCCAGGAGAAATATGCACTACTGCCTAGCGGCTGCAGCATGGGCGATAAATATGGGCCGATGGTCGTGGCCCGGCGCAAATTGAACCTTGATGAATTGAAGAACATCACGATTGCGGTGCCCGGAAGACGGACCACCGCTTTTCTGGCGCTCCGACTTTTACTGCCGGAGAGCTTTCCGAGCGAAGTGATTCCATTTGACCAGATCATTCCGGCCGTTGCCAACGGAAAATTCGAAGCCGGTCTGATCATCCACGAAGGGCAATTGACGTTTCAGAATCAGGGCCTACAACTCATCGCGGACCTCGGCGTGTGGTGGCAAGAAAAAACCGGGCTGCCGTTGCCCCTGGGCGGCAACGTCGTGCGGCGCGACCTGGGGCCGGAAGCGATTCGCGAAATCAGCCGGCTGCTAAAGGAAAGCATTCGCTACTCGCTCGACCACCGGAAAGAGGCCCTGGCCTACGCGCTGCAATATGCCCGCGACATGGACATCGCTCTGGCCGACCGATTCGTCGGCATGTACGTGAATGAATGGACGCTGGACTACGGCCCGCGTGGCCGCGAAGCTGTGCAACGCTTACTAGCAGAAGGGCACCGTGCCGGGGTGATTCCGAAGCCAGTGGCTGTGGAGTTCGTGGAATAATACCGCTTGCGGCATTGCAGAACATGGAACTTCTCGCTCGCTTTGTCTGCCCGCCATCGGCGTGCGGCTACTTGCCAGACCGGCTCTGGCAACTCGAGTACGAGTTCGTGCGCGCTATGACAGCCGGTGAGTACGCCGAGCGCATGGCCAATGGCTGGAGGCGCTTCGGCCGGAGCCTATTCCACCCCGTTTGTCCGCATTGCCAAGCTTGCCGCACATTGCGCGTGCTGGTCGAGCAGTTTCGCCCCAACCGCAGCCAGCGCCGGGCACGGAAATTGAATGAGGGCGTTGTCCGCCTCAAGATCGGAAAGCCCAGTGCAAGCCGCGAGAAATTGGAGCTATACGATTGCTATCATGACTTCCAAAGCGAATTCAAGGGCTGGCGCGAACATGCCCCAAAGGAGATGACGGAGTATATCCAATCCTTCGTGGATAATCCATTTCCCGTGCAGGAATGGTGTTTCTATCTGGAAAAGAGGCTCATCGGTGTCGGCTATGTGGATAATCTGCCCGGCGCGATGTCTGCCATCTATTTTTATTACGACCCAAACGAACGCCATCGCTCACTGGGAACATGGAATGTGCTGAGCATGATCGAAGTTGCCGCGATGCGCGGCATTCCACACGTGTACTTGGGCTACTATGTGGAAGGCTGTGCGTCGCTTGAATACAAGGCGAACTTCGCGCCCAATCAGGTTCGCGAACCGAATGGCGATTGGCGCGATTTTCGGATCTAACTTGCTAACCTGCCGCTTCCATTCCCTCTTTCTCTGCGGATCGTTACTTCTTTTTCGGAGCCGAAAACCCTTCGAACACATTCTCGCGTTCGAGCGGTAACTGAAAGGCGTCGGCCACGCGGGTCATGTAGTGACAGCGGCACGCCCACCAGATCACATCAAACATGCGCTCGGCGCCGAATTGCCGGCGCAGTTCCGCGACGTCGGCATCGTTGATTGATGCTGGTTCTTGTGACATCTTCTTGGCGTAAGCAAAGGCCGCTTGCTCCTGTGGCGAAAACGACGACCAGTCCCCGCTGGCCAAGTTCTTTTCCCGTTCGCTGATTTGCTTCTCATCCAGGCCCGCGACCGCGAGCAACATTTCGCAGTGGCCCATTCAGTAGAAGCACTGCAGCGACCGCGTGACCACCCAGAACAGGCTCTCCTCGAAAACGCGGTCCTGTTGCGACTCTTCCCCAAAATTCCGAGTGCACAGCGTCCAGGCGGAAGCCAGCTCCGGTTGGTAGCCGAGGCAGACCAGGCTCCAGCGAATCTTCAGTTCGTGGTCCTTTGGGTAAGTGGGCGGCAGATATTTCTTCACCGACTCGAACGTCGGCACTGGAATCCGTGGTTCCCGGGCCCGCTGCTCGGTCAGCAGTTTTTGCAGCGAGCCGTAGTCCACCTTGCCCCACTCCGGAGCGCCGGTTCGCGTTGGCTTCGAGCCATTGGCCGGCTTCGGCGACGTTCGTTTGGGTGCTTCCGCTCCGCCGGCCCATGGCCTCGGGAACTGCACTGCCAGCGGCGGTAATGGCCCGCCTTTCTCCACGTTCAAGCCAAGTGTGAGCAGCAACCGGTCCTGGAAATTCGCATAGGCCAACAACTGCACCATGGCCACGACCTTGGCGTCGCCGTATTCTTCGCGCAGGGTGGCCACTTCTTCATCCGATACCTTGTACGCTTCCTTCGTCAGCTTCCGGGCGAAGGTCAGCGCATTTTTTTCCTCCGCGGGCCATTGCTTTGCCTCGCCTTTCAAGACCGCGATCTCCGCTTCCGTCCCACCCGCGCGGCGAAAGTCGGCCAACGCGTACGCTTCGCCGTACGGGCTGCGGTTGGCATTCGCCGCCACCCAGCGCATCTCCGCTCGCAGCTTGGGATCGAGCGGGCTTTTGGCACGATGCGAGTAATCCAGTTCCAGCATGGCTGCGGTCGTGCGCGGCATGGGGGCGGCCAGCGCTCGCGCCCAAATCGGCAGCGGCGTGCCGGCCGACGGTGCTTCGGTTTTGGACGCGGTCTGCGGCAACTTGGCCCACGCCTCGGCATTGGAAAGCACCGGCACACGAGTAAGTTCCTTCTTCGAGGCCGGCGGGATTTCTTCGAGTTGATTCATGATGATGGCTTGCTCCAGTTCGCCGGGCGTGAAACCGAATGGCCCCCGGCCGCCCTTGTAGGCGATGCGGCCGTGCTTGTCGATGAGGTACAGCCGATCCGGCATCCCGCTATAGAGATGGCCGACACGATCATCGATCTCGTCCACGACGAGCGGTATCGTCATGTTCAGGGTTGAACAGCACTTCGCGGCAATCTCTTCGCGGCCGATCTTCGTGAGCGGCTGCGCGAAGCTCACGCCGACATTGTCGTTCGACTTCATCCGCCAGCCGTCGGTGGGGTGTGCCTCACGAACATATACCCCCAGGAATTCCACGCGGTCGCCGTAGCGTGCCTTCAATTCCTCGATAGACCCAAACTGGGCCCGATACGGCCCTCAGGTAAAGCTGCCAAAGACCAGCACCACCGGCTTTTTGCCGAAGAACTGCGACAGGGTAATCGTCTTCAACTTGTCACTGGTTTTCAGCGTGAAATCCGGCGCCTTGTCGCCGACTTTTGGGCCTTCGCACGCTGAGCCGAGTTCACCCTGGAAGAGCCCTTTCAGCAGCGTAGCCTTCGAAGGAATGTCGGGAAGGCTGAATTGCGCCGGCGGAGGCGTGGGGTTCAGCAAGGCGCGAGCGTCATCGGCATTCAAATAGGTCTTTCCTTGCGCGAGCTTGTCGAACAGTTCGTTCCACTCCTCGCGAGTAAGCTTCTTATCATTGTTCGGATCCACCATCCGCAGCCATTGGTACGCGTAGTTCATCTGCTTCACGTAGGCCGACCTGCTTGACCAGTCCAAATCGTCTTCGGAAATGACGCCGTTGCGGTCACGATCCAGCCGCATGAAGAGCGCTTTCGGCCCGGTCCAGTCCTCTTCCTTGATCTTGCCCTTCTTCTTCACATCGTAGCGCTCGGCCAGCCATTTCCAGGTATAACGGCTCTCCGACGGCTTGAACCAGCCGTCACCTTGGCCCATCATCGAACCGGACAGGATGGCCTTCAGCATCAGCGCAAATTCCGACTCCTTCGCATCGCGACGAACGTCCCGAAGGAGCCGATAAAAGAGGACATCGTCCGGCGGACTTTCGGCCCGGACTATGCTGCACGGAAGCAAGAATAACAGGAGGATAATCAACCAACGAGAGCGCATGATAATTCTCCAAGAGGTTGAGAACCATCATGGCAAAAGCGATCTTTACAATCAATAACCGAGAGAAAAAAAACGCGACCGCAAAGGGGAGGCTGAGTTTACGTTTTGGAAGTGATATTTCGTTGCCAAGCGATTCGCCAGCTTGCAACATAGAACTTGTGGTGTTTGCAAACGGACAAGATTGGAATCTTGTCCTACGGGGAGTTCGTTGTGCCATCGACCGGGGCTGATCCGATTGGGCGTGTGTTGGCGAGTCGCTACCGGGTCGTGGACCGACTCGGGGCGGGCGGCATGGCGGTCGTCTTTCGGGCCATGGACGAGCGGCTGAAGGCCGACGTCGTGCTGAAGATGCCGCTGCCCAATGCACTGGCCGCCCCGGATTTTCGGCCACGTTTTGAGCGCGAGATTCGTTCGCTCGTACACCTTCGCCATCCGCATGTCGTGGACATTTTGGATATTGGTGACGATGAGGGCATGCCCTTCGCCGTGATGCCGTTTCTGGCGGGCGGCAATCTGAACGATCGCCAGGCGCGTGGCAAAATGGGCGAGTCGCTGCCAGTAAAGCCTGCCAGCCTGCGCGACTGGCTGCCGCATGTGGCCGCAGCGCTCGACCACGTCCACCAACAGGGTTATTTGCACCGCGATGTCAAGCCGGCCAACATTCTCTTCGATCAGCATGGCAATGCCTTTCTGAGCGACTTCGGCATTGTGAAAGCCCTGGCGGCCAACCCGCGCAAGAACCAGGCGAATTGCGAACTTACCGAGCCAGGCACGATTTTGGGCACGCCGGAGTACATGGCCCCGGAGATGATTCGGGGCGAAAAAGTGGATGGCCGGGCCGATCAATTTGGCCTGGCCGTTACGGTCTATGAAATGCTGGCAGCGCGGGTTCCCGTGAAAGGCTCGTCGGTGGCCGACGTGATGGTGAACCGCGCCCGGCATCCGGCCGTGCCCATTCACACATTGAATCCGGGCTTGTCGCCGGCGATTTCGACGGCTCTCGCTCGAGCGCTGGCCGATGATCCCAAGGCCCGTTTTCCAGATTGCGGCAGCTTCGCCAATGCGGTGCTGACGGCGCTGGATGAGCCGGTGCCCGGCACGCCGCCGACGCCACCGGCCATTCATTGTCCGCGTTGCCGCAAAGCCTTCCGCTGGAGCGCGGAAAAGGCCGGAGCGAAAGTCCGCTGTAGCGGGTGTCACACGACTTTTGTGGTGCCGGGCGACCCCACCCGAGCCGCGGGGCAGCAATCAAGCGACGAGCCGACAGAAGCGTACCCAAAGCCGAGGCCCAGCAGAAAAGGCCTGTGGATCATTCTTGGCATTGGAGTCGGCTGCGCAGTGCTCGCGGCCATCGCCGGCCTGATTGTGTTGGCGGCGTTCGGAGCGCTTTGGTTCGGCAGCATGCGCACTCCCCGTGCCGACGAACCAACAAACCCGGAAGTTGCCGTGATAGGCCGATCAGGTGCCTCAACTCGCGTTGCCGGGCCGCCACGCGAGCTGGTCCTGGAAGACAATTGCGACAGCAAAGAAACCAGCAAGATCAAATTCGGCGGCACGACCGATGACCGCGTCTACAAAGGCGGGACCGTTACGGCCGGCAGCCTTAGTCTCGCAGTCCTGGATCCGGGTGATTACGAATGCGAAATTCGCGCCCGGCTAGTCCCTTCCAAGACCGCCAACGCCCTTCACTTCCGCTTCTCGTTCGAAAACGACGATCGCAAGGCCGCGATCAGCCGCGATGTGCTCGTTTGGACCACCGACGCCAATGGAGTTTCGCGCGTCGATCGAGAGACCTGGCTGCCCACGGCAAACGGTAGCCACAACGACCGTGACATACCGATCTGGACTGACAGCAAGAGGTCGTTCAATCCCAATGAGTTCAATACGCTCCGGTTCACCATGCGCGGCCAGAAAGCAACCTTTGCTATTAATGACCAGAAAATTCAAGAGGTGCTGGCGCCTCTCACCGGCCGCACCGGCAAAGCAGACGAGAAAGGCAAGTTCCGTTTTTTCCTGAGTGCCACGACGAAACAGAAGGTGGAACTGGATCACGTGAAAGTGTGGCGGCTGGATGGGCAGTGATGCCGGCCCCCTTGTGGCCTGAATTGACGCGAACCACACCGAAGCGTTAGGATGGATTCGAGGAGACACCCCATGATTGAATTGACGAAAGAGCAACGCGAAGCAGCGACCGAACATCCGAACGATCCGCTTGAGTTGGTGGATCCGGAAACGCTCCAAACGTATGTGCTGTTGCGAAAGGATCGGTATCGGCAATTAGAACAAAGAGATAATGACGAAGCCGTTGCTGCCGTTCGAGAAGCCTATCCGCTGATGGATGAAATCGCCGCCAAGGCCGGTTGGGCTGACCCCGCCATGGACATTTATGACGACCTTGCTGCAAAGGACGGAACATGAAGCGCGGCGATGTCGTGATCGTGGATTGGCCCCTATTTCGCCCACTAAGTACCGGTCAAAAATCCAAACCGCGTCCTGCTTTGATCATCCAAAATGACGTTGACAACGCTCGCCTGACAAACACTATCCTGGCCATCATCACCAGTGTAACGCGACGTTCAATGGAACCAACTCAATTGCTTATCAATACTGCAACACCGGAAGGTAAGCAACCAGGACTGCGGCAGGACTCAGTCGTGAACTGCGTCAATTTACTTACCATTGAGCAGTCCAAGATTCTTCATATTATTGGAAGTTTCCCTCCCACTTTAATGCAGCAAGTTGATGACTGCCTGAAGACGGCGCTTGAGTTACCGTAGCACGTTCCTCACACATTGTAGCTCGTCGAGCTCGTCGTCCCGCCATGCCCGGTCCAGTTGGTGTGGAAGAACTGGCCGCGCGGCTTGTCCACGCGCTCGTACGTGTGGGCGCCAAAGTAATCGCGCATCGCTTGCAGGAGACTGGCGGGCAGCCAGGCGGAACGGTAGCCGTCGAAATATGCCAGTGCCGAAGAAATCGCCGGCAGCGGAATGCCGTTCAGCACGCTGGCCGAGACCACGCGGCGCCAGCCGGCCTGGCAGCGCGCTACTTCGCCGGCAAAATACGGGTCGATCAGCAAGTTCGGCAACGCCGCGTTGCGATCAAACGCTTCCTTGATCTTGCCGAGAAACGCACTGCGGATAATGCAACCGCCGCGCCACATGAGCGCGACCGCGCCGTTATTGATGCTCCATTTCGCTTCTTTGGCCTGGGCATTCATCAGGGCGAAACCTTGAGCGTAGGACATGATCTTGCTCGCGTAGAGCGCCATTTCGACATCGTTTACGAAGGAATCGCGGTTGCCGGTGACGGCCGGTGTCGGGCCTTGTAGGGTCTTCGCCGCGGACACACGCTCGTCCTTCTGCGCCGAGAGGCAGCGGGCAAACACCGCCTCGCCGATGAGCGTGAGCGTCACGCCAAGATCGAGCGCTGAGCTGACGGTCCATTTTCCGGTCCCCTTCTGCCCGGCCGTGTCGAGGATCAGATCGACCATATGCTGGCCGCTGTCCGGGTCCTTGTAGCCAAGAATGTCGCGCGTGATTTCGATCAAGTAGCTATCGAGCGGGCCCTTATTCCAGCGGGCGAAGATATCGTGCATCTGCTCATTGCTCAGACCGAGCAGGCTCTTGAGCACCTGGTACGATTCGCAGATGAGTTGAATGTCGCCATATTCGATGCCATTGTGGACCATCTTCACGTAATGGCCGGCGCCTTCGGGCCCCACCCAGTCGCAGCACGGAACATTGCCGTTCACCTTGGCGGCAATGGCCTGGAAGATCGGCTTGACGGAAGGCCAGGCGGCCGGATCGCCGCCGGGCATGATGGACGGCCCACGCAGGGCCCCTTCTTCGCCGCCGGACACGCCGGTGCCAACGTAAAGCAGTCCCTTGGCTTTCATCTCCCGGCAACGGCGGCTGGTGTCGGGCCAATGCGAGTTACCGCCATCGATGAGAATGTCGCCAGCTTCGAGCAACGGCGCCACTTCGGCAATGACCTGGTCCACCGCGGCCCCGGCCTTCACCATGATCATCACTTTTCGTGGCCGCTTGAGGTTGGCGATCAGTTCCTTCACCGAGTGGCAGCCGACGATCTTCTTTCCTTCGGCCCGGCCGGCGAGGAATTCATCCACCCGCGCCACCGTCCGGTTGAAGACCGCCACCGTGAAGCCATGGCTTTCCATGTTCAGGACCAGATTTTCGCCCATCACCGCCAAACCGATCAGGCCAATATCCGCAGTAGCGTTCATGGCTAGCGCCTCATGTGGAAGGTTTCAGATCGAGGGAATTGTAGAGAAACGAACCGGCGAGGCTTGGAGCCTCGCCGCGTTTCAGTTTTCGTGCATCTTCGGCGGCAACAAAGCTCCGTTGGTGCGGTTTTCTCGCGGTGGGACGCGCCGCATTTCAGATTTCACGGAAACAATGAATAAGCCCGTGAAATTCGGCGCAAATGGTGAAACGCGGCGCGGTTTTCCTGGACAAGTGTACAAAAGTATCGTATACTTGGGGGCCAGTGTTCATGCTCCGTTTTGCACCTCAACCTCATGGTAAACGTACCCGCTGCACGACCCTGGTCGGCCCACGTCAATGTACCCTCCGCGCGGCTCAAAAAGGTTGGTCATTCTTGCGCAGAGCGAATAGTGCGCCACCCGCGGCGGCAACTACGGCGGCAACTCCCAGTGCAAGCGGTGGCACGAACTCAGCGTCGGCGGAGAGCAGGCCGTAATGCTGGAATTCGTCCGAAAATAATGCTGCTAACAGCAACAAGCTATTGTGGCAAGCGTGCAAGAGTATGCCGGGCCCAATACTGCTGCTGCGCCAGCGCACCCAGCCCAGGACCAAGCCCATGATCGCCGTAGGAATGATGCGCTCCAATGCCAGCGAGCCACCGAGGAGCACATGGAAGATCCCGAACAAAATCGCGGTTACCAAAATGGCATTGCGCGGCTTGCCGACTGCCGCCAATGCATTGAACAAATAGCCGCGAAAGAAAAATTCCTCCACGATCGCCGGTGTGACAGCCAGCGCCAAAAGCACAACTGCCGGTGAGGTATCTTTCCATTTCTCCACGGCTTCCTTGAGCCGGGCGCGCAATTCGGGTGAAACCGTAGTGAAGCCGGCCTTTTCCATGAGGGCGGCAATCTCGGCACTGAAAAGCCAGAGCGAGACGCCCAAGAGCAGCGCGCCCAGCCAGAACGGCAGAGAAGCGGCACGCAATTGAAACCCATTTCTCAGGTTCACGTTCCCCATGCGGGCTGAAAGGTACGGTACCCCGACAAAAAGCAGCAC
>DATGHS010000317.1:0-29745 GCA_035307785.1 Gemmataceae bacterium
GACGGATTGCGGCAATCCGTCGCTTACGCTTCCGACTCGTTCAATCCTATTTGTCGCCGGGCTTTTGATCGTTGCCTTTTCCTTTACCCTTGACGTCTCTCATCTTTTGCAGCCCGGCTTTAAACTCTTCGAATGAAATGAAGCCGTCTTTATTCGTGTCCATTCTCTGAAAGATTTTCTCGGCCATGCCAGGATGGTCTTTGCCCTTGCCCGATTTCTGGCCGAACTGCTTAAATTCTTCGGGGCTCAGCTTGCCGTCACCGTTGGTGTCCAGCTTCTTGAAGATCATCTCGGCCCCTTTGCCCTTGCCTTTCTTACCCTGGCCCGGGTTTCCGTCGTCGCCGTACGCCTGGCCCACGGCCACCATTACCGCCAGCACGCCCACCATTACCAGCCATCGCTTTAACATGGGAACCTCGTGGATTACAACTTTTGGATTCTCAATCGATCATTCGATTATTCAACACCTTGTTTTCATTTTGGTTCCGCATATTGAACAGAATTTCGGCTCATATCGTAGCGGCAGCTTCCAACGCCGCTACAGTCGGCCCGCGATTCCATAGACCGACGATGCTGCTTTCTGGTTTCTGACTTCTGACCTCTGACCTCCGACCCCTGTTTTCCATGGACCAACTCTGGGCCCCCTGGCGCTTGGCATACGTCGCGAAGGCAGCGCAGCCGAAAGGCGACGAGTGCTTCATCTGCACCGCGCTCGCCAGCACGAACGACCGCGACAACCTGGTCGCGCTCCGCACCAGCCGCAGCGTGGTGATGCTAAACCGTTTCCCCTACAACAACGGCCATTTGCTGATCGCGCCGAAAGCGCATAAAGGCAGGCTGGAAGAACTCGACCAGGGTGAATTGCTCGATGGCCTGGAAACCGTGCGGCATATGGTCCAGCTGCTGGAGGAACTGATCCGGGCGGAAGGCTTTAATATCGGCCTCAATCTCGGCAAGGTGGCCGGGGCAGGTCTGCCGGGGCATCTGCACTGGCACATCGTCCCGCGCTGGAACGGCGACACGAACTTCATGCCGGTGCTGGGCGATGTCAAAGTGATCGCGCAATCGCTTGAAGCGCTGTGGGACATAGTAACGGAGCGCTTAAAGATGCCCGGCTAAGTCGCAAGCGGCATTTGTCACCCGCAGACTTGTTTGAGATTGACGCGAAGCTTCTCTTGCTTTTCTGCGGAGAGGGGCGCGATCGGGCTGCGGCTGGGGCCCACGTTTAGCCCCAGCAGGTTCATTGCGGCCTTAATGGCGCCAGGGGCGGTGCCGATCGCCAGGCCGATGCGCAGCGGGCTTAGTCGTGCTTGAATTGCTTGGGCCGAAGCGAAATCGCCGCGCTGCACGGCATCGTAAATGGCCACGCAAAGGTTTGGTGCGATGTTCGCCGTGCCGGGGACTGCGCCATTCGCGCCATATTGCAGAGCCGGGGCGATGAGCGTATCGCGGCCCTGGAAGACGGCGAATTTCCCCTTCGGCGTCACGCGGATCATTTCGATCAGCGTTTGCAAGTCGCCGCTCGAATCCTTGATGCCGACGATATTTGGAATCTCCGCCAGGCGCGCAACCGATTCCACCTCGAGCTTTACGCCCCCACACGTCGCCGGGTTATTGTAGAGGAGCACGGGCAGCGACGTGCTCTCCGCAATCCGGCGATAATGATCCATCATTTCCGCCTGCGTCGGCGAGATGTAATACGGCGTGATGACCGAAACCGCGTCGGCCCCTTCCTTCTCAGCCATTTTTGTGGTGACGATCGCTTCGCGGGTCGTTTCAGCACCGGTACCGGCAATCATCGGCACGCGCTTGTTGAGGTGGGCCACCGCGGTGGCGATCACTTCCTGTTTCTCGCGCATGTCAAGCGCATAAAACTCGCCGGTAGTGCCGAGCACGAAGATGCCGTGAACTCCCTTGCTGATGAGATGATCGATCAATCCGCGCAAGCGCGGCACATCGACGTCTTCATTGCTCTTCATCGGCGTGACAACGGGCGGGATAATTCCACGAAGCTGCATGAGGTTTCTCAGAGTTAAAGCCACGTGCGTTGTGGCACGGTCTCCTGACCGTGCCACAACGGGGCACCCAGCGAGACCTTCGGTCTGCACAGGGCAACGGTCGTGAGACCGTTGCCGAACATACGCGCTACGAAGATTCTAGCACTTTCGGTTTGCCGAACCAGAACACCGCCTTCGGAGCGGGCGGAATACCTGCTCTCTGTTCCTCGCTTGTGGCACGCCGCCGCGCCAATTCCAGCTTCAGGCTCTCGAGCCCCATCCGCATGGCCCAGTTATGATTGGCGGCAAAGAACGGCTTGAACAAGAACGAGAGTTTCTTCAACAAGGGCTTGTCGGCCCGGATGTTCCAGTCACACACCAGTTCCACCGTCGGTCCTTGCTGCTTGAATGTCCAGATCGCCTGGCCCACGAAGTCGCCAGTGGCATTGGAAACAATTCGCTCCGGAAAGTGCTTTTCGACGGTGGTCGTAGTCCAGTGCAGCAAGTATGGCAGCCAGCCCTTGGAGGTGATTGCATATACACTGCCAATGCGCTTTTCGTCGCCCGGCTTCAGGCATTCCACCTTAAGCCAGACCGATGGCCACCAACGCGCGTAGCTTTCGATCTCTTCAATCAGCGGATACAGTTCTTCGCGCGTGCCTTCCACTATCCACACGGTTCGGAAAGAGTATTCGTTGCTGGGCATGGGCATCCTCACCGGCAGAAAGACGATTGACGCAGTAGATCATCCAACCTATAGCGGTGGCTTAGCCCGAAGCGCAAGCAAGGAAACGACAAAACGCCCTCGCTTGCGCTTTGGGCTAACCGCCCATCCCATTTGGGTAGATGGACCAATAGGTCAGGCTTTCCAGCCTGACCTACTTAACCAGGCCTGTTTTCCAATGAATTACCGCCGTCTGCCGCAAATGAAAAGCCCACTTCCATGCTTGCGAGAATTGAAAACTCCGAGAATGCGAACATTTTGCGATTTGCCAGATACACAAATTTGACCTAGAGTTTCGTAGCAAACGGTTGTGCCAGCTTTCGTGGCCCAACCGGAGGCAAGCCGGGAAGTCTTGCCTGGGTCGCAACGCCTTTCATCCTCGAAAGGGCAAAGCCGCCGAAAGACGGCGACGCAAAGCTATGGGCCTTTAGCCACCCCTGTTTTCAGTAGAGGCTAGTGGCCGCCAGGCTGCCGAAGGGATGGGCAGGTGAAGAGCCCGTCCGTCCCCGGACCTTCATCCTAGTTACAGGGTGGTGAAGAGTCCGTGACCCAGGGACCGAACAACTTCGGTTACGTCTCGGCTTGTCCTCGCTATTTTCAGCATTTCCGTTAAACTTTCCCCGCCTTACCAGCCGATATTCCTCCAAAAGCCATAGCTGCTCGCGGGATTCCATGCGCTTGCTTATGGGGGGAAGGCCATGTGGCGATTTGTAAGCCCGCTCGTCAACGTCATGCTTTGGCCCGGCATGGTCATCGCTCAATTGCCGGCCAACTCGCCCATGCAACCTGCACCGTCCACCGCGCCAACGGATCTCCCTCCGCGCATACTGGTTCGACCGGGTATGGCCCCCGTTCTGTTGACCGGGCCGGGCAGTATTGCGCCGGCGGCTTTCACTCCGCCTGCGTTGCCCGCCGCCGCGCCGGTGGCGCCTGCGAACGCTCCCCTGGCGGCTTTAACTGTGCCCGGCGTACCCGGCGCGGCGCCGGCGGCGACCCCAAATGTTCCTATAGATGGATTTCCTCGCCCCAGCTTGCCTGGAGTTTCCTCGGCTGCGCCGGCCACTCTGCCGGCTGAAGTTACTGAATCACTTATTCACTTCGAGCCCACTTCGATCGAAGTCCGCAAGGAGCGCCAGCACTGGCAGCTCTGGACCGGCCGGACCATGCTAAAGGACTTCGGTGACAAGCGCGAGCAGGCCTGGGAAGCGCGGAAGCTGATTGTGAACATGGGGCTGACCGAACGCGGCTCGGTCGGCACCCCGGAACCGGTGATGGAATACTGGCTGAGTCACGGCCAATCGCCGCCGCTGACGAACGTCAATTACAATATGATCCCGTTCGACGCCCCGAGTCTGCGGGTGGACGCCGTGAAGGGCGAATACTGGCTGCGCGACGACAACAAACAGCTATTTAACTTCGGTATGCACGCTTCCGACGCCCATAAGGCTTTGACCATCATGAAGAAATATGAATTCAACGAAATCGGCTTCGTCGGCGTGCCGGACCCGGCCATGACGTATCTCATTCACGATCCGCGCTCGCCGTCGCTGGCTTCGACGTCGGGGGCAAAACCGGCCAATCACGATTTCCGCTTCCAGACCCTGCCGCAACAATCGAAATCTGCCGCGCTCGTGCTGCCGAAGATCGGCACCGTCGGCAGCCGAATGCCCTTCGACCCGATGCGGCTTGATCTTCACAAAAGCGGCGACGGTTGGCACCTGGTTTCCGGCAACCGCGATCTGGGAAGCGCCGGTGGCGATGAACTGACCGCCCGGTCGGTGATGCACATTGCCCAGCGCTATCCGCTCAATGAGTATTGCCGAATCGGTACCAGCGACTTTGGCTTCTATCTAAGCCACAACCAGGCCCCGCGCGGCCTGCCGCTCGGCGTCAATCACATTTCCTTCGATCCGCAAGCGCTAAAGGTGCAGCAAACCGGCGACCAGTGGCACCTGGTGAACGGCCAGCAAACCATAGCCGAAGGCACCGGCTCCGTGAGCGAAGCGAAACTGGCACTGCAAGTGATTCAGTACTATCAATTCAATGCGAGATGCGACGCCGGAAATTTCCACTACTTGGCGCGGGATCGGTGAGAATCAGTCCAAGGTGAGATAAAAGCCATCCTCGGTCCCAGGCTCTGCCTGGGGCCGCCCTGGCGCGAGGCTCTGCCTCGCGTTGAGCATCAAGGCAGAGCCTTGATGCATAGCGTTACCGGGCAGAGCCCGGGAACGAGGAGAAGTCAGCGCACATTACCAAATTCCTTCAGTTCGTCAAACGCCCACGATTCGCAGAAGTTTCGGCTCATATTAAGCTGAGCCGGCTGTTCAACGTCGAGAGAATCCATCACAACGGACCATGACTTACCGGGCATTTTCAGCGTTCGAGTTGTGTGCCAACATCCGGAAGTCAGCTCGCTCTGAAGGATAATCTCCTCTGAACCGTCGGACTCCTCGGTATGCTGCATGAATGAGCGCACGCCGTCCATGAATAGCGTGCGCACCCGCCAATATTTGGCACCATCGGTGATCTCGAGGACCGTCCAACGCAATTCATCGGCCTCGTGTGGCGTGTACTGATAATCTTCGAGCAATCGAGGCACAGAGCGAACAGAAAGCTCCTCACCTGGATCAAGAGGATCGAAATATTCCTCCGGTGACAGCTCCAAAACGCGGGGAGTCGATTCATCACGGCGTTGGTATCGGATGCAGATTCTCACACCGCCTCCGCCATCACTTGAAGTTGCACCAAACTCCGGTCGTGCTCCTTCTCCAGATAATCGCGGCCCTTCTTGACGTTGACGTGGTCCCACGGCAGTATTTCGGTCACCGGCCGCGTGCGTTGCGAGTACCAGTTCACATCAATGCCCAGGTCCCTGAAGGTCTGCCACCAGATTTCGGGCTGGAAGGCCTCGCGCCAGCCATCGAGCCGGCAGCCGCGTTTCCAGGCTTCGAGCAGGGCTGGGGCCACGCGGCGGTCGCCGCGCGTCAGCACGCCTTCGAGCAAGCTGCAATCGATGTCGTGCTGCTTGATCTTCACCGCCTTCAGCTTGCAGCGGCGCTTCATGTAGTCGCCCGCCCAGGCAAGGTAATCCGGCGTCTCCATGCCGTTCCACTGGTAGGGCGTGTGCGGCTTGGGCACGAAGTTGGAAACCGCCGCGGTCACATCTTTGTACCCGCCGGTCACTTCCTTGCTGATGCGGGCAATAGTCTCGGCCATATCGACAATGCCATCGAGGTCCACTGCCCGCTCGCCGGGCAGCCCGCAGAGGAAATACAGCTTGACGCGCTGCCAGCCGTTCTTGAACGCCTCGCGGCAGCCTTCGTATAAATCTTCGTTCTTGATCTTCTTGCGAATCTGCTCGCGCATGTCGTCGCGGGCCACTTCCGGCGCCAACGTGAGCCCGGCCTTGCGCGCGCCGGCCATCAATTTCGGTACCGATCGAAGCTGGTGGTTGATCCGCAGGCTCGGCAGCGAGACGTTTACACCCATCGGGGCGAACACTTCAGTCATCCGCGTGACGAGTTCTTCAAAATACGGGTAATCGCTGGTGCTGAGGCTGAGCAGGCTGATCTCGTTGAGCCCGGTGCTGCGATAGCTTTCGAGCGCGGATTGCACGATGGTTTCGACGCTGCGCACTCGCAACGGCCGCTTGATGACGGTTGATTGGCAAAAGCGGCATTGCCACGGGCAGCCGCGCATGATTTCGATGGAGATGCGGTCGTGCGCCACCTCGACGAACGGCAGCACGGGCTTCGTGGGAAGCGGGTAGGTGTCGAAATCGTTGTTGATGGTGCATGCCATGATCGACTTCGGCACGTCGGAGCGGGTGCGGTTGACGGCCGCGATGGTGCCGTCGGCATGGTATTCCGGCTCGTAGAACATGGGCACATAGGCCCAGTCGGTGCTGCCGGCGATTTCGGCGAGGATTTCAGTACGGGAGCACTTGCCGGCGATGCGTGCTGCGATCCATTTATCCATGATCCACGGCAGGCTGTCTTCGCCGTCGCCGATGATGAAGAGATCGATGTACGGGGCCAGGATTTCCGGGTTCTGCGCGCCGGGGCCGCCGGCGATCACCAATGGATGATCCAGCGTGCGATCCTTACTCAACAGCGGAATGCCGCCGAGGTCGAGCATGGTCAGGATGTTCGTGTAGCAAACTTCATACTGCAGGCTGAAGCCGACAAGGTCGAATTCCGCCAGCGGTGTGAAGGTTTCGAGCGAATACAAGGGCAGCCGCTCGCGGCGTAGCACTCCCTCGAAGTCCGTCCACGGCGTGAACGCGCGCTCGCAGGCCCACTGCGGGTCGTCGTTCATGATCGAGTACAGCACCTGCAAGCCGTGATGGCTCATGCCCAGTGCATAGGTGTCGGGGAACGCCAGGCACAGCTTGCCGCGAACTTGCCGGTGGTCCTTCACCACGCTGTTCAGCTCGCCGCCCAGGTACTGCCCCGGCATGGCGACCTTGGGCAAATGGCGCAGCACCGCCTCTTTCAACGCCGTATTGAGCATGACAATCTCCCGCTGGAAACGAACCTTCTGTGAATTGTGCAGGATAGGGGTTTATGTTGGCAAGAGGAGAAGGGTGCGGGTATAATCCCAGGCACCATCAGCCGCTTGCGGCTCTGCCGGGATTCCGGATCGGGAGGACACGATTATGCGCAAGAAATGTCTTTATCTGCTGTTAGCCGGTGCGTTGGTGCAAATGCCAGTAATTGTGCGTGCGGATACTCCGGACGAACGGATTCAGAAGCTTGAGAGGGACTTGGAGAATGCCAAGAAGGAAATCCAAAAGCTAAAAGAGGAGCGCGACCGAATGGTCAAGGACCAGGAAAAACGCGAAAAGCTGCTGTGGGAATTGATTCTAGACCCCGAATTGCGAAAGAAAATGCCCTTGCCGCCTAAAAGTCCAGAGCAACGGCAATCGGAGAAAGCCAAGAACGAACTCGAAAAGTTGCAAGAGGAGCGTGACCGATTGGCAAGAGACAAGGAAGAGCGCGACAAAAGGATAGAGAAATTGGTCCAGGAACTCGAGCTGCGAAAAATACCGGACATTAACCCGCGTTTGCCCGGCCAACAGCTCTGGGATCCGCCGCCACGCGAAGAATTCAGAACTCCGAAGCCGCCGCAAGACGGAACCAAGGGCACGATCACCGGCGTCGCCGACAATCTGGCCACGATCTCTGTCGGCAGCGATCAGGGCGCGAAAGTAGGCCAAATCTTTCAAGTTTATCGTCTCGGGCCCACGCCGGCGTACTTGGGCACCTTGAAAATCACCAACGTGGAAACACACCGCGCCGCTGGCAAGTTCACTCCCGCAACCAAGAACGCAACGATGAAAAAGGGAGACACGGTCGATTCTAAAGTCATCGATGCGAACGATAAGGACGCAGCCGAAGAGATTAAGCGTGCTATTGAGAAACACGAGAAATTAAGCGTCTTATGGAGAAATACGACAAATTGCTGGGGGATAGGTGGCGCCCATTTACCGCTGAAAAGCTTTATCCGCGAGCACTTAGCGAAGTCAAAGGCACTATCACCGTCGCCGTTGAGAATCTGGCCATACTATCCGTCGGAAGGGACCAAGGCGTGACAAAAGATCTAATCTGTGGAGTATATCGTCTTGAACCTGCACCAATATAACTGGGCACATTGACAATCACCGACGTTGAGAAAAACCGCGCGGCAGGGAAGTTCACGCCTGCGACCAAAGACGCAACGATAAGGAACGGTGACGCGGTCGATTGGTTGATCATTCCGAGATGATTTGCGGATGAGTTTGTGTATGTCAGAAGATTTTGCAACACGAGACACCTAATTCTTCTCGGCAATGTCCTTCATGCTCACCAGCCGCAAGCGCCCATACGGATTGTGCATCGGGCTGCGTGCATAATCTTTGGGACTATCTTCCGTGAAGGCCTGAAAGCGCGGCCCTTCCAGATCGGCCAGCACGTGGCCGTTTTCGATGGGTTTGTCTCCTGCGGCCAGGTAGCGGATCACTTCCACGATATCGAAGTCGTGCTTCTCGATGTCGGCCTTCTTCATCAGCACATCGCGCAGGCCCAGGGCGTGCATGCCCATGGTCCAGACTTCAGTCTTGCCGGCCACGATGGCGACGTAAGCGTAGCTGATCGCGTCGGAGCTACCGTCTTCGGTCATCCGCAGCCATTGCTGGCCGCCATGGGCGAGGCCGCTATTGTCGATGAACACGCCGGCGCCGCCCGCTCGAATCAACGCCGCAGCGGCTTTCATCATCGTGTGAGCCGCTTCCTTCGAGCCACCGGGGCCACTGAGGAAGAGGTTCACCTTATAGCTGTCCACTGTCGCCAGTTCTTCCTCGGTAGCCTCTTGCCGCAACGACGAGCGAAAGATCTGCGCGAATTGATTGTCCGCGTTCGCCCCGCCGAAGCCGATCTCGGTGCCGTCGGGCAGGAAGAGCGATTCCGGCGTCAGGCGATGGCCTTCCGGCAATCTCTCAACCAATTCCTTCGGTCCCGACCATTTGCCGGGAATGCGAAACGCGATGGTAACGGAGCTGGAACTATCCACGGAAATGACCTCGCGCGATTAAGAGAAGTTGGATCATTGTAGCCGGCCGCCCATGCATTGCCCTTTCGAAGTAGAAGGCAATAGAACTTGGCCAGCATCACTCCGCCCCTTTCTTCCTCCGCCGTTGCCGTGCAGCCATTTTCCTTATCACCTCGATTCCCTTCGCCTCCAGATGTTCGAAATCCGGCCGATCCTTGATGGGGGCGATGACTGTTCCGAACTCAGACCCCAGTTTGTCCGTCAGTTTTCCGGCGAAGTTTGCGATAAGGGCATCCCAATTCCTCAATGAACGAAGTAGCCGGTCAACATTGCGATGCTTGGCGTAATTCGAGTCGTCTCGAACACGCACCGTGACACCAGCCAATTGAATTCCGTCCAGCAATTCAATCAGAGAAAGATGCGCTTTCAGGAAATTCGCTTCGCCGCCAAGTTTTGGATTACCAGCATATTGCGTTTTGCAGGATTGATGCCACGAGTAATAACCGCGCCGCCGAGTCGGAAATTCGACGGGGTCGCCCTGCCTGATGAGTCTCTCTCTTTCGGAACCATCTTCATTGCGTTCGATGACATCTTCCTGATGCAAAACTACGGGCGGATGACACGCCAGGCCAATTGCGGCAGTCTCCGAACCTCGCACATGAACTGTAAAAAAGACGGCATGAAGCGCCGGCACGTGAACGGCCTCATCAGCTCCATCCGCCCGCGTCCGGCCTAAATACAAGTCGCCGACTCGAAAAGTGTGCTTGTAACGGCGAAAGGCAAATTTGCCGTCTGGAGGATCCTGCTCGTAAATTGCCGAAACCTGGTCAAACGGCAGCTTGAGGGCCAAGTTGCGAAACGACACGATCAGCCGCCGCGCCCCTGCCAAATCGGTCCTGGTCTTCCAATTGTAATAGATGCTCAATCCCATTCTAAGCTCATCAAAATCGTCAACGGGTGGCGTCTTGGCGGACAGCCAGACCATATTAGAAGCTCTGTTATGCTGCGGCTAATCATACGCGTGAAACGTAGTATCGCGAACAAAAGGGGTTCCCAAGAAGTCCACCGCGACGACGCAAAGAGCGCGAAGACAAGGAACTTGCCTTATCTTTGCGCTCTTTGCGCCTTCGCGGTGAGCTGTTTGGCGTTCAAATGTTATACGTCGGGTCCGGCTTGGCGCCTTTCATGCGCAGCGACGGCTTCTCCAGCAGCACACTGGTGAACGGCTCGACACTGTGGGTGAGCCATACGTTCGAGCCAATGACCGCGTGATGGCCGACAACCGTGTCGCCGCCGAGGATCGTCGCATTCGCGTAGACCACGACTTCATCTTCGAGAGTGGGGTGGCGCTTTTTACCGCGGATGATCTGGCCATTGGCGTCGCGCGGAAAGCTGAGCGCGCCGAGAGTCACGCCCTGGTACAGTTTCACGTTGGTGCCGATCACCGTAGTTTCGCCGATGACCACGCCGGTGCCGTGGTCGATGAAAAAGCCGGGGCCGATCTTGGCGCCGGGATGAATGTCGATACCGGTCCTCGAGTGGGCAATTTCGGTCATCATGCGCGGGATGATCGGCACACCGAGGGTATGCAATTCATGAGCCACGCGGTAGACCGAAACCGCTTCCAGACCGGGGTAACAGAAGATGATCTCGTAATGGCTCTTGGCGGCCGGGTCGCCGGCGTAAGCCGAATTTACATCCTGTTCCAGCACGAGCCGCAGGTCGGGCAGGCGGCGCAACACCTCAATCGCTTTTTGTTGGCCGAGCGCTTCGAAATCCACGTGCGGCGATTCGTCGCACAGCTCGTGGCGTAGCGCGCGGGCTACCTGCTGCGTGAGCTTATCGTGCAGACCGTCGATCAGGTCGCCGACATAGTATTCGATGTTGCCCATGTGCAGGTTTTGCCGGCGGGCATAGCCGGGGTAGAGCACGTCGATGAGGTCGGCCACGATTTCCTGCACTGCTTCCTTGCTGGGCAATGGCGAATGGCCTAGATGGTTGAGCCGGCTGCATTCGGTATAGGTCGAAACCAACGCCTGGGTGATCTCGGGCAGCCCTTCTTTGAGTCGAATGTCGGTGGCCATGAGAAATCCCTCGAATGCGGCAGTGCGCTCCCGCAAAGTCTGTGCAGTTTTCCAATTCATCGTAGAGCGGCTGAAAAGCCGAGTCAACAATGCTGTCGTTCTGTTTCGGACTCGCCCAATTGGAAGTACAGACAAAAGGCACAGGTGGTTGAAAGCATTCTGGCTGAGCCGACGAGAAAACGCCAACCTTTCCGCCGCCTTCGCATTTCGCCGCAAGTAAATCAGGCAAGGTTCGCTCAAAGGCTGCGCAAGGGAATGAATACCGCAAATGAAAATCTGCCCTGCCCGCAAACTTCAAAAACACGTAAGTCCTTGTAAATAAAATAGTTGTAGAAATGACATGATAGTAGTGATTTTTTGGCCCGGTGTTTGCTCTTCCCTTTCGCCGGTGAGAGCCTAGGCCGTTCGAGTCGCACTGGCCATGGGAGAGGTGGTACAACGATTCGGCGGCCTAATTCCTTTTCTATTTGTTTTCGGTTTGGCCCCGAGCGAACACGGATACGGCATGAATCAATCCAGGGGGTAACATCGCGTCTGTTACCTTCAACCGAATTCATGCTCCGTCCGTGTTTCGCCCGTGGCTGTTCGATCCACTTTCCGTAAGACCAGCTCCAGTCCATTTCTGTTTTCGTCGTTAGCTGGAACTCTATCTCTGTTGCCGCCTGGTAAAGGAGCAACCAATGTTCCATCGCACTTTGGCAACCGTGCTGTCGCTCACTATTGCCACGCTCGGCCCGGCCACGCTTGCCTGGGGACAAGATCCCAAAAAGGAAGACAAGAAAGAGCCGGCGCTCAGTCTCAGTGAGATGCATCTGGAGGTCGAGGCGCTGGGCACGCTCTATACGCTCAAGGCCACACCCGAGCAAATAAAGGAAATCCAGAAGCTGGCCAAGCAGACAGTGCAGTCGGGCCGGGTTTACAAGGACCCCATGGTCAGCGACGAGTACAAGCAAGTGCTCGAAGACTTGCACGCGGCACTAGTCCTGGCCACCGACGACGACCAGATCGACAACCTGTACGACCAGTACGATCAATTGAATCAATCTGATAAGCCGAAATTCGACGATGAATACGAGATTTCGGAAGCAGCGCGGAAGGCGGTGCCCAAGCTCATGCGGCAATTCAAGTCGGGGCAGATTGCCGGGCTCATTTCCTACAAAGTGGACGACCTGGTGGACCCGCAAGACCGCCTGATCGGCGCGCTGGAAGAAGTGCGCAAGGCTGCAAAGGACGCCTGGCAAACCGTCCGCGACGATGCGGCATATGATGTGGGCTATCTCACTGCCGGGTTGAACACCGCCAAAGACAAGAGTATCCGCGAGGAAGCCGCCAAGCTGCTCGACAAGGCCCGCAAACTGAACGACGAGGAATTCAAAGCGCAGAAAACGGAGCTGGAAACGCAGGCCAAAGCCATTGTCGGCGACTTGGGCCCAATGGACATTTTGCGCCATGCAGTCGAATATGACCTGGGTCGGCTGCTCTCGAATCCGCGGCTGGAGCAGGTGCTAAAAGCGCGGCTCAAATAACCAGAGGTCAGAAATCAGAAGTCAGAGTTCAGAATTGTTCAAGTGGACCTCTGACTCTGATCTCTGACTTCTGACTTCTGACCTCCGGCCTGTCACTTCTCCCACACGTGTTTGTTCGCCGGAATCTTCAGCTTGATTCGATACAAGCTCGTATCCACCGTGATATAAAGCGTCGATTTCTCGCCGCCGGCGCCAAAGCAGACGTTGCTGGGAATCCCGACGGGCTCCTTCACGTTGGGCTGCGGCGCGCCAGTGGGAATGAAGGCGATCTCGTGGCCGTTCGGGCCGGTGACGAGCACGCCGGGGCGAAAGATGTCTCGTAGGGCCAGGTAGAGGTTTCCCTTTTCGTCCACGCACATGCCATCGAAGCCGTTGCGTGGGCTGACATCGATCAATTTGAAACGCTTTCCGCTGACCAATCCGTCCGGGCCGAGAGGGAACGTGTACACCGTCATCGGCCCTTTCTCAACCGGGTTGGCTTGAATGTCCAGGCGCTCATTCAGGTTGTCGTGGTTGATAACGTAAAGCGTCTTTTCATCTGGGCTGAGGGCCACACCGTTGGGCTTGGAGGCATCGTGAGTAACTTCGACCACCGTCCCGTCAGTGTCGATGCGATAAACGGCCATGTGCTCCAGTTCACGCTTCTCCGGGCCGAGATATTTCGGATCGCTGAAGTAGATGCGGCCCTTGCGGTCGATGACCAGATCATTCGGCGCATTGAAGCGCTTGCCCATGAATCTGTCGGCAAGCACTTCACGCTGGCCAGTGTTCACATCGTAGCGCGAAACGCAGCGGCCGCCGCCGTCGGCCCCTTCGCAGGCCACGAGCCGACCCTGAGCATCAAACTTCAGGCCGTTGGACTTGTAGCTATCGGCCTCGAAAACAATGGTGGTCTTGGTTTTCGGATTGAAGCGCATGATCAGCCCCTTATCGGAGCCGATGGGAATGTCGGAGAAATAGATCGATCCGTCTGGGGCGCAAGCCGGCCCTTCCGTAAGGCCGCCTTTAATCTTGGCGCTACGCGTGAACAACAGTTCGAGTTTGGCGCCTTCGGGCACGACCACAGCGCCAGTCGGGGCCGGCACGTCGGCCGCGAATACAGAGAACCCAGATAGCGAAACAACCACCAGAGCAATTTGCCATCGCATAGGGCACCGTTGAGAGTGAAGTGGAAAGGGTGGAATTTGTTGTAAGCGGTAGCGCTGCGCGCGTCAGCTCAATTCTTCAAACAAATTCCGTTCACCGGGCCGCCGGAAATGTGCGGTCGAAAGCTCTGGGGAGCTGCGGAAACCGAGCCGGTCGCGGTGAAGTGCAAACACGTCGTGAAAAAGCTTCGACCAAGTACCCTGGCCACGCATGCGCTTGCCGAAGCGCGGCTCATTCAATTTGCCGCCGCGCATCGAGCGCAGCCGGTTGAGAACCTTGTCCTTGCGTTCCGGAAAATGTTGCTCCAACCAGTTGCTGAAGACTTCAGCCACGGCGAGCGGCAGCCGTAGGATCGTGTAGCCGGCAAAACTGCCGCCGGCATCGCGCACCGCCTCGAGAATGGCGGGGACCTCGTGGTCGTTGAGGCCGGGGATTATGGGAGCGACCATCGCGCCTACTGGCACGCCGGCCTTGGCGAGTTTCTCCATGACCGCCAGCCGGCCGGACGGCTGCGTGGCCCGCGGCTCCAACTTCCGGGCCAACTCGCCGTCGAGCGTGGTTATGGAGATGCACACTGATGAGGCCTGATAGCTTGCCATCTCGGCAAGAATGTCCACGTCGCGAGCCACTAACTGGTTTTTGGTGACGATCCCGGCCGGGTTGCGGAACTCGTGCAATACCTGCAAGCAGCGCCGCGTGAGTTGCAGCCGGCGCTCAATTGGCTGGTAGCAATCGGTCACGCCGCTCAGGGCTACTGTCACCGGTTTCCACGAGGGCTTCATGAGCTCTTCGCGCAGCAATTCCGGCGCGTCGCCTTTCACCATGATCCTGGTTTCGAAATCGAGGCCGGCCGAAAAGCCCAGGTACTCGTGAAACGGCCGAGCGTAACAATAAGAACAACCATGCTCGCAGCCACGGTACGGGTTGATACTGTGCGTGAAGCCGACATCGGGACTGTCGTTGGTGGCGACGATTGAGCGGCTCTGGTCGCGGAAGAATTGGGTTTGGGGCGCGGGGCCTTCGGGATCCGCTCGGGCCGGGTCGTTTTCGTAGTAAATGGGAATGAAACGATTGGCAGGGTTGCTGCTCGCGCCGCGGCCACGGATGGACTCGCTCATGATCGAAGCCTCCGGGTGCAGTCTAGCTGGATAATATAACTTTGTCCACTATAATCCGGTGGACTGCCGTCCGTGGGCTTTCAAGGAAGCCGCATGTTGCCGACCAATCTGGTTCGTGTGAAGTTCGCCCGGAATCGCGTAGTGCCTCAGTTTCTCGATGCCAGCGTGGAAACATGGCGCGATATCGCGGAGGAAATGCTGCAAGTTTTTCGCGGCAGCGAGGGCATGTCCCGTGGTGAGCTGGAAGAAGAGATTGAAGACGCTATCGGCAATCACCCGGCCCGGCTGGTGCATCAGGGCTTGGCAAAGTTGCTGGAGGATCGCTGTGAATTTGAAGTAGTTTCCGGCCATCCCCCGGAAGAATTGCGTGAAGAAGTCTTTCGCCTTGCGGCGCAGCGACGGTCAGCGGGCACTTTTGACCGTGATGCTGTGCTGCAAACCGTCGCGCAAGCGCTGGACAGTACGCCGGCTGCCGTCGAGCAAGGATTATTCGCGGACCTCAAGAGCGAACAACGACTCGTGAAGTTCGAAGCCACCACCGTCCATCGCCTGATCGAGCGCTACAACGTCGCGCTGGCGCAGGCGATTCTGATGCGCTCGACCGGCGTGGAGGTGACCATCCGCAACGAGCCGCCGGCTCGTTTTCGCCAGCTTTTTCGCGCCAGCAAGTTTCATCGGCTCGTCGTCGAGGTGGAACAAGTCGCGCGCGGCACTACAATATTGCGGCTCGACGGCCCGTTGAGCCTTTTCACGGCCACACAAAAGTACGGCCTCCAACTGGCGCTGTTCCTGCCCTGGATTCTACAATGCAAGGACTTCGAATTGCGAGCCGATGTGCTATGGGGCGCCAAGCGAAAGCCCAAGAGCTTCGTGCTCACAACGGCCGACGGGCTGGTGTCGCATTTAGCCGACTACGCCAGCTACACGCCGCCGGAATTGACGATGTTCGCCGAGTTATTCCGCAAGCGCAATCCCGACTGGACGATTGAGGAGGAGACGGAGGTCATTCCGCTCGGCAAAAGCATCTGGGTGCCGGACTTTCGCCTGCGCTATAACCTCACCGGCAAGACCATTTACTTGGAAGTGTTGGGCTACTGGCGGCGCTCCAGCGCCGAAAAGCATCTGGCCAACCTGCGCAAGCATGCCGTGGGCGCATTTATCCTGGCAGTCTCCGAGCAGTTGAAAATCGATGAGGAGAATTTGGAAGGGCTGCCGGGCACGATTCACCGCTTTCGGCAAATGCCGCTGCCAGATGAGATTGCTCGCATCGCAGCCGAATTGGTCGCCGGGCAATAACGGTTCTCATCAGATTCTCATTCGACGACCGCTCCGCTTGCCGCGGAACTCGTGCCAGCAGCCACTCGTCTAATCAGTAACCGCCGCTTGCGAGCTCTGGGCGACGTTGCTATTCTGACGATTCCGAGCCATTGTCTTGTGCAAGTTAGGGACCTAACCATGCGCCGCGTTGCATTTGCCGTTCTCGTTCTCCTGATTTCATTCTCGGCCCTGCTGCCGAGTGTCTCTTCCGGCCAGGACAAATCCAAGGGAAAGCCGTCGTCGTATCAGGAGAAACTTCAGGCCCTATTGGATGAATACCGTAAGGAGAACAATAAGTACGAAGACGACCTGGCGGCCGCCAAGACCGAAGATGAGAGGACCGTTGTCAAGAAGCTGAAGGCGCAAATGGCCAATGGCTACGCGGAAAAGTTTCTCGCCTTTGCGGCCGAGGCCCCGAAGACGCCGCCCGCCGCCGACGCCCTCTGCTGGATTCTCCGTTTTGCCGACACCTACAGCGGAATGGAGAAAGTGATCGATATGATCATCAAGAACCAATTGCACTCGCCGAAGTTGCTTCCCGTGATCTCCAACTTGAAGCCGGAGGTTAAGGGCGGCGATACGCTGTTGCGGGCGATTGGCGATAAGAGCACGAATGTGGAATGCAAGACGGCGGCCCTGTTGCGACTTGCCGAGAACTTGCAAACTCAAAGCGACGAAAGTGAGAGCAAGGCGGAAGCGGCCAAGCTCTTGAAGGAAGCTGAAACACGCGCCAAGGAAATCGTCAAGAAATACGCCGCCGTGAACCGAGGCGACTACGCGAAGAAAGCGCAAGATCTTCTCGACGATATCGAGAAGCTTTCACCCGGCAAAAAGGCGCCCGATATTTCCGGCGACGATCTGGAAGGCCAGCCGCTCAAGCTCAGCGACTACAAGGGCCGCATCGTCGTCCTGGTTTTTTGGAACAGCAAGAACTCATCCAGCGTGCCGCTGATGTCGGAAGCCCAGTCGCTGCTGGAGCGCGAAAAGGGCAAGCCGGTGACGATCCTGGGGATCAATTCCGAGAAGCCGGAGAATTCAAAAGACTTCCTCAAGGGTTCCGGCTACACGTGGCGCTGCTGGTCAGACCGCGGCAACCACGATATTTCGAAGAGCTATCACATCCGCGAATGGGCCATGAATTATGTGATCGATGCAAAGGGCATCATTCGCCATCGCAATATCCATGACGAGAAGCTCGACAACGCGATTGATGCGCTGTTGCAGGAAAGGTGATGTGGCCTCAGCGCGCGACGGCGGAGGGCGGCGAATCGACAGGCTTGGTCTCCAGCCAGTAAGTTTGCCCGCCGATCATCAAGATCGAGGCGATCACCACCGTCAGCGACCAACCCGCCAACCAGATCGGCCAGCGCGTGTGCGGCAAACGCCGAAAGGCTGCGGACCAGACCTGCGCAGACGGCACGAGTGCCTCCGTGATGCCCCAGCCGGCGTTTGCGGGCGCCAGTTTCCAAAACGCCCAAAACTGGCAGAGATGCATAATCACCAAACCAGCCAAAAGCAGTCCCGTCCCCCAAATGGCTCGAACCTCGCTGTGTTCCGCCAATAAGAAATCGAGCGATTTGCAGTAAAGCAGAATAGCGAATGCACCGCCCAACAGGATCGACAGCCAGCCGGGCAGCATCGCGACGGCCTGTACAGCCTGCTTGAAGTTTGAAGGCTCGTCCGTGCTGCGTGCGTTTACAGCAGACTCGGCCTGGCTCTCCAGCAAGCGGCTATAGCCACAGGCAGAGCAGTAATCCAGCACCCCGGGCGCTGTCAGCGGGGCTTCGCACTTGGGGCACTTCCACCTCGGCCTTTCACGTGGCAAGTCAGTTTGTTGTTCTGGCAAGCCCGGTAACGATGGCGCAGTCACCGAGGGATCGACGGGATTGTTTTTTGCCTCACCGTTTGAATTCTCGAGCGCTTTCGATGGCATTCGCAGCGGGGACTGTTCGGCGTCATCGTCGTCCCATTCCACCAATGGTAATTCCGGCGCAGCGCTCAACCTCAGGTCCGCCGTCGATTGACCGGCGGCTTCCAGCAAACGTGACCGCACTCCTGATTCGGACGCGGCTGACGAATCAGCAGGATTCATGGCAAATCTCCGAGCGATGCCGGCGCTGCCCGCCTT
Source organism: Gemmataceae bacterium (assembly GCA_035307785.1). Taxonomy (GTDB): domain Bacteria; phylum Planctomycetota; class Planctomycetia; order Gemmatales; family Gemmataceae; genus DATGHS01. The sequence continues at coordinate 18,569 of DATGHS010000317.1, forward strand.
CCTGAAACGGGCGTGTTGGGCACGCGTCGGGCGTCATTCCAGTATAGGTCACAAGCCGGCTCAGCGGGGCAATCTACGCTGAAACATTTCGAGAGGTCCGGAACCGCTCTTGCCTCGCTCCGGGGATTGCGGGTACAACCATGCCAATCAAAGCCGTAATCACGGAAGCATGCGCGAGGAGGCAAACAGTGGCGGACCCGGCACTGACAAGCCGGCGGAGACTGGCGTTGAATGCCGTTACGAACGGGCTGGCCTTCATCGCCCAGTTGACCGTGGCGTTCTTCCTGGCGCCCGTGCTGCTCCACCAGCTGGGCCGTGAACGGTACGGCGCGTGGTCGTTTGTCGAATCGTTCCTGGCCTACTTCACCTTGTTCGATCTGGGCATTGGCGCCACGCTGGTTCGTTACGTGTCGAAATGCCAAACGGAAGGCAACCAGGACCAACTCAGCCGCATCGTCAACGCAAGTCTGTTCCTCTTTGCGCTGGCCGGCCTGCTCACGATCCTGCTCGGCTTTGGCATCTTTTACGTCATCTTGAACCTTTCGACCAAAGTTCCGCAAGCGCTGCATGGCGAAGTACAAGGCATGGCGGCCATTTCCATTTGCTGCTTGGCCCTCACGTTGCCGCTCAGCATTTTCCCCGCCATGCTCGACGGTTTGGGCCGCTATTCGGTCAAGAGCCTGGTGCGCACTCTCTTCCTGCTCGCCCGAGTGGCCGGAGTCTTGGTTGTGCTATGGACCGGTAAGGGCCTGGTCGCGCTCGCCGCGGTGTTTGCCCTCAGCACGCTTGCCGAACATGGCGTGATGCTAGTGTTGGTGCAGCGACAGCTGCCCAACTTGCGCCCGGCGCCCTGGCGCGCGGATCGCGCGACCTTGCGGCTCATTCGCGGTTACAGTGTCGATTCCTTCTTGGCCATGTTGGCGGGAAGGATCAATTTCAAGACAGATGCGATCGTCATCGGCCTTTGCGGCCAACTCGGGCTCATTCCGTTTTTCGACATGCCGTCGCGGATCGTCGAGTACGCCAAAAACCTAATTCGCTCCGCCACCACGACGTTGACGCCGGCCTTCAGCGCGCTGGAAGTCAAAAAGGATCTGACCGCTATTCGTCAGCTCTTCATTACCGGCTGCCGTTACACGCTGTATTTGTCGTTGCCCATTCAGACAGCGCTGTTATTGTTCGGCGGATCATTTCTCCAGTTGTGGCTCAAGGATGCCGCGTTCCGGGTCCAAGGCGAACCGGTATTGTGGATTCTCGGCGGCACGCTGTGTGTGAGTATGGTGCAATCGGTGGCCGCGCGCGTACTGTACGGTATGGGCCGGATTCGCATGTTTAGCCGGCTCATGTTGCTCGAAGCCGGCCTGAATCTGGTCACCAGCCTCATCCTTATTGGTCCGTGTGGAATTGCCGGCGTGGCCTTGGGCACGGCAATTCCCGACGTAGCAATCTGCATTTTTGTGACACTTGGGGTCTGCAAAATGCTGGATATCGACGACCGCACGTTCTTCCGCGAGGCGCTGTTGAAGCCGTTGCTGATTACGGTTGTGGTCACACCCGCCTGGTTGCGCCTGGCCCAGTTCCTGCCGCCGAATACGTGGTTGGGCTTCATGGAATTGATCGCCGCGGGGGTCGCGCTCTTCGGTGTGCTGGTCTTATTGCTGGAGCGCGGTCAAATTTGGGCCTCGCATCTCTTGAAGCGGGTTCGCTCAAGTATCGTCGCGGCGAAGCACACGTAGAGGCAACCGGCGAAAGCTCAAATCATCAGCAATTCGCGCACGCTCCGCAATCCATGGTTCGGCTTCAGCAACAAGGACTGCAAACCGGCCGCAGTAGCGCCGTCGTAGTCATTGGCGGGATCGTCGCCGACATAGAGTATTTGCGCCGGCTCGCATCCGGCCTGACGCGCCATCTCGGCAAAGAAGTTCGGCGAGGGTTTGCGCCAGCCGATTTCCGAACTAATGAGGCGGATGCGCAGATTCGCCAGCTCCGGAAAGGCGGCCGCCACCGCGTGCAACCGGCGATCAAAATTCGAAGCCAGCCCGAGGGTCGGCATTCGCTTCGATAATGCCGCGATTACCTCACCGGCTTCCGGAAAAACTTGCCATGCACTCGGCTGGGCGAAGTGTTGCCACAGGTGCTGGAATAGATTCGCGTTATCATCCTGAAAAACGAAGTACACAATTTCCTGCCAGCGGCGACACTCGCGTTCTTCGCTGGTGGACCAACCGTGGCGAGCATCTTCGGCGTCTTGTTGCCGAAAGGCTTCCCGAAAGCGCGCGCGAATGATGTCAACGCCAAGGGAGTAGCCGAGCTTGGCGCCGGCTTCGGCATAAACATCCGCCGCCGGGGGGCAAATGTGCAACAGCGTGTCTACCGCATCAAAGAAGACCGCCCGGATGCTGCCGGCAACGAGCCGCCCCGTCATGCTCAACCTCCGTCTTGACCTAAATTTGCCCGGCGATTAAGAAAGCGCTATGGCCGTCACCGTTTCGGAATCCACGCCGGTCCCGGAGCCGCCGATCAAGCCTCGCCGCAACCGCGTACGGGCATCCGTTGAAGCCCAGATGTCGCTGTCGGGCGCCATTGCCAACTGGCCCGCCAAGCACGGCTGGTGCTGCGCGCTTTGGGGCCTTATCCCCTTGGCCGGCCTGCCCTTAGGAATTGCGGCAGTCCTGCTCGGCTGGGTCGGCTGGCGACGTGCCCGGCAACGCCCTCAAGACGTTGGCTATCATCTCGCCCTCGGCGCGGTCATCCTGGGGGCGGTGGAGGTTCTCCTCAATTTGGGCGGGATAACTTGTATCTTTATAGGGCTGCGGCAAATGCACTGGTTAGGTTAATGGAGAGTTTAAATGCCTTTTTGAGTTGAACCCAGTCGTTCCTCTTCACTTCCATCCTTCCATCCTATTCCTCATTTCCGTTAAGGTTTTCCTCTGTTTTTGGCCGATTCCCGATCTGGGGTTTCATTTCCTTTCACGTCCCAAAGCAATACTTCCAATGAGGCCGGGGACTTGCCGTTTCGGCTCGCGCTGCTGCCCGGTGCTGCTTGCCGTATTGCTTTCGGGCTGTTTTCGGGCCGAACGCCGAGACGATGACTTGCCGCCGCTGCCGGTCCCCGTCGACCCCGCCAAATTGTACACCCTCGCTTGCCCCGATGTCGTGGAAATTAGTTTCATTGACCGACCGGATGACGCAATCCGCACCGCCGCCGTAAACACAGAAGGCGAAATCGATCTGGGCAGTCTGGGGAAAGTGCGCGTGGAGGGAATGACGCTGGCCGATGCCCGCCAAGCCATCGCCCAGCGGGTTCGCTGTGCTGCCGGCGAGGTGCAAATCCGTGTGGCGAAACACCGCAGTCGCAAAATCTTTCTGTATGGTGAAGCCGCGGGCGCGGTTCGCGCCGTTTCGTATCGCGGTCCGGAGACCGTTGTCGATTTATTGCGCCGTACGGGAGCCATCACGCCGGACTCGGCATGGAATGAAATTCATCTCGTGCGCTCGCACCTTGCCGAAGGAGCTGCGCCGGAAGTGCTGCGCATCGATCTGGACGCGATTCTGCAGCGCAATGACAATCGCACCAACGTGCGGATCCAGCCGCTCGACGAGATCTATATTGGCGAGAAACGCTCGGCCTACTTCCGCCGCGCCATACCCGGGTTCTTGCGGCCAATGTACGACACCGTCGTGGGGCTTATTCCGGAGAGGCGCGACAAGTGACACGGCCGCGCCGCAACCCTTATTCTTCGACCAACTCATACATACCGTGCCCGGCCTTCTTGAGCTTGCCTTGCTTGACAAGTTCGTCCCAAACTTCCTGCGGATACTGGCTCGGTGGTTGAATGGCCACGATGTCGGAGCGTCGGCCACCCGTGAGCGGACTCCGGCTCAGCTTCGAGTCATCCCCCAGCTGCGTGAGCCGCAAGCGCTTCTTGAACGCCTTGAGCGCGGCCCGCAATTCATCTTTGCCAAGCGGTTCGGTGGGTTGGGGGGCATCGGGCATGGTAGCACTCCTTGGGAAATGACAGCTAATGCGGATTTTACGAAATGAACTTCCCGTGGTCGCTCAGAAACATGTTGATGATGGGTCCTGGAGCTAGGTAGTCGTTTGGGCCTAGCAGACTTGGTTACCGACACGGCGGTAGGTAGTGGTACAAGTTGCACGAGCCAGGTGAGTATTTTCTTTGGCTCTACGGGCGTGGCTTCGCCACGGCTCAGCGCGCCGCGTTTCAGGTTTCGTTCATTTTCGGCCACGCGGCCGCTCCGTTTGTGCGGTTTTCCCACGGTAAGAAGCGCCGCGTTTCAGATTTCACGAAAACAATGAATAAGCCCGTGAAATTCGGCGCAAACAGTGAAACTCGGCGCGCTTTTGCTGGACAAGTGTACAAAAGTATCGTATGGTTGTCGAGGCACCCTTCATGCGGCGTCTGGGCCTGCCTTCCAGAAGACCGGATTGCACCTCGGGCGTCTTGGAAATAGTACCCGTGCCTCGTAAACGATCGGTCTAGAAAGGCCGACCTGCGCCAATGTGTCTACCAACCCGGCGGCAGAATTCCTTTTTGCACTTCCTTGAGCGCTGCGTTGCATCATTTCAAAAAAAGGGGGCGCGACTGAAACGAATCGCTGGCCGCTACCGGAATCTTCGTGCGGCATTGTCGTGGCACCGGGCGGGAACTCTTAACGCGCGAGCATCCACTCGTTCCGCAATCGTTGCTGCGCGCCGGGCGGAAAATGGCGCGAGAAGCGCAGCGCCACGCGCTTGCCGCGCATGACTCCGCCAATCCACCCGGCCGAAACGTGGTCGTCCCGGCATATCGCCGCCACTTCGGCGAGGAATGCCGCCGTCACCTTACCCTTCCGGACCAGCGGCTTGCCTTGCTGCAACCGTATTTCGAAAACATAGCGCGGCTGCAATAGCATCCATACCACCCAGCCGGCAAAGCCGATTAACACGATTTCGAGAAGTAACTCGGCCATATTCCACCGCTAGCGCTCCAATATCAGCATCGCCCCGGCTTTGACCGGCATTCGATTCGCTTCCTTTAACGTGAACTCAAAGGACACTTTCTTGCCCTCTTGCAGATAATGATCCACTTTGCCGCGCATCAAGATCACCGTATTCGTACTGGTCGGAGCAAAAGAAATCTTCAGGTCCTTGCTGTCGAATTCCCATTTCGTGGTGGAATCGGTGTTGTAGCTGGTGCTGCCCACCGTCAATTGAAACTCGCCGTTCTTGCGCAATTCGAGGGTGCCGATTTTCTTGCCGCCGGCATCGTTCTTGATTTTCCAGGTGCCGATCAGATCCTTGGCCGTGATCGGCTGTTGAGCCGGCAAACGGTTAGTAGCCGTTAGCGCGCTTGCGAATGCCAAAACCAATGCGCCAATACGCATAAAGGATGCTCCCATGAAATGCGCACAAATCGGACGGCGCCAAAGTATAGAACGGAATTGCGCTCATTGAGGGGAAACTAGTGGGTCGTGCGCTGCAGACCGATTGGTCGTAGACGACGCTGCTAGACTCGTCCCCCTTGGTGACGACGCTAGCAGCCTCGTCTACGACCAACCGAATCCGACCTACCACTTGAACTGCAAGCCGAAGTTGATGCCTTGCACCCACAGGTCGGTGCGGCGGAAGGGCACGGCCGGGTTGGGGGCATTGGTGGGCACGAACGGAGCGCCGCCGGCCTGGGCGCCGTTGAAGTTCGGAATGCGCGTGGCGTCGATGTTGGTGTCAATCTGATCGCCCGGACGCAGCACGCCGGTCCAGAGCAGCGACGAGTACCCGACGAACAGTTTCAGCCGAGGCGTAATGTAGTAGCCGATATTCAGGTCCACTTCCGGAACGATCGAGAAGGTGCTAGTCGGCCAGGTGCCGATGTTGCTGTTCAGCGCCAGCAGGCCACCGGTAAAGGTTCCGATTGGTTGCGGCGGCAGCGCGGCGACGACGTTTTGTTGGCCGAAGATGGTGACGACCTGGCTGGTGTAGCCGTACGCCAGTTTGACGGTGCCGTCGAGTTCCCACGGACCGAAGCGCCGCTCGCCGGAGATGCCGATTTGCAGGCCGTAGAAGTCGTTGCGGGTGCTGAAGCGGTCGGTCAGCGTGCCGATCACGCTGTTGCCCGGAGCCAGCGGCAAATTGGGATCGCCAAAGCTCTCGGTAACCTGCAATTGCTCGTTCAAGCTTAAGTAGCGGAAGCCAAAGAGGAAATCGATGTGGCCGTTGCAGCAGCAACACATCTTGCGGCGATAATCGATCTCCGCGCCCCAGAGCGAGCTATAGCCGGTGATGGCCACGCTACCGGCGCCGCCAGGTTCGTTCACGTTTTCGGAGAAGTTGCCGTTGTTGGCCGCACCGGCATTCACGACATGGAATGGCCGGAACAAGACGCCGCCGAAGTTGGCCGCATCAAAGTTCTGATTTAGATACGTGGGTCCTAGATAGAAAACGCTGGCTTCAATGGCGTTCATGCCGCACGGATCGATCCACCAGCCGGCCGTCAGCCGCGTGCCATAATGCAGCGTCGGATAGAGCGACGAGCCGTCGAACAGCAGCGTGGTGCCCGCTGGGATCGGGCTCACATTGGTGGGGCGGGTGGGGGCCGTGGCCAAAAGCGGCGGCGAGGTCGCATTGCTCATCCACCACATCAAGAATTCGGCGCTGCCGTAGAAGCGATTCCACCAGGGGCCGAGCGGATCGCCGCATGGGCAGCAGAGGTTGGCGGCCGGGCAGGCCGGAGCGCACGCCACATCGTTGCCGCAATTCGCACAGAGTGCCTGACTGCCCGCATAGGGGAAGTTGGCCTGCGGAACAACTCCTTGGGGCCGGCCATAAGGGTTCACCACGGGCGGCCGATTGGCGGGCGGCGTCGCGTCGGGAGACGGGATGACTACGCCATTGTCGGCAGCTGGCGGAGCATCCGGATCGAGGATAATTGGCTCGCTCAACGGCGCGAGCGAAGGCGCCGGATTGGCAGACATTGGTGCAGCGCTCGGCATGGGCCGCAGCGGCGGCACAACCGTCGTGTTCTGATAATCGGCGGGCTGAATCGGCGCCGCTGGGGCGTAGACGGGAATTGGGCGGCCCAGGGTTGCCGCCGGCACGGGGCGGCCGAGCGTGGCCGCCGGCTGGCTCAGCATGCGGGGCGTTTGATAATAATCCTGAGCCCAGGCGGAAGATCCGACCAAGGCGCACAGCACACTCAATTGTTTTGCCCAATTTCGCCGCATGTTTCACCCTCCTGGTGCAACCGGCGCCGGATGTCCGTTTCCGTGCTTCGGCAGCGCGCAAACGCCCTAGCGGCGGCGCATTGCCGAACATTCAGATTCTTCGGCCTTTGCTGCGGCAAACCGTCCACTTTCTTAATTCAAATCAAAATGCTGGTGCGGCGGGCTTCCGCATAATCGGTTTATTCTCAAACTGCGGCCTGCAGATTGCGCCGTTCGCCTCCGCCGAGCCATTTCCCCTGAAGTGCGCTTTTTGCGAATCTTCTCTGTTTTGCGAGCCGATATGAGAATCGTTGGAAAGGATATTCCCCGGCGCGATTATCCCCTGCAAATAGAGCGAATGGCTCCCGAATACTTGCGCCGCCTGGAAAAGGAAACCGAGATGAATCGTCATTCCCTGCGAATTGGCCTTGGAATGGCCCTGGTCATTGGCGTGGCGGCCCTGTGCACTTCGAGCCCGGCCCACGCCTTCTTCCCGCCCGACAACGTGAGCCCCAAAATTGTGGTGCCGCCTCCGCCGCCAATTCAGCCCAATGTCCCGCCCCCGGAACATTGCTGCTGCTGCGAATGCCCGCCGCCTCCCGGCCCGAATGTGCGGACGCCGGAGCCGATGACGATCGTCACCAGCCTGATCGGGCTTTCGGTTCTGGGTGGATTGGGATTGCGAAAACGTCTGCTAGGGAAATAGTTAATTGGTGTGTGCCATGCCCACCGCTTTGGGTGGGCATGGTCTAACAACGCTCCCTGGCAAAACCGCAAGCGGCTAGGCGCCATACTTCGGCGGATTCTCGCGCACCAACTCGTTGGCGTGCAGCAATGACTCCGGTGTGCCGGCATCGGTCCAGTAGCCGTCGAGCGGCGACCAGCCGAGGCGGCCGTCTTGCAGGTAGTGCCGATTCACATCGGTGATTTCGAGTTCGCCGCGCCGGCTCGGCTTGAGCGTCTTGATCACCTCGAACACGTCGGGCGGATAAATGTAAATCCCGGCCACGGCATAATCGCTCTTTGGTTGCGCCGGCTTCTCTTCAATGCCAAGCACTTGATCGCCCTTCAATTCCGCCACCCCATACCGGCCCGGATCGGGAACGCGCTTCAGCACCACCCAGGCATGCTGCGGTTTTTGTTTGGCGGCATTCAGAACCGGTCCCAGGCGATCATAGAAGATATTGTCGCCGAGGATCACGACGCTGCGCGCGCCGTGGCTGAACAACTCCGCCAGACCGAGCGCTTGCGCGATGCCGCCGGCTTCATCTTGCACGCGATAGGTTAATTGGCAGTTGTGTTCCTTGCCGGAACCGAGTAGTTCCACAAAGTCGCCCATGTGTTCGGTGCCGGAAACCAGCATGATGTTGCGAATGCCGGCATCGACGAGCTTCTTGAGCGGGTGATACACCATCGGGTATGGCCCGACTGGTAGCAGGTGCTTGTTCGTCACTCGCGTGAGTTCGCCGAGCCGGGTGCCCTTGCCGCCGGCGAGAATGATGCCACGTGTTTCCATGATGTATATCTCTGCTTTCGCTTGTGGCTTCGTGCTCGCGGACTAATCAGAACGAATTGGTCTATACATACTGGGCGGCAAGTCGCAAGCGGTTAGCTCGCGTATTGCCGCTCGTAATACTTGAGATACTCCCCCGAGCGGATCGTATCCACCCATTCTTTGTGATCGCGGTACCACTGAATGGTCTCGCGAATGCCTTGCTCGAATCCCACCTTTGGCGACCAGACCAGTTCGCGCTCGGCCTTCGAGCAGTCGATGGCATAGCGCCGGTCGTGGCCGGGGCGGTCCTTTACATGGCGAATCATTGTCCGCGGCTTGCCGATTAAATCGAGCAGCAGGTGCGTGATTTCGATGTTCGGTTTCTCGCAGCGGCCGCCCAGGTTGTACACCTCGCCGGTCCTGCCATTGCGGCGCACGGCGTCGATCCCGGCGCAATGATCGCGCACATGAATCCAGTCACGGATCTGCATGCCGTCGCCATACACCGGCACCGGTTGATCCTGAAACAGGTTCGTGATGAAGAGGGGGATCAGCTTCTCGGGGAACTGGTACGGCCCGTAGTTGTTTGAGCAGCGGGTAATGACGGCATTGAGGCCGAACGTGTGCACATAGGCCAACACCAGCATATCGGCCGCGGCCTTGCTGGCCGAATACGGGCTGCTGGGCGCTAGCGGCGTGGTTTCGGTAAATAGCCCGGTCGCACCGAGGCTGCCGTACACCTCATCCGTCGAAATCTGCACGAAGCGCGGCACCTGAAACTCGCGGGCCGCATCGAGCAATACCTGCGTGCCCAGCACATTCGTCTTCACAAACGGTCCCGAGTCCATGATGCTGCGATCCACATGGCTCTCGGCCGCGAAGTTCACGATCCCGCAAACTCCGTCGCCGATGGCTTGCCGCACCACATCACGATCGGTGATGTCGCCATAGGCAAAATCGTAGCGCGGTTCGTCTTCGAGGTCGGCGAGATTGGCGAGGTTGCCGGCGTAGGTGAGGGAGTCGAGATTCACTACGTGCAGTTGCGGATCCTGTTCCAACACATAGCGAATATAGTTGCTGCCGATGAATCCGCAGCCACCGGTGACAAGTAACGGCCGCATAAGTCTCCTTTCGGCCAGTTCGACTCGTCCCTGAGTTGTGGGAGTGATTCGACTTCATGACGTTATCGCGAATCAGCGGGCAGCGTCAAGGCGGCGCGCCGAAGCGCCCTTGAATTTTAGTCTCGCTTTCTTCATTCTGACGAAAGAGTGCGGCCAGTTGAGGGCCCGCTGCAATTTTTTTCTGCGAGATTCCTCATGATCGATCTGCATGGCAAACGGTTGGGCATTTTGGTGGGCGGCGGCCCGGCGCCGGGAATCAATGGTGTCATCAGTGCGGTCACCATCGAAGCGCGCAACCGCGGGATGGAAGTCATTGGCTTTCGCGACGGCTTCCAGTCGCTCGTGGAAAAAGACATCGACTGGCGGCAGGAATTGGCCACAGCCATGCAGCGCGGCGGCACCGGAGAGGCAACCAAGCTCTCGTACTTACGCATCAAGGACGTCACCTCCTTCGCTCTCAAAGGCGGCTCGATCCTCGGCACTTCGCGCACCAACCCAGCGAAAAAACCCGAATACATGGAGCGCGTGCTGAGCGCGCTGCGCTCACTGAATATCGAGCATCTCGTCACGATCGGCGGCGACGACACCGCCTACTCTGGCAGCCAGGTGTATGCCCAGGCGCAAGGCGCGATCCGGGTCGCACATGTCCCGAAGACCATCGACAATGATCTCCCGTTGCCGGAATCGACGCCTACCTTTGGTTTCGAAACCGCCCGGCATTACGGCGTGGGCATCGTCCGCGCGCTGGCCGAAGACGCCAAGACCACATCCCGCTGGTACATGATCGTGACTATGGGCCGAGCCGCTGGCCACCTTGCGCTCGGCATCGGCAAGGCCGCCGCGACTTGCCTGACGATTATTCCCGAGGAGTTTCAGGACCGTGAAGTGAACGACGGCGATGAGCGCGTGCGCCTGCAGGAAATCTGCGATATCATCATCGGCTCGATCATCAAGCGCAAGGCCGAGGGCAAGCCGTACGGCCTGGCCATTCTCGCCGAAGGTTTGATCGAACTCATCGGCGAGACCGGCCTCATCCGGGCGCTGGGCCACAAGCTCGAGCGCTATGCCACCGTGGTGCGTGACGAGCAAGGCAACATGCGCTTGCCGCGCGACGACCACGGCCACTTGCGGCTCGGCGAAATCGAATTCGGCCGCATCATGCGCGACCAGCTCGCCGCCCGCATGAAGCAGCTCGGCATGAAGCGCCTCGCCCCTACGTTCATGGACAAGGACCTGGGCTATGAACTGCGCTGCAGTGATCCCATCCCGTTCGATGCCGAATATACGCGCAACCTGGGCTATGCCACCATCAAGTTCTTCCGCATGGAAGAGTCGGCTCGGCAGGGTTGCATCATCAGCTT
>DATGHS010000318.1:0-2291 GCA_035307785.1 Gemmataceae bacterium
CGAAGGCCAGCTTGGCGGTCTCGACCAGGATATGCAGATACTCCGGCGAGTTGTGGCCCATGGCCTTCAGATTGAAGCCTTCCAGAATATTGAGGGCTTCGATCATCACTGGTCCCTGCGTCCAGAATCCGGGCTTCAGGATTTCGTAGCCATGATAAGTGGTACTGCGCGGGCGATCGGTCTCGGCGTGAAAGCCGGCGAGGTCGCGATACGCGATCAGGCCGCCGTTGTGTTCCGAGAAGGCCGCGACACGGCGGGCCAGCGCGCCTTTGTAGAAATAGTTGCGCACGGCCTGCAGCTTGGCCGCGCGGTTGCCGGCAGTCTTAGTCTCCACCGCCACCAACGCCCTGAGGGTGCGGGCCAGCGTAGGTTCGCGAAAAATCTGGCCGCGCTCGGGAGCCGTTCCGCCGGGGAGGAAGAAATCCCTCGAGGCCGGCCACAAGTCAAGAAAGCGTTCGTTCCCGTGAATGAAGGCCGCGAACTCCTCGGCAATGGGAAAGCCGCTGGTATATTCGATGGCCGGGGCAGCCACCTGGGCGAACGACATGGTGCCGTACTTGGAAAGCGCCAGAATCAGGCCGTCAAAAACGCCCGGCACTGGAGCTGCCAGCATGCCGAGAGCCGGGATCGGCGAAGTGTGGCCCTCGTCTTCCCACGGTTCGGGCTTCCTGTTCTGGTAGAACTCGACAGTGGCTTTGGCGGGCGCGGTGCCGATGCCGCTGATCGCAACTGCCGGCTTCCCAACAAGCTTCAAAAGGATCGGAATTTCACCACCCAATCCGAAGCGCGATTGCTCGGTTACCGCGGCGGCCAATACCGTGGCCACGCCAGCGTCGATGGCATTGCCGCCTCCGGTCAATATGCGGAATCCGGCTTCGACCTCAAGATTGTTGGCCGCACCCACCATCTCGTGCGTGCCGCGCACAGGCGGGAACATGGTGTGGCGCGCTTGGGGGAAGAGCGGCAGTGCGGCGAGCGAAAACAGAGCCGCGACCGCGAGCGAGCGGTCAGCCTTCATATCGATAGAGCGCTTGCGCGATGGGGACGCCGCGAACTTCGATGCGGTTGAGGTCGGTGGTTCCGATGCCGTGGTGCTCGGCCAATAGCATCGTGTTATCGCAAGTCGCGAATGGCGCGGTGCCGCGGCCGGCGCGCGGATCGTAACCCATGACGGCCGTCGCGACTGCGTCGGTCGTGACCGGATTGGTTCCGGCAATCAGAACGCCGGGTTGCACCAGGCGCAAGGGCTTGCTGCGAATCCACGGCCCTTCGCCGCCGGCGATGGATTCGATGCCGTCGATGATGGCCAGGTCAATGGGGCGCGCCGCCACCATATCGGCCACGATATGCGGCACGCGATAACCGGGATCGTGATTGGAACCGAAATTGATTTCCTGCGGCGCTGAGCGCGACGGCTGGCGCTTGCCGCTGTGGCACACGGCTTCGCGGCCGCTCGCGGGTTTCTCGTTGGGCTCGTCTTTGCCCGAATCGTCTCCGTAGATCGCTGCGGGCGTATTGCCGAAGCAATTCTTGAGAGACAGCGTCACGCCGCAGGTCTCATGGTTCTTGAGCTTGGCCATGCTCACGAAAACGTCGGTATCTTCGAACGCATGATTCAGATCGAACGCCGGATAAACGTAGGGAGTGCCGGGAACCTTGAGGCGCGCGTACCGCTTGCCCTTGCCAAGATTGTTGGTGTTCTCGAACTCCACATTGGGCGCGGCGCTGGCGAGTGCGCGCACGTTCCAACCGGAATCGAGCATGTACTCTTCCAGCGGCCCGCTCAACGCCCAGCCGCTCTCCACAAAACGGATGCGTTTCGCGCCGGCGCGGCCCATCAGGTAAGCCGTGGCGCCGACCAGCTTGGGGTGCGTATAGTGCGTGACGCCGAGCGGCCGTCCTTTGAACCGCAGTCCCGGACTGCCCGTGAGATTCAGCTTGATGGTGACGGTCTTGCCTTTGACGATGTGATCGAGCCCGCCGATCTGATCGAACATGGTTGCCAGAGTCGCGGTGACGTCGGCATCATAAGATGGGCATTTTGCTACCGAGACAGGAGCGGTGGGTGCATTGGGCGCGGCCTTCACCAGGGGAGCTGTGCCGATCAATGCCAGCAATTCGCGTCGGGTCATAAATTCAGTCTACTCCAGCCGCACGGTGGCGCTGACATTGACCCGGTCGATATCGACGCCGGTGCCTTCATCCACCTTGTACACTTCCAACGTCTTCTCGGGACCCTCGGGCGTATACAGGTAGGCGTGATGCCACTCGCCGAGCGCATGCACGGTGAC
>DATGHS010000319.1:0-4443 GCA_035307785.1 Gemmataceae bacterium
CGACACAGGAAATCGCGGCGACCTCCATTCCCAGCGCCGCGGCAATGCGCGCTTCGTGTACCGTCGACATGCCCACGGCGTCGGCACCGAGCTTCTTGAGCGCCTGCACTTCTGCCGGCGTCTCGTAATTAGGGCCGGTCACGCAAGCGTACACGCCTTCAGGCAATGCCAAGCCGATGTCTGCGGCCGCACGTTGCAGCAGCGACCGCAATCGCGGCGCGTAGACCGAGGGCAGCGATGCGGCTATCCCGCCCAGACCAGGTTGCCGCCACCAATTTGGCTGCATCGCGGCGATGTGATCGCGAACGGCTATGAGCGAGCCGGCACATAATTCCTGGCCGATTCCGCCGGAGGCGTTTGTAAGAAGTAGCGTTTTCACGCCGAGTTCAGCAGCTAAACGGATCGGTTGTGCGACCACGTTCCACGAGTGGCCTTCGTAATAGTGCACCCGACCTTGGAAGACTAGCAAAGTACCTTGGTCCCATTCGAGCAGGCTCAGTCGGCCGCGATGGCCGGCCACGGTGGTCGCCGGCATGCCGGGGAGAGAAGCGAAGGGTACATCAATAGGGCATGGCAAACCGTCGGTTACTTCATTCAGCCCGGAGCCGAGAACCAGACCGGCCAGGGGCGGCTGAACCTGAATCGCTTCCAACAAATCGGAATAAGTGGCGTTAGCCATGAAAGCGCTATCGAGACAGGAGCACGATCACGCGTAATTCTCATCAGGCCCCGTGCGTAGCTTGCCGCACTTGCCGTTGGCAGCCTGGATAATCAAATCGGCACACAACTCTTCACCTAACGCGCTGGAATTGAGGATCACATCGTAGACAATTCCATCGACCGGAAGCTGAAAGCAACTCTCCAAAAACTCGGCCCGTTCGCCTTCGCGCTGGCGCACATACTCCGCCGCCTGCTCGCGCGACAAGCGCAACAATTGCGTCATGTAGGAAATGCGATCTTCTTGTGGAGCAATCATCCGGGCGTGGAGTGTACTTTCGCGCGGAAGCAAAAACCCTGCCCCACGGCCGACAAAGATGACCGCGCCATGAGCGCCGAGTGTGAGGATCAGACGAGCCTCGCGTTCAAAAGATGCGTCCGCAGTGACTACATGGTGCTGTTGCAGCCAGCGCATGCGCTCGTCAATCCAGGCTGGCGCTTCCGGCGGCAGCTCCGCGAGCAAACTCGCGCAGGCCGTCGGATCCTGGGCCGAATACTCGAGCATGTCGCTGTCAATAACCTGCCAGCCCAGCTTGGCACCCAAACGTCGGGCAATGGCGCCGCCACGGGCGCCCACTTCCCGGCTAATGGCAATCGCGGGGCCAAGTGGAAAGGTCGATGCTTCCACCGGCCGGCGATCACCTTGAAAGCCATGCAAGGGCGTTTCGCCCTCGGATTGCGGCACGGCCAGCGATTTGCTCATCGTCAAACATCCTCTTGATACTGCATGCGCGAGAACACCACCATACCGATTATGATAAGTACCACGGTCACCCCTACCAAGACTCCCCATGCGGTCCAACCGCTGACAGGCGCATAGACCGTCACCTGATCGGGCGACATATCCAAGCCGGAAAGCGAATCGAACATCAGTGACCGAATGTAGTAGCTAATACTGAGACGTTTCAGGTCGCCTGGAAGATCGCTCACCACCGTTTCGAAGAAGAACGAGTAAATTAAGGCAACGACGGCTGGTCGGCGAAACAGGGCGGCCAGCAAATGAAACAGGGCCGCGAAGGCGATGGTTCCCCAACATACGGCAGGCCAAAAGAGGTCCCAGGCCAGGCGGCCCGGCTCGCCGCCTGCAAGACAGATTGCGCCGAAGCCCAGCAGGTTCAGGCCCAGGCACCAAGGCAGCATTGCCACATATTTGGCCAAGTAAACCGCTGAGCGCGGCAAGGGCCGTGTTGTCAGCCAAATCAGGGTGCGGCTCTCTCGTTCATTCCCCAGCGCATCGGTTGCGAAGCTGAGCGTCCACAGTGGCAGCAGAAAGCTTTGAAAAATGGCGAAAACAATCCAGCGCGAAAACACGACGAACGCTCCATGATCGAGCGCCGTCTGCACGCTGGCCCCGATACCGTCTAACAATGCCCCAAACGAATCGTTCGGCGCTGCCATCATGCGGGCAGCCTTGATATGGTAGACCGACTGCTGATAGGTAGGCGAACGCGGCCGCGGGCGGTTGTTGTGCAGCGTCCAGCGGCCGAAGAACGTTATGACGCTCACCAAAACGACGGCCAGGATCATGAGGGCGACAGCCACGACCAGCATTTGCCGCATGCGCGCCTGCCGGCGAATGCTTAACCAGACCAACTCCAGCCAGGCGCGGGCAACCGGGAGCAGGGGTGGTGGCAATCCAACACTCATTTTCTTCTTGGTCCATGCAGCAAGCAGCTATACGTTTCGTCCACCCAGGAGATAATCCAACACGGCCTCCGTCGAATCATCAAGCGGTTCCAACCGGCGCACGTCAAGTTCTTTTTGAATCACCAGTCTGCCAAAGTCCTCGTAGAATTTGCGCGGGTTACGTGCGCGCACAATCAACGTGCCGACTTCTGGCATCTCCTTCGATGATTCACTGAGATCTACGCCGACTACTTCCTGAAAGGCCAACAATTCCGCGGCTAATTGCCGAGACTTCGCCGTATCAATCCGGATCGTCATCGGATGATGATCGAGCAATTCCCGAATCTGCCGCACCGGGCCGACTGCGGCAATGCGCCCTCGCGCCAAGATCGCCACGCGGTCAGTGAGCTTTTCCAGTTCCTCTAGCTCATGGCTGGAGATAAGCAAGCACTTGCCGCGATCTGCCAATTCTTGAAATAGTTGCAGCGAATCTTGCCGGCCAATCGGGTCAATGCCGGAAAGCGGTTCATCCAGCACGAGCAATTCTGGGTCGTGCAACAGCGCTTGCGCCAGCTTGATCCGCTGCCGCATGCCCTTCGAATAGCCACGAATCTTGCGGCTACTCCTGCCCACCATGCCGACCTGCTCAATGACTGCTTCCGTGCGTTGCCGAGCTTCGCGGCGAGAATAGCCGCAAAGGCGGGCCATGGTCTCCACGAATTCAAGGCCCGACATTTCTTCGTAAAAGACATCCGCGTCCGGACAGTAACCGATCAGTCGCTTGGTCTGCCAGTTCCAGGTATCGAAGCCGCGCACGGTGACGCGGCCAAGATCGGGTCGAAGTTGCCCGGTGACAAGTCGCAGAAGCGTCGTCTTTCCCGCGCCATTGGCCCCCACTAGCCCGATGATTCCGCCATGCAACTCCAGAGTTACCTGGTTGACGCCGATTACCGGGCCGTACCATTTCGTAACCTGTTCAAGGAGAAGCAAAGGACTCTGCAATTCGGAATGCGGAGTGCGGAATGCCGAATTATCCTCAACCGTTCGCGCAATTGCAGATGGCGATTTGTTTTCCATTCCACATTCCGCACTCGGTCAGTTTGACGAATCGCACATTCAACAGCCGCTTTACGTCACTATCTCAACCGCCTGAATGCGCCGGTTCAGGTACAGCAGGCAGACAATGCAAAGGGCAGCCAGAACGGTCGCGGCCTGCCAATAGGCAGGTTGGTTGCCGGGACGAATCGTGTTGCGCGGCATCCACAGGCACCAGTTGCCCACGAGATACAAGTCATTCCAAATGTCCACCAAGCGCCAGCGCGGATCAAAGCGGGCCAGCATGTCCGCCAGCATGCGGGCGAAAACGAAAATCGCCGTCCAGACCATTATTAGTGGGACGGTGCGTTTCAGCCAAACCGCCGTGGCAAGAAGCAAGAGGCCGAGGACGAGCGATAGCGCCATTCCATAGCCAAAAATGCCAAGGAGGAGTGCCGCCCTCTCGTAGTAATAACGCCAGCTTTCAATGAGTCCGTATTGAACATAAAGGATGAATGCTGGGAGAGCCGTCATCAGGTTAGTGAATATGGCGATTGCGAGAAACTTGCCGAACAGATAATGCCAGCGGTGTAATGGTTTTGAAAGGTAAAATGGCAGGCTGCCAAAGCGGAAATCGTTGCCCATGATGACCGATCCGGCAAGCGCCAGCACGATCATGACGATATAGCCTTCGAATGAGATCAGGTTGCGGTAGGTAAAACCGGAACCGTTGAGTTCCAGGCCCTGAGCCAAGAAGTTGCGAATTTCCGATGCGGGAATGGCAATAGGCCCCAGCGAAACGGTTTCACCCGCGAGCTGCTTATCGACCCAGACGTGCAGATACTGCATGTAAAAGAAGAACAGAAAGATCATCGCGCTAAACCCGTACAAGCCCCAAAAGAGCCGGCGGCGCAGGAGCATGAGCAGGGCCACTTGGGCAATGGCCCAAACGCCGTGGCCTGGCCCGCGCAATTGGCCCCGCCAAGGGCGGTACGAGAGCAGCGCGGGGGCGGCTGGTCGGTTGTCGGTAACGGGTGCGCTCACGATGCCCTTCCATTTTGCTTG
>DATGHS010000320.1:0-10469 GCA_035307785.1 Gemmataceae bacterium
TTCCGAGTTGGCGTCCTCCACCACTCGCACGTCGCCGATATCGGAAAGCGCGATCTCCTGCGCCGGCCTGGCCTTCATTCCCTTGCGAATCATGAGCCGGCGATTCGTCAGCGTGTATTTCACGGTCAGTCCGGATAGCCCCGGCAGAAAGCCCAGCAGGCGTTTGACGAAGAGCGGCAAAAGCAACAACCAGCCGAGCGGCGCCAGAAAGAAACTGCCCATGAGCTTGCGCGCCAGCGTTGAGGGCCCGGAACTGGTGGTGATGGTCGCCCAGACTTCCCGGATCATGGCCTCTTGGACTTGGGGCGCAACGACGCCCGTAATGATTTGCGAATTCAAGCGGGCCATCGATGGCATGAAGGGCTCCCGTCACATTGAAAACAAGTCAAAACCGGTCGGCGAGGTTACGATATTTGCAGCGGGAGCGCTCGCCAAGGTTTCGAACCGCAGAGGCTACTTCGCCACCGGCATCCGCAGCAGCGAACCGTCTTGCAGAACTACCAGCAATTCCTCGGTCGCGCGGCTGGCGAAGCACGCGGATGCGAGGCTGGTTGAAGGCAAGCGTTGCGACGGGGCGAATTCCTTTAGGCGATCGATCTCGGCGCGCAGCCAGATGAGGCGATTTTCGGCCGTAATGCCGGCCAGCACGCCGGGGCGGATGAGCGTGACACACCGGTAGCCGTTGGTGCAGTTGGTGGCCAGCAAGCGCTCGTTTTCGAAGGCTGATTCGTTGATGCGCAGGCGCAATAGGTAGATTCCGCCCGCTTCCCCAAGGCCGGCAAATTCCCAGCGATCTTGCTCGACGCGCAGCCAAGAAAGGATGGGGATGTTGATCGAATTGCCGGGATGCGCTTGCGGCCGCCAGTTAATGGGGAGCGTGTCATAATTTCCGGCTTGTAAAGCGCTGCGCAACTTATGCAGCAAATGCGATTCAAAGACAAGCCAGTGTGTCCAATATCCCCGGCCGGCGACATCGGGTAATAACAGGTCCTGGCATTCGGGGTCCGGAAAAGTCAGGCTGCGAACGGTGGTGGGCAACAAATCGGAACAACGCAGCAACACGAGCGGTTGCTCTTCGCCCAATCCGCGCAGGGCAGCCATATGATCGTCGCCGCTGCGCACGATCAATGGTGCGAAGCGAAAGTCTGCCGTTTCGTCGTAGAACTTCTCGGTTGTATCTTGAAAACTCCCATCGCCAGAACGGCGTAGGCCGTGGAGGGTGTGGCCTTCCTGGGCTTCGACCGCGACGATGACAAAGTCGCCGCTTTCATCCACCGCGATGCTGCGGATCGTATTCTCGAAATGATGCACCTGAGTTACGCGGCTATCGCCCGGCCGGAACGATGCGAGGTCGCCGTTGTAGAAACCGACAAATACTTCACCGCTGCCCGGCGCCTGGCAGGCCGCGACCACCGTGGCATTGCCCAGCTTCACGACAGACGTCGGGCGCTCGGGTTCCTTCGGCTTCGGTTGTGGCAACGGCTGCTTGACCGCAAATGTCGCATCGCGCACCACCGCCGGCTCCCACAGGCCGCCCCCGAGCAAGCCGGAAACCAGCGTGGCGACATTGCGGTCGTGCTCGGCCTGGTGGCGAATCTTGCCGGCCAGGGCGAGCAGGCAGCGGTCGCGCAACTCGTCGCGATCTTGCTCCCAGATTTCACGCTCGGACATGCGGACGATGGTGTTGAAGAAGTCGCCCGCAGCGGGCGCATTGCCCGGCGGAGCGAAAAAGTCCTCACCTTCGTGCAACAGCGTGAAAAAGGCGTCGTGGTCTTCGCGGTCGGAATAAATGCCGGCCAGGCGCACGGCACAGGGCACGGCGTTGCCGAGTTCCAGCGAGCGGTAGCGCAGGCTCCAGCCGGATGCGAAGTAGGTCTCGGCCAGGTCCACGCGGCTGGTCTTGCGGAGAATGAATTCACCGGCGGCGAGCGGCCCCTTGCCGCGTTCGACAAGCACATCGGCCGCTTTCACGTAGCGCTCGATGGCGGCTTCCTCGTCACCCAGGCGGCGGAGCAGGTCGCCGGCTTTTTCATGCTCGCGCAGCCGCTCGTAAATCTTGAGCGCTTCGTCGAATTCGCCGCCGGATTCGAAGCTGACGGCCGCACGAAGGGGGTCGTTCAGCTTGTCGCGATAGAGAATGGCGGCGTCATGGTGCAAACCGCCGCGCGACAGCACGCCGGCCGCTTCGCGCCAGTCGGACAGCAGCTTCCCGTAGATGAATGCGGCCCGCTTCCAATCGCCGCGGGCGGCCGCTTCCTCGGCCGCTTTGCGATACTCGCGGAACAATTCACGCTGAATGTCGAGGCCACCGTACCAGACGCTGGCGGTCCCGCCGCCGCCACCCAGGATATTACCAAGCGAGTAGCCCAAATTGTGCGTGGGCAAAACAGCGTCTTGCGCGGCCTTGCCCCGGCCGCCGGACTCGCCCAGCGGCAAGGCTCGCTTCAACGCCCCATCCACGTCGCCCTCGCGGAAGCGGCGGAGCAGTTCGCGCAAGGCGGCTTCCTGGCTGCCGAGCACTTTTTCGCTCAAACGTGGCACCGCCTCCATGGCCGATTCCATCCAGCGTTCGCCCATCTTCTTCAGGCCTTGCCAGTTCAGCGCTTCACCCAGTTTTCGCAAGGTCTGCCCCAGGCCGAATTGCGTGTGCCCGGCAATCTTGTCGGTGAGGCTCGAATCCTGCGGCCGTGGATCCTCGGTGCCAATCCCCTCACCGCCCTCTTCAACAATCATTTCCGGCGGCTGCGGCGGCAGTTCGAGTGTGATGGAGCGCAGCTGTTCGGCAATGATCCGGCGTTGTGGCAGCGCTTGCCACGGTTCGCGCTGGACCCTTCCGACGTAAAGAATCTCGGCGGTTTCAATGGGGAAGTCGGGCGTGAACTCGAGTACCCGCTCCCCGGGTAAGAAGACGAGACCGCGCTTGCGGGTGAGGGCCGCGGCTTCGGTCGAGTGCAGTTGCGGCCACAGGTCGGCGTTCACGGGCACGAGCAGGTGGTCGGCCAGCCGCCGCAAACGAAGGCACTCGGGCCACGGCCGGTCGGTGGGTTCGTCGAGCAGGAGCAGATAGCCGTCGGCGGTGACGCAAATGCGTGGCAGCGGGTCGGCGGCGAGTTGAGCGCAAAGGCGCAGCAGTTGGTTCGCGTCGTGCGATAGCAACAGCAGCGCCGTCGCAGGCTCGCTTTCCGCGCGGCGAACAAGTTGGAAGGGAATCTGCATTTGAGAGACTCCAGATGTAGCACCCCTCTCCCCTTTGGGGGAAGACGGGATGGGGATGAGAAGGATGCGGGCATTTCGCCCCCTCACCCCGGCCCTCTCCCCCGAGGGGAGAGGGAGAAGAACGGTCGCCGCAAGCGGCCTTCGTTATCCATCCCTGAGTGCCTTGCCGATTCGCTCCGCCGCGTTCGGCGATTCGGGGCCGTGGATGGTCGCGTCGCCCCAGCGGGTGCCGTCCCAGAGCCAGCCGGCGGCGCGGCCTTTGCGCACGGTGAGTGCTGCTAGGAGCGTCTCACTCCGCGCGTTTTGGAAAATCAGGTTGCCATACGCGTCCACCAACAAACGCAGATTCTCGTGCACGACCACCTGAAACCGCGCTGGATCATAGCAAGTCGATTGAACACGAGTGGTCGCGGCAGCGGTTGGATCGCTCAAGTTCCAGCCTGGATTTTTGGCAAAGCGATGCACCAGAAGTCCGCGATCCCAGCGGAACAAGTGTTGTGTCTTTCCGACGGAGACCAACAAGCTTTGATCACCCAATGCCACGTCCAATCTGCTGTGAATCCGTCCCGGCGGCAGTACGATCACCGGCGGTTGTCCACCGGAAGTCGAATACACCGTCACCTCATTGGAATTCGTGGGCACCGCAATGAAATGGCCATCGTTGGAGAGTCGCATGTTCAGATCGCGGAAGATCGGCAGCGTGGCGACGGGCGTGCAGGTCGGACCGCGGAAAACAAACACCTGCGTGTGCGGCGCAGTGCGCAGCGATGCCGAGATCGCCAGCGTCGAGCCGGCACATTGCACGTCGCGCAAGATCGCGCCGGCCAGCAGCGGCTTGCCGTCGGACTGGGGAATGGCCGCGGGCCACGGCGTATCGGCCGTGCGCAACTCGAACGCGCCGGTTTCGCTGTGGAACTTGTATTCCAGCTGCGGCTGGATACCGGCTCGCACCACCGGCGTCTCCGCAGTTGGGCGGTGAATTCCATCTACCATGCTGCACGCGGCTCGAGCGCGAGTGACCAATTCGGGGCGGTAACCGGAGAACGGAAACTGGCCTGCGGTCTCCAAGTCGACGGCCCGCACATTGGAAGCATTGCCCACTGCAATGCTGTGCAAGGTGGGGAAATAGAACCAGGCCGGCGGCACGCCCTGGCACAACCCCAACTGGTATACTTTCACCGTTCGCTCCGCAAAGCGATAGTGAAAGGCCACGAATTGTTCGGCGCTATTCGCCGCGGCCAAGGGCATGCGGCCGGCCACTACGAAACCGTCGGCCACGCCAAGCACCGCATCGATCCGTTGCAGCACCTGATTGGCCATGTAGCCGCGCGGCCATACTTCCATCTGGCTGCCGTCGAGTTTCAGCGCATGCAGCAAACCGTGCGGGCCCGTCGCCAATAGCCATTCGTTGCGCGCGTCCAAGGCGATGTGCTGCACGCGGCCGACCGGCCCGAACCAGAATGGGAACGGAATCGGTTCCACGGCCCCGGTCCACATACCCGGAGATTGCAACGGTGCGCGCGCCCGGGGCTGAATCGACCGTGCCGGCTTCAGCGCTTCGACGAGATCGACTCGGAAGCGCGAAATCGGCAGCGGCACGCCCTGGCGCAATTGCGCCAGTTGACCCACGCCCTCGGAATCCACGCTGACAGTAAAGAGCCGGTCATTCGGTTGGTGCAGCCGTGTGGCCGCGGCCACTTCTTCCTCGTTCAGGCTTCGTGGATGAGTGAGCAGAACGATGTCGCGGGCCGGTTCGCTCTCACTCGCCAGCATTTTTTCCAGGGCCATCGCTGGGTGCGGCGACAGGTCGCTGGCTTCGAGCAGGTCGCCGACTTTAGCGGCGCCGAGTTCAATCGGGTCAATCGGTTTGCCCCCGTTGCCCGTCGTGGCTAAACGGAACGTGATCTTTTTCCGAGCCGCCAGCTTGGCGAAGGCCATGACCGCTCCGGTCAACGCGAGGCGCACGCCGCCCCAGGTGCGCACGCCCTGATCGACCACGATGATGAGTTCTTCGCGCGCGGGATTATTCGGTTCCTCGCGTCGGAAGTAGAGCAATTCATTCTCGGCAAAGCGGCGCACAAATTCGACGCCGTCGAGCGCATACTGGCTGGGCAGCAAGCGCTCGGGCGAGCCGCGAGTAGTGACATCGGCGTAACCGCCGACGGGAAGCTCATGCTGATCGAGCCGCCGAGGCGGCAGTGAGAGCGCGCCCGAAAGCGAAGACACCAGCGCCAGCGCTCCCGTGAGCCGCTCGCGGTCGCGGCTGGCAGCTTCCATTACTTCCAGGAGTGACGGCGGGCGAGCTGCGATCTCCTCCGCCAACTTTTTGCCAGTGTCGTCCGGCCCGCAACCGAAGGTCAGCCAATGTTCCAGTTCTTCGGGCGTGAATTTAGCGAGTGCGTCCAAAAACCGCGCCTGGAATTCGGCGAACTCCAGCGGCGGAGTCTCGATGCGCGTGTTCGCCTGGCGGTCGGCAAGGCCCGGGCCACCGCGTTCCAGCATGGCGCGCAAATCGTCCAGCGTGACCGAAATCGAGCTGTGCGGGAATTCGCCGCACAGCACGGCACAAAGCACGCCGGCATTGCGCAGCGGCTTACCGGCCTTCCAAAAGGCCCGCCGCAATTCGCTCGCGCCTTCCGGTGAATCCTGCAGCGGCCCCAGGCCGAGCAGGTGCAGCAAGTGCAGCATGTGCGCCATGTGGAGCGGCGGCGAAACCGACAAGTAACCCTCGAAAAACAGGCTTAACTGGCGCGTGAAGATGAAAAGTTGACCGGAGCTGGTCTGCAACTCGTCGCCGCTCTTCGACCAGTGCAGCCCGCCGAAGTGCCGGGAATAGCCGGACGGCGTAGCCAGGTAACGCAGGGCTTCGTCAGACATGGTATCTCTCAAATACCGATCGCCGCTTGCGGTTGAGTGGTCCGAAGTAGACCGTAGCCGCAGGCTTTAGCCTGTGGAGGCGGCCGCAGGCTAAGGCCTGCGGCTACCTCGCAAGCGGCTCAATCGCAATCCCGCTCTGGTCACCGGCGCAAAGGCATCTTCGGGAATCGCTTCCGCGCCTTGTCGTGTGAGCAGCAGAATCTCGCCGAGCGACACTTCGGCCGCGGCTCGCAGTGCGGTCTCCGGCAAGTTCGGCTCCGGGCAAAGGCCGAGCGGAATCCAGACTCGGCTGCCCCAAAACCGCTCTGCCTCCAGTACGGCCGGTAAGCGCGGCCCGCGCAGAATTACCTTGTTTTCACAACATGCGGCCTGGCAATCGGTCAACTGCTTTGTCGTCGCCTGCTCGGCCCAGGTTTGCAAGTCGTCGATATTGCAACGCAGCGCGGCCGTGGGTCGACACTCCTCGGCCGGAACCAACTGCAAACCAACCGGCGCTATCGTGCGCGTCGGAGGCAACTCCGCTCGCGCCGGCGCCGGGTAAAGAATCGCGTCCAGTTTTTTTGCTTCGCCTCGGGGCGGAAAGCCGGAAGTCGGCAAGCGGTGACCAAGTTCAAACCACAGCCCGTCCCGCTCTTCATAGAATTCGCAATCCGGCGCAGGCAGTAGCGCTTGCCAAACCTCCTCGTTTCCAGCCGGCCAGGCCACCCAGGCGCGCTCGCCGGAAAGGATGACCGAGACATCCGTTCGGCACCGCGCACCGGCCAGGAACTTCAAGTGAAGTTGCGGCAGCCAGGCGGCAGAGACTCGATCGAAGGGTGAATGCATGGTGTCCTTTTCTCCCTCTCCCCCAAGGGGAGAGAGTTGGGCTGAGGGGGGCGAGTGGCCGCCAGTAGCCAGTGTCTCACCCCTCACCCCCGTCCCCTCTCCCCCAAGGGGAGAGGGGAGGCTTTTACGTTCCAATCTTTTGCAGAAGCTTATTCGCGCGTTCGAGCAAATGCTTGCGCGCATTCACGTCGGCCACCCAGGCCGAGCGGTCGGCGATTTCCGCAGCCTGTTCCCGCAAGCGCGCCAAAGCGGCAAGACTGCGACTGCTGGCGCTTAGTTCTTTTTCCAGCGTTTCCAGTTGTCGAGCCAATTCCTCGCCGTCAACGCGTTCGGGAATAGCCGAAAGCGGGTGGGCGTCTTTTTCCCGCACTTCGGGTTGCTCCTTCAGTACGCCGTTGACCAGTGCCGCTAACGGGGCAATCTGTTCCTCGCGATCCCAGACATAACGCAGCACCCAGAAATCGGAGCCGTTGACCGCCATGCGCCCGCACAATAGAGCCGAGCCCGCCAGCAGCTTTTGCACTTTCACGGCGCGCCGGTCAGTCAATGCCACGCCGAGATCGCGAATGCGAAACACCAGATCGTTGTAGCGTTCGGTAATGTTCTTCAATTCCACCTGATGAACCTGGTTGGAAAGCTCGCGCAATTCATCCGAAGTAATTGAGGCCAATAACGGTGCGGGTCGCTCCAGCGCCCAGCCAGCCGCCAGCAGCTGCGGCATCAGTTCGCGCGGCAATTGATCGACGTGGCAACGGAGCAGGAAGCGGTCGAAGAGCGCTTTCAACGCCTCGTCCTCCGGCAGATGATTGGAGGCCGAGAACATCGAAAGTAACGGCAGCTTGTGCCGTTCGGCGCCACGGCGGAACACGCGCTCGTTGAGCACTTCCAGCAAGTGGTTCAGGATGGCGCTATTGGCATTGAAGATTTCATCGAGAAAAGCAAATTCCGCTTCGGGCAGCATGCCGGTGGTCACCGTGGCCACGGTTCCTTCCCGCAACTTCACCAGGTCGATGGGGCCAAATAACTCGTTCGGCTCCGAAAAACGTGTGAGCAGATATTCAAAAAAGCGCCCTTGCAATGCGGAGGCAAACTGGCGAATCAAGGCCGATTTCGCGGTGCCCGGCGGGCCCAGCAAGTACAGATGTTCACCGGCCACCACGGCCAATGCGATCAGGTCGATCACTTCATCGCGGCCCACGAAGCGGCGCTTCAGTTCGTCGATGACTTCAGTGCGGAGGCGATGGACGATTTCGGTCACGGCGGTGCCTCAGTGGTGTCAACTCTGTTGCTTAAAGCCCAGGGACGGCAGTCCCTGGGCTTTCTCCCCATTTTCCTGACAGACCAGCTCCACATACTCGCCGGTTCGCCCCGGCGGCTGCCATTCCGGCCGCGGGTGACGGCGGAAGCGTTCGGCGTATAGCAACTGCAACCCCTGGTGGCCGCCGAATTCCAGGTCGGTGGCAGGGGGAATGGTAATATCCGATAAGACGCCCGAGAGCGGCCACTGGCTCAAGATTTGTTCCAGCCGCTGCGTGAGAATGTCGTCTTTGGAGAGAGCGCGCGAACGGCGATGAAGCTGCGGCATAAAACGGAAGAGAAGATCGACCGACAGGTGTTGGGCGGGCGTGTTGGGTCGCAATGGGAATTTCAGATGCGCTTCAATCAGCTCAGCCTCGAGATCGCGGCGCACCAGGCACCAGCATACTTGCCAGAGAAATTCCGCGGCCGCCTGCGCATGCTCCGGCACGAATTCCAGGAGCGGCCCCGCGACATCCAGACGGTACTCGGCGTAAACCTCCGCGAGCCATTCGCGTGCTTCGCGGCCTTCCGCTGGATCCGGCGTCGGCGGAGCTCGCAGCGTCACGGCGCCTTCTTCCAGTAGCTCGCGCAGAAACGGCATCAGACCGGGCATGAAATTCGGCCCTCATCTTCCTAAATTCACAACAACATTATACGGTGGAGATCATCGCATTGTGACGGAGCTGGGAATTGAAAATCGGACACGTCGAAATTGAAGACACGTTTGCCGAAGCATTTGCCATGAGCGCGGTGCGGCTGCTGATTACGGCCGACACCGCGGCATGGGCGCAGACCGCAGCGCAGACGGCAACGGGGTACGCCGCATCGGTCATTGGTTGCGATGCGGAAGCCGGCATCGAACGCGAGCTAACGATGGACGAGACTCCGGATGGCCGGCCGGGGCTCAGCGTGCTGTTCTTCGGATTCAGCCGCGATGCGCTGCAGAAAGCGGCTGTGAATCGAGTCGCTCAATGCGTGTTGACCTGCGCCACCACCGCCTGCTACAACGGCCTGCCGTTGGTGAAGGACAAGAACATTCGCATCGGCGGGCAGCTGCGCTTCTTCGGCGATGGCTGGCAAATCAGCAAAAAGCTGGAAGGCCGTCGCTTCTGGCGTGTGCCGGTGATGGACGGTGAGTTCGTGTGCGAAGACGAGTTCGGCACCGTAAAGGGTGTGGCGGGTGGAAACTTCTTGATTATTGGCGAAAATGCCGGCGCAGCACTGCAAGCGGCCGAAGCGGCAGTCGCAGCCATTCGCAAAGTGCCCGGCGTAATCCTGCCGTTCCCCGGCGGCATCGTGCGCAGCGGCAGCAAGGTCGGCAGCCGGTACAAGAAGCTAAAGGCCAGCACCAACGACGCCTATTGCCCCACGCTGCGCAGCCAGGTGAAGAGCGAACTCCCGGAAGGCGCCAATGCCGTGTACGAGATCGTGATCGACGGCATCGATTTGCCAGCGGTTGAAGCGGCAATGAAAGCCGGAATCCCGGCGGCATGCCGGCGCGGCGTGCTGAAGATCACGGCCGGCAATTACGGCGGCAAGCTGGGGCCGTTTCATTTGCATTTGCACAAGCTGTTGGGGTAGGTCGTTCAGGTTCCGCAGGCTCGAAGACTCGCCTGCGGGCTTGAAGGGAAAGCAGGATGCCCAAGCCAGAAACTCGCCGCATCGCGATCCTCGGCGCCGGGCCCATCGGCCTGGAGGCGGCTATCTACGCGCGCAAACTTGGCTTCCCCGTCGTTATCTTCGAGCGCGGCCAGATTGGCGAGCATATTCGCCATTGGGGCCACGTGCGGTTGTTCAGCCCGTTTGGCATGAACATCACGCCGTTGGGTCGATCGCTCATATCTTCGTCTAATCTTCCCGTCGAGACGGAGTGCATTACCGGCCGCGACTACTGGTCCGCCTGTCTCGAACCCCTGGCGAAGAGCGAATTGCTGCGCGAATGCTTGCAGACGGAAACGGCGGTGCTTTCCGTGGCCCGCTCCGGTTTGCTCAAGAGCGATTATGCCAGCGATGCGCGGCGCGCGCAATATCCTTTTCGTTTGCTCGTTCGCAAAGGTCAAAGCGAGCGCATCGAAGAAGCGGACATTGTCCTCGATTGCACCGGCACGTATGGCCAGCATCGCTGGCTGGGCAACGGCGGCATCCCGGCAATAGGAGAACAGGGAGCCGAGTCCCACATCTCCTACTGGCTCGACGATATCATGGGGGCGCGGCGTGACCACTATGCCGGCAAGAGCGTGTTGCTGATCGGC
>DATGHS010000321.1:0-33365 GCA_035307785.1 Gemmataceae bacterium
ATCGTCGCCAGCGGCATCGGCCGGCAGGACTTTCAGAAATTGCAGCTCGTACAAAATGGCAAAGTGATTGCCACGGAAGCCGTGCAAAAGAAAGTAGATCATTTCGAGGCTCGAATCGACCGGGAGATGCCGGTAGATAGCCCGTGCTGGCTGGCGGTGCGCATCGAAACCGACAACAAGAATGAACTCGACCAGCAGTTGTTCGCACATTCATCCCCGGTTTACGTCGAAATGGCCGGGCAGCGCCTATTCGATGCGGAAACGGGTCGCGCCTTACTCAAGCAATTGGAAGAAAGCCGCGACGATATTCGCGGGCGTGGCCGGTTCAGTAGCGATGCGGCACGGGACAAGCTGCTCGGAATTTACACCGAAGCGATTCAGTCTTTGACGGAGCGGATCGGGCGAAAAAATAAATGAGTTCCGCTCGCTTGCGGCTTCGTCGGTAAACCGCGCATTTGGAGATCTTCGCCATGATTCCGTCTCTGAGTCTGGCTGGCGGCGATGCGATGCCAGTCGTGGGGCATGGCCTTTGGAAGGTTGCCAAGCCGACAGCGGCGGAGTTGGTGCATCAAGCCATCCGCGCCGGCTACCGGCACTTCGATTGCGCTTGCGACTACGGTAATGAGAGTGAAGTGGGCCAAGGGATTCGCGCAGCACTGACGATAGATGTTTGCGCAAGAAAGGATTTGTGGATCACTTCCAAGCTGTGGAATACCTATCATGCTCGCGAGCACGTGCGCCAGGCCGCGGAGCGCAGCCTGCGCGAACTGCAAGTCGATTATCTCGATCTCTATTTGATCCATTTCCCGATTGCGCAGGAATTTGTTCCATTCGACGTGCGCTACCCGCCGGAGTGGTATTACGATCCGATGGCAAATTTACCGCGCATTCAGTTTGCCAAGGTGCCGTTGCACGAAACCTGGGCGGCCATGGAGGACTTGGTACGAGCCGGCTTAGTCCGCAACATCGGCGTCTGCAACTACGGCACCGCCATGCTTCGCGACCTGCTGTCGCATGCGCACATCGCGCCGGCAGTGCTTCAGGTCGAATTGCACCCATATCTCACGCAGGAGAAACTCGTTCGCTTCTGCCGGGAAAATGGCATCGCAGTAACTGGGTTCTCGCCGCTAGGGGCGCTTTCGTATTTGTCGCTTAGGATGGCCAGTCCCGGCGAGTCGGTGTTGGAGCAGCCGGTGGTGCGCGCCGCAGCCGAGCGTCAGCGCAAAACACCGGCCCAGATCGTCTTGCGCTGGGCCGTGCAGCGTGGCACATCGGTGGTGGTCAAAACAAGCCGGCCGGAGCGGCTAGCCGAGAACTTGGCGCTGTTTGATTTTGAGCTTTCGGACGAGGAGATGGCTGCCATCAGCGCGCTCAATTGCAATCGCCGCTTCAACGATCCCGGTGTATTTTGCGAGGCGGCGTTTAATACATTTTGCCCGATCTACGAATGAAATAGTTCACCCGCTTGCCGCCGGCGCGGGTGTGCGGCTGAAGTCAAATGGGGGCTCAATGAGTTCTTCCTGCTCGTTGCGGTCGCGGAACACGTGAAGAATACGAGCCCGGCCCAGGAAGTCGTACTTCGGCTCCGGGTACGTTTCCGATTTGAACGGCTCATCCAGTTGAAATTCGTGAATCATAACGCGGGTGCCCGGCAGCCCCACGAAGTGCACGTCTTCGGCCGGCTTCTTGCCTTCGTGCTTGTCGAAGACTTCAAATAGACGCCGCAGTACGCGCGTAAAGCGACGGAAGCTCACGCCGTCTTCCACGAAGATCAGATCGACGTGCAACGCGCGGAGCATCTCAAAAAGGTGATGCCGGGCCAGCCGCGGCATCATGCGGTAATAGGCCGGCCCCACGGTCCCGGAGAGCAGCGTGCATTCCGCCAGGTCCACTTCTTCTTCCTGCGCGTCGCGGCTCAGGCCAAGAATGAACCAGAAATGCGGGGCCACCCAGAAGCCGTGGCCGTTGTTGAAGTCGCGGCGAGCGACCCACTTAAACATTTTCTCGAGTGCCGCAACGATCCGCCGGCGCAACTGAATTTCGCCACGACGCATTAAGCGTTCCAGGACACTCGGTTCGGCAAGGTCGTCGAGGCTCACCTTCAATGGCCAGCCCGGGTCGAGCTCGCGCGCTTGCGACCGGTTTGCCTCCACGAGTTCAACGGGCACGGCACAAGGATCTGCCTTGGCCGGTGCAATTTCCACGCGCCAGTTGCGCTCGTGGAAGAGTTTCTGCACGTTTTTCATGATGGCCGGTGTTAGCAGCGGGCCACTCACGTGAGCGATCGGCTTGCAGCGGCGGGCCGGGTCGCGCCAGCGGCCCATCACCGATTGCCATACCATCGCTGCGAGCAGACCGGGCGCCATCCAGGCAAGCACGGTTCCCAGCATCGCGGTAGCCGGCATCGCCGAACGGCTGATCGAATCGCCGGTGAGAATGCGCGATCCACAAGCCGTGAGCACCAAGTCGAACACGGCCATGGTGATGAGCGTAAATTCGCAGACGATCCAGTGCATCCACGGCATGGCGCGCACCTGGATGCTTTGCCGCGGCCGCCAGATGAACTGCACTTCGTGATTCGCTGGCAAGGTCGTCGTGAAGATATTTACCGTTAAGGCCACGGCACACAGAGCGAGCGAAACCCACACGGGGCAGAGCCAGCCAAGCAGCATGCAAGCGCCGAAGAAAATCAAAACAGCGAGCATCTCCGGCTGACGGGGCCGGCGACCGACGCCTTGAAAACTGGTAACAAACGCATCGTGAATCATCGCCATTGGGATGAAAAACGCGAGCAGGATGCCGCCCAGCAGAAGCGTCCAGAGGAGCGTTATCAGCACCAGGTAGCCGGTGTAACAATAGGCCACGCCGTACGCGCGCAGGCCTTCGGGCGCCTCGGCACCGAAGAGCAAAAGCAGGCTGCCCCAGACGATCAACAACGCGCCAAGGGTAAGAATGGCGGGCGGGTAGCCGCGCTTGATGCGCGGTTTGCCGCGCAGGTCGATGCCAATCTCAAACGTCCAGCTGTGCGCCCAGCTGTAGAGCCTGTTGCCGAGTTGCGCCAGGCGGGATGCCCAAGCCAGCGGGGAAACGCGATGCCGATACACCACGAAGCTGGCCAGCAAGCCAAGCAAAATCATGAGCAGCGCGTCGTGCAGATCGCTCGTAGTGTGCCGTCCCACGGCCTCGACGGTGAACACAGCCAGCATCACCGCCAGCGTGAACCAACCGTTGGGGCTGAGCACCCGGCGAGCGTTCCGAAATGCACGGGTAAGCAGTTCCATGCTGTTATTTCACCACATTCACGGCGAAAAGCCAACCAGTTCGCCAGACAGAGCCTTTTTCGTTGTCTGAAACATTGTACAGAAAAGGAAAAGGCGGCGAGGCTGGAACTGTAACGGCAAAACTGTGAGGTTCGTTGAAAACGTGCCCCACGAATAATGAGAGGCGCACCATGGACCCTGAAGAGCTTGAGAAAAGGTACTCGCAAAGCAATGCTGCCATGTTGGAGCTGAAGACGCTCATCAAGCAACTGCAGTCGCGCCTGGATCGGCAAGCGCTCATCATCGGCGTGCTGAAAGACATGCTGTTGACCGGCGACAAGAAATTGGAACAGGATTTTCTCGATCGTCTGAGCACTGCGGCCGCCAGCAAGGTCGCGGAGAAGGATGTGAGCACCTGTCATGCCTGCGGCAAACCGATGAGCGCCAAGCACACCAAGTGCATGTATTGCGGCGAAGCCCGGCGTGGCGAGCTGTTTTAGGCATGTTTCGTCGCGGACCGAGAAAGTGCGAATTTTTTGAGTATTTGTTTGACCGGCACATTGAAACTGTTATACTCGCCGTTGATCTTCATTTTCTTTTCCGTACTTCCGCTTCCTGCTTGCGACGGGGTCACGCAGTCTTCACTTAGAGGGCTCGCATCATGTTCGAACGCACGTTGGCTCGCCGCGCGTTTACGCTCATTGAATTACTGGTTGTGATCGCGATTATCGCGATCCTGATTGGCCTGCTCTTGCCGGCCGTGCAAAAGGTGCGCGAAGCAGCCGCTCGCGCCAAGTGCAGCAACAATTTGAAACAACTTGCCCTTGCTTGCCACAATGCCAACGACACGAATGGCAGGCTGCCGCCGGGCTTGGGCTATTACCCTGGCACGACCGGTGGACCCAACAGCGCCTATGGAATAGGCCTGTTCCACCTTTTGCCATTCATCGAGCAGGATAATCTCTACAAGAGTTCATTCGCCAATAACATGTATTACCCGGGGAATAATGGTGTTTATTCGATGCCGGTCAAGACTTATATTTGTCCCTCGGATCCTAGCGCCCCGCCAATCGGTCAACTCCCGTATCCCCCCAGTCCTAACTTCACAATGGGGGCTTGTTCCTACGCGTTCAACGCTTTGATCTTCTGCAAGCCCGGCATTACTTTCAGCAACCCGCCGATGCCAAGTGGTTCCTTTGATCCGCAAGGCGATGCTCGTATCCCCGCGACGTTCAGCGATGGCACGTCGAACACGATCATCATGACCGAGAAATACGCCCAGTGCACGAACAAGACCTGGCCCATTGGCGGGAATTTCTGGGCGTACGGGGCTCTGTCGAGTCCTCCTTTGCCCCCGCCTATGAATCCACCACCGAAGCCTTACTATCCGGGATTTGAGATTTCATTTTTCGCGGCGGCGCCCGGCGGCGCCACGGCCATCGGTCCGGCTTCGGTATTTCAACTTCAACCGACCCCTTACCTGGGCAATTGCGATCCGTTGCGGGCTTCGACCGGCCACACCGGCGGCATCCTGGCTGGCATGGGCGACGGCAGTGTGCGCCCTGTAAATCCTGGCATCAGCCCGAACACGTGGTGGTATGCCTGCACGCCGTCCGGAGGAGAAGTGCTTGGCAGCGACTGGTAACGTTGCGTTCCGCACCATTGTTCTTCTCCTTAAGGAGTTCGTATGATCCGCCGACGTCAACTTCAGGTCTTGTGCCGGACGTTATCAGGCGGTTTGCTTCTGCTGGCCGTGGTCGCCGGCGGATGCAAGCCGCGTACGGGAAATGTTTCTGGTACCGTCAAATTCGACGGGAAGCCGCTTCCCGGCGGCACGATCACCTTTTTTGACGACAAGAACGGCGCGTTCTCCAGTGCGATTGAGGCCGACGGCAGCTATTCCGTTACCGGCGTGCGCGCTGGCCGTGCGAGAATCGCTGTGGCCGTTCCTTTGTCCATCCCATTTGAGTCGTCATCCATGCCGGGAATAAGAATTGAACCTCCCAAGTTCGATGTGCCAAAGATTCCGGACAAATACCTCGGTGCCGAGACTTCGGGCTTGGCCTGCGACGTCCGGGGAGGCGATCAAGCACATGACGTCGAGTTGATGCCGTGGGAATGGAGTCGACGTGGATTCCTTCGCGCCCAGCCGACAACTTATCGAGGGCGAAGGCAAATTACCATTTGCAGTCCCTATATTGAACTGTACCGCTTTGTTCTTCCCTCCGCGGAGATTCTCCCATGTCGCACCCCACTCGCCGCGAATTTCAGGGTACGTTGCTTGGCTCGTTCATCGCCTACGGGCTGATCGAATCGCTGTTTCACCATCGGCTGTTTGCCGAGGAAGTGAAACCGGTGGTCGGCGCCTGGCTCACCGACCTGAACGAATTATCCCGTGACCTGAAGGGCCGCAAGCTCACCGACCTCGAATTCCAGAAGAAGATGGAAGAGCTATACCGCAAGGTGAATCTAGCGGAACTCGTGAAGCACGTGGAGCTCGACAAGCTGGCCGAAAAGAACAACCTGCCCGATAACGGAGCCGCGAACTGGGGCATCGATTTCAGCAAGATCGAAGGCGCCCCGGCCAAGCTTCTGTTCGGTAAGCAAATCTTCGCCATGAAGAAGGGCCGTTCAGTCGTGCCGCACGGCCACGACAACATGTGCACCGGCTTCATCATCCTGCGCGGCGAGTTCCACGGCCGGCATTACGACCGGCTGGAAGACAACAAGGACCATTACATCATCACGCCAACGATTGACGCCACGTTCAAGCCCGGCGAGATGTCGACAATTTCGGATCACAAAGATAATGTGCACTGGTTCAAGGCCGCTTCCGACACGGGCTACATCTTCAACGTGCACGTGATCGGCTACGACCCGAACTGGCCGAAGCCTGCGAATCGCGTCTATGTCGATCCGGAAGGAGAAAAACTATCCGGCGGCAAGATCAAGGCGATGAAGATGACCTCGGCAGCATGCCATAAGAAGTACGGGTGACGGGGTGACCAGGTGAGGGTGACAAAGTGAATTTTCACTTTGTCACCTTGTCAAATTCGCTCATTCGCCTTAAGTGCAGGCCAATGACCAGCAACGCGGCCGTCCACAACAGGCCGAATTCCACCGCCGACCATTTCGGGTAGAACGACATCAACACCGCCAACGCCCAGAATAGGCCGCCAAAGATGTAGCATTCGCCCCAGTAACTGCTTGCCAGCACCAGAAAAAGAAAACCGCTCACCACCGCGAAGCGCGGGTACATGGCCAGCGGATGATGCGGCCGTGCCTCTGTGGCCAGCAGCCAATCACTCACGCCCAGGATCAAACAGGTGCCGACAAAGCCGCCGAGCAAGACCCAAAGCTGGCGCTCAGCTGTGGTCGTCGGCCAAAACCCTTCCTTGCGGCTGAAGAAGAATATGACGCTCATCACCACGAGCATGATCACGTGAATGCCCCAGATCCATTGGACCTCGTGATGCCATTCCAATGCCAACACCATCGACGTTGCAGCCGTTCCCACTAGCAGCACCATCGCGAAGCCGAGCAGCATTGAACCCCAGGCAGCAAACTGCACGTCGTATTGGCTGCGGCGCAGATTGCTGGCCACCATTTCCAAAAGGTTGAAACTGCGGGCGTGGATCGATTCGCCATTGCGCCAGCGCTGCAAATCGTCCGCCAATTCGCCCGCCGAAGCATAGCGCTTGGCCGGGTCCTTTTGCAGGCACTTCAGGCAGATCGTTTCCAAATCGTGCGGAACATTGGGATTGAGCAAGTGAGGCGGCAACGGTGCCCGCTCCAACACTTGTGTGATCGTCTCCAACTCGTTGTGCGCCCGGAACGGCGGCCGGCCCGTGAGGCACTCGTATAGCAGCGCGCCCAGCGAATAGATGTCGGCCGCCGGGCCGATGTCCTTCCGCCCCGCCGCCTGCTCCGGCGACATGTACGATGGCGTGCCCATGATCGCCCCGGTTCGCGTTTGGCCCTCGGCGGCGTCGAGTTTCTTGGCGAGACCAAAGTCGGTTATTTTCGGTTGGTGAAAGGTGAGTGGTGAGTGGTGAGTGGTAGGACGCGTATCTTTTTCGGACCACTCACCACTCACCACTCCACCACTCACCTGTGCCAGCCGCGACAGCAAGATGTTACCCGGTTTTAGATCGCGATGGATAATGCCATGCTGATGCGCATGTTGCATCCCGCTGGCGAGGGCTTCGATGATTTCGGCGGCCTCGGCGGCCGGCAGCGGGGTGCCGCGAAGCTTGTGGCTCAGGCTGCCGTCGTCGCAGAATTCCAATACGACAAACGGCGTGCCATGGTGGTCGCCGATTTCGTAGATCTGCACGATGTTCGGGTGCTGCAAGCGGGCGATGGCCTCGGCCTCGGTGCGGAAGCGCTCGCGGTCCTGCTCGCCGGCATGCTCGCCGCCGAGGATCATCTTGATGGCGACGAGCCGATTGAGCCCGACTTGCCGGGCCTTGTAAACAACGCCCATGCCGCCACGCCCTAGCTCTTCCAGCACGTCGAAGCCGGGGATCTGCGGCCGCGCGTGAATATTGGTTGCAGCCACTTGCTTGGGCCGAGTCGGCTGTGCGGACACATCTTCCCGAGTGGGCGGAATGGCGGCCGGCATTGGCGTCGGCGTTATGGCAAATCCGATGCCGCCCGCTTCGGAGGTGAAGTATGGCTTGCCGCATTGCGGGCACACCGCCGGCAACGTCGCCTGCGGCGACGCTGCAATCATAGCTCGACAATGAGCACAGGTGAGCGCCTCGGCCATGCCCGAAGTCTCCGGTGGACAAAAGGTTGGGGCCTTCGGGCATTATCGGCAGGGCGGGGTAACACGGGCAATGGGAAATTGAAACGAGCCGGAAGCGTAAGCGACGGATTACAGTTGTCCGTCGCTTACGCTTCCGGCTCGTAGATACACCGGCTTACTTCCCCGACGCATGCTCCTCGGCCGGCACGTCATTCAGCATCTTCAGCACCTGATCGGTGATATCCACGTGCTTGTGGTAGAGTGGCGTGGCGGCGGGGATGTTGAGCCGGGCGCGGAGCAGGTCGGCATTCTGTTCATCCTTGGGATCGATCACATCGACATAGCTCCAAACCAGATCGAGATTATTGGCGTCGGCAATTTCCGCGATGACCTTCTTGATGTCGTGGTAGCTTTCCACCACGGCATGGTCCGACATTTCCTTGAGCTCTTGCGTCGCGTCTTTTTCCATGTCGGTCACGACTTGCGTCAGGTCGCGAATCTTCTCTTCAAGGGCCGAGCGGGTTTTTTGGTCGTCGGACTTGATCAGCTCGCCCTGGAGCGTGGCGATCTTCACGCGCTTGGCGCTGACCTTGTCGAGCACTTCCTTGCGCCGCGCCATCACGGCGGCGCCCTTGGCATTGCCCTCTTTGTATTCCTTCAGCAGCTTCGCCAGATTCACCATGCCAATGCGCGGCTGGGCCACATGGTCGGCCGGCAGCTTTGGCGCGTGCGTGGTGCGCGAACCGGCCAGGATCACGTTAAACGCCAGGCTGCACAGGGCGACAACTACGAGCGCGGAGAACAGAATTCGGCGCATGATAAAGCTTCCTTGGCAACGAGGGGCCAAAACGAGGGCTGCAGTGTAATGCGCGGGGAGAATTGGGTCAACGGGGAGTTCAAGGGAAGAACGTAACGGGTGTAACCTGAATCTCTGGGGTTGCTGGCTTTGCCGCAACGGGGCCCCCAGAGCCTATTGGGCAGGTGGTGGGCGGAGCGTTTCGTTTCATTTCGCAGAAAGAAAGACACCCCCATTGAAACGAAACGCTTTTTCGTGAAATCAAATGCATTTTTGAATGACTTTCCACCCTTCGGATCGTACACTGCGAATCGCCCCATCGGCCAATCGCCAGCAGCAGATTAAATTGATGATGATTGCGCGCGCCACACTCCGTAACATCGGCCAGGCGGTTAGATTGGGCGCAACTCTTTCATCGGCACATACTGAATGCCCAGGCGCAATCCCTCTTCTTTCGCCTTCGCCTGATACAGCCCCGCAGCAGGAACGTCGATGCCGGCACTGGCGTCTTCGGCGAGCCAGACGGCGAAGCCTGCTTGCCTGAGATCGCGGGCGGCGAAGAAGCAGCAGATATTCGTCGCGATGCCACAGATGACCACGTTGTCGATGCCGGTGAAGCGCAGCAGCGCGGGGAAGCCAGGGTGCTGGGTGGTGATGGCGTAGGCATCGGCATCTTTATGAAAACCCTTGCGCCAGATGGCCTGGAAGCGCTGCGTGTGGAGACCGGGGATGAATTCTGCCCCCGGCGTTCCAATCACGCAATGCGGGGGATAAAGATTGTCGCGCTGGCCGAGAAAGCTGCAATGATCGGGCGGGTGCCAGTCCTGGCTGGCGTCGATGCGGGCGAAGGGAAGGGCGAGAAGGGCGTTGACCGCCGCCACGATTTCCAATCCGCCAGGCACGGGAAGTTCCTTCGGGCAGAGCGAGGTGAAGCCCTGCTGCATATCAACGACGAGGAGGCTGGTGGTGCGGAGGTCAATCACTATTCGTTGAGTCTATGAAAAAAGTCAGAGCCGCGCACGGAGCGCAGCGCAGTAAGCGGCCAGCCGGTGATGGCCGCTTACTGCGCTGCGCTCCGTGCGCGGCTCTGACATCAATCAACGCCGTTCTTGTTGCTTCGGCGGTTCCTGCTGTTGCTTTTGCTGGTCATTCGGATTCGGCGGCGGATTTGGCCGTTGCGGATCCGCTTGTTGTCTCGGCAGATCGTGCGGATTCGGCGGTTGCGCCTGTTGCTTCGGCGGCGGCGGCTTCGGCTCATCCTTGCGCATGTAGCTGCGATGCATCACCGCGCCCTTGGCATCCTTGTCGCGGCATTCGACCATCAGGGTCTTCTGCTGATCGCTTTGCAGGATGCTTACCGGGGCCGGCTTCATGGGCTCGGCGGGCTTCGGGTCGGCAATAGCCGCTTGCTGCGGTGGGGCCGACGGATTCAATACCTGCCGTTGCCCGCCCGCGCTATTCGGCGCTGGATTCGGCGCCAGAGGAGCCTGTCTGGCAGCGCTCAGCTGTACTGTGTTATCCTGCGCCACTTCTTTTACCGGGCCGGTCGCGTCTTTCAGGAACGCCTTCACCTGCGCTTCTTTGGGTGCATCGAATTTCTTCTTCGCATCGAAATCGGCAAGGGCATCGACCGCGCATGATTTCAGCATTTTCGGCCATTGCTTGGCGCAGAGTTCGGCGCACGCAAAGACTTCAGCGCCTTCGATCTGGCCATTGATCGTGTAAGCGATGCCGATGACATCGGACTTGTCTTTCAGGATGCCGGCCAGTTCCTTTTCGTACTTGGCGAGCTTTTCGAGCAAGTTTTTGTCTTCGGTCGTCAATTGGTAGCTCGTCGGCGATGCCTTGCCCGCCACTGGCTTGCCGACGCTCTTTTCGAGCTTCATTTGCGCTTCTTTGACCTTGTTCCAGACTTCGCGCTGGCTACCGGGCTGCGCTCCCTGTACCATTCTTGCCGTGCTAATGCCGCCCCCCTGCCCGTCACCTGCCGGAATTGCAGAGGGTGCGTTCGCGGCCAGCTTCAGATCCTTCCCGCCCTGCCGGCTATTCTCGCCAAACTGGGCGGCGCTTTCCTGGCCGCGCTGGCTCCAGCGCCCGGATTCCACACAGAACGACGGAATCGGCATCTTCCCCGACTTCGGCGGCACGATCATGTCGAAGGCCATGAGCCGATCTTGCCGGCCGCCCTTCACGATGTCGCCGGTTTGGATGAAGACTTCCACGTCATCGGAAGTGTTTTCCACGGCCAGCGTATTCACATTGGACGTTTCAATAACGACGATCTTCTTTTGTTCCAGGGCTTCGTTGAGCGTGAGGAACTTGCGGCCGGAGATCGTATCGGCTCCGTGCAGCAGGAAGATGCTCAGATTGTCGTGCGTGTAGGGCCCGGAGATTTTCGTGACCACCGGGGCCGCCTTCGGCTCTGGCGGCTTGGGCGGGGCCGGCGGATCGGCGCCCAACGTCAGGCCGGCCAGCAAGGCGACGCCGACGACGGACATGAGACAACGGCGCATGGGAGATTTCCTCCTGTGTGCGGAAATGATTCTGCGAACGCAAGGCCTATTGTACCGACGAACGGATGGCGGCGGGGTAACAGGATTGTAACTGCCGTGGCGCGCCGCTTGAGGCTTCGCGCTCGGAAGCAAACAAGCGGCGTCGCCCAATCGACTGGGCGAGCGCGAAGCCGCGAGCGGCTAGTACGCCCGCGCAAACACCACGCGCCCTTCGGACGGTTTGCCGGTCACCATGCACTTGCCCGGCTCTTTGGGCCGGTCGAACGGAATGCAGCGGATGGTCGCCTTCGTCTCCTGCTGAATCTTGTCTTCGGTCTCCCGGCTGCCGTCCCAGTGCGCGAGGATGAAACCGGGCTTTTCGATCTCTTCCTTGAATTGATCGTAAGTATCGACCGGCCGGGTCCATTTGTCGCGGTACTCCTTCGCGCGGTCGAACAGGTTCTGCTGAATATCGCGCAGGATGTGTTCGACGGTCGTCGCGGCTTCGTGCACGGGCACGCCGACTTTCTTACCCTCTTTGCCGGGGCGGTCGCGGCGGGCCAATACGCAGGCTTTGTTCAGAAGATCCTTCGGGCCGATTTCCACGCGCACCGGCACGCCGCGCATTTCCCATTCGTTAAAGCGGAAGCCGGGCGAATTCTTAACGTCGGTATCGATCTTCACGATCAGCGGCTCATAGCCCCAGAAGGCATCGCGCTTCAGGTCGCGCAGTTCTTGCGCCAACTTTTCAGCGGCCGCCATGGTTGCGGCAACTTCCTCATCCTTGCGGCCAATCGGGCAGATGACGACGTGAATCGGCGCCAGCCGAGGCGGCACGACCAGCCCTTGATCGTCGGAATGCGTCATCACCAACCCGCCGACCAATCGGGTGGAAACGCCCCAGCTCGTGGCCCAGGCAAATTCGAGCTTGCCCTGCTGGTTCTGGAACTGCACGTTAAACGCTTTGGCGAAGTTTTGGCCCAAGAAGTGGCTCGTGCCGGCCTGGAGCGCCTTACCGTCTTGCATCATCGCTTCGATGCACAGCGTGTAGATGGCGCCGGGGAACTTCTGCCCTTCGCTCTTGGGACCAACGAGCACCGGCATCGCCATCCACTCTTCGGCAAAGCGACGGTAGACGTCGACCATGCGGCGCGTTTCTTCCTCGGCTTCGGCTTGCGTGGCGTGCGCGGTGTGGCCTTCTTGCCACAGGAACTCGGCCGTGCGCAGGAAGAGCCGGGTGCGCATCTCCCAGCGCACCACGTTGCACCACTGGTTGATGAGCAGCGGCAAATCGCGGTAGCTTTGAATCCAACTCTTGTACGTGTTCCAGATGATCGTTTCCGACGTCGGGCGAATGATCAGTTCTTCTTCCAGCTTGGCTTCGGGATCGACTTCGATCTTGCCGTCGCGCGTGCGCAGCCGATGGTGCGTGACCACCGCACATTCCTTGGCGAAGCCTTCGGCCATTTCCTCTTCGCGCTGGAAAAAGCTCTTGGGAATGAAGAGCGGGAAGTAGGCGTTGACATGGCCGGTCTCTTTGAAGAGCCCGTCAAGCCCGCGCTGCATCTTTTCCCAAATCGCGTAGCCGGCGGGTTTGATGACCATGCAGCCGCGGACATCGGAATTGTCGGCCAGCTGGGCCTGCTTCACGATGTCGAGATACCATTGGGAATAATCTTGCGCGCGCGGGGTGATCTTTTCCGACATGAATGGCGGTCCTTTTGTACGTGGGACAAGAATCCAATCTTGTCGCCAATTCCGATTCGGCAGAAGATTGGAATCTTATTCCACATGCTACAAGGACACGCGCCGCCGGGGCAAGGTGAGCGTTCAGGCGGCATTGCATAGATCGGGTAATGGCCGCGCCGCATTTCAGATTTCACCAAAACAGTAAATAAGCCCATGAAATAGGGCGCAAACTGTGAAACACGGCGCCTTTTCGCTGGACTAATGTACAAATGTATCGTATAGTTGTGTGGGAACCATGCACCCTATTCCTTCAGCAGCAGCACATTTACCGCCTTCACCGCTACGCGCACCTTGTCGCCGATTTTCAGCTTCATCTCATCGAGAGAATCGAGCGTCATGACCGATTCCATCTCCACGTTGGGGGCGACGCGCACGCGCACCTGGCACATAACCGTGCCGCGCTTGATCGAAATGACATCGCCCATGATCTTGTTGCGAGCGCCGATTTCCATGATCGAACCTCCGGAGAACCGTTGCTATGGGACAAGATTGCTTCAGCCGCTATCATAGTTCCAGCCGCGGCAGGCGGCGGAATTTCTTCCCAACTTCCATCTTCGAGTGTGATTATGAGCGCGCGAAAACTTTCCCTGGTTGGCCTTTTTGTCTTCGCGTTGCCTATTTATGCGCAAGAAGAGCGCAAGATTGAACCCGGTAAATCCACCGCTTCGCGCATCGAAAAGAGAACTTACGAGTTCAAGGAAGCCGGCAAGGAGATGGAGTACGGCCTCTTTGTTCCGTCGAAATACCAGAAGGCGAAGAAGA
This sequence comes from Gemmataceae bacterium, assembly GCA_035307785.1. Classification (GTDB taxonomy): domain Bacteria; phylum Planctomycetota; class Planctomycetia; order Gemmatales; family Gemmataceae; genus DATGHS01. The sequence goes on from DATGHS010000321.1 coordinate 13,810, forward strand.
CGCCACTCATCGTCGCGCTCCACGGCTTGTACAGCAATCCGCAGCAGATTCTGGGTTACCGTGGGTTCACCGACCTGGCGGAGAAATATGGCTACATTCTGGCTGCCCCCATGGGCTACAACTCGCAGGGCTGGTACGGCAACAAGCCGCCGTTTGGCCGCAAGCCCGAGCCGGAGAATTTGTACGAACTCAGCGAGAAAGACGTGATGAACGTGCTCGACATCGTGCGCAAGGATTACAATATCGACCCCAGCCGCACCTTCCTGATGGGCCATTCCATGGGCGGGGGCGGCACCTTCCACATCGGCATCAAGAACCCGGGCCTGTTCGCGGCCCTCGCGCCCATTGCTCCAGCGATTTTCGCCAAGCCCTCGGAACTCGAAAAGATCAAGCAGGTACCGATCATCCTCGTGCAGGGCGACAAAGACAATCTCGTGAAGGTCGAGATGGTGCGGCCCTGGGCGGAGAAGATGAAGGAACTGAAGATGACCTACGAGTACGTGGAAGTGCCCGGCGGCAATCACATCGACGTGGCGTTCAAGAATCTGCCGAAGATATTTGAATTCTTCGAGCAACACCCGAAAAGTTCGGGGGAGAAGAACGAGTAGGTGGGATGCGTTTACATCCCGCACGCTCGAAGACTCGCGTGCGGGCTTGAAACAAAAATCTCCCCCAAGCACGCGGATCTTCGAACGTGCGGGCTTGAAGGAAAAACCTCTCTCCCAAGCCCGCAGCCGAGTCTTCGAGGCTGCGGGGTTCCAAGATCACTCCTCATTCGCTGTGCCGCGTTCGTTGAACCGCTTCAGTTCGTCCGGCACCACCGTCACCTTGGCGTCCGCACGCAGTTGTTGCATCAGGTCTTTGCGGAAGTCGAACTTGCGCGTGTTTTGCAATTCCGAAAGCAGCACGTCATTGCCAAATGATCGACTATAGACTTGCCGGAACTCTTCCTGCGTAGGGTGATCGCGGCTGGTGAGCGTGGTCACGTAGAAGATCGCTTTCGGCATGTCGCTCACCACCATCGTGCTGCCCAGGTCTTTGGTGCGCAGGTCGAGCAACTGATCAACCATGTTCGGCGACGGGTAATGGATTTTATCGAGCGGAATCTCGTAGCGGCCATACTGTGGCGGCTGAAGCGGATTGAGTTGCGGTTGGAGGTTCTCCTTGGCCATGGGTCCGAGCTCCAGCAAGTCCGCCTTGCTCTGGGCGGCGAAGTCTTTGAGCGCGGCCAGGTTGCCTTTGGTTTCGCGCACTTTGTCTTGCATTTGCTCGGCCGCCTGTCTGGCCAGGTCGCGGGCGCGCGTCCAGCGCCAGGCCTTTTCCACGTCGTCGCGGGCCTTGTCCCAGGTGCGCACCTTGGCGTCCACTTCCTCGGTCTTCCAGGCGAGATAATACGCCGTGTCGGTCGCGCCAAATGGCCCCGGCGACGGTCCACTCGATTGAAACCAGGTCGGCTGGAAAAGGCCAAACGACCGTTGGAACGGGCCGCTGGCTTCCATGAAGAATTCGCGGCCGAACCCGAGCCCGGTGGGATCGCTCTTGGCGACAAGCGGGCTGTCAAAGTACTTTTCGCGCAGCGGCTTGAGGCCGGGGTCATTCACCATCGCGTACTGATCGTCCAACTTGGTGCTCGCGCCCTTTGTCAACTCATGTGATTTCACGAACTCGTCGATGTACTTTTCCAACTCCTCCTTCGAAGCTTTTTTCTTGATGTCCTTGACGTCTTTGCTGCGTTTTTCGAGTTCGTCGCGGAAATCATTCATGTCCTTGGCGAATTTCTCGCGGGTGAGTTCGGTATTGACCTGGTCAATCAATTCCCCGCGCAACGCGGCCAGCGGCACACTCGGCGGAGTTGCAGCCGGGTACTCGAGCGTAGCCAACGGACCGCCGCCGACGGCGGCCAACGGCGCCAAGCCCATTCGGATGCGCTCGCGAATCTCCTGCACAACGCTCTGGGCCTGAAGCGTGAGGGCGGGTGAAAGGATCGAGCCGCCCGAACCCCGGCCCGCCAGCACATCGGCCACCGTTGCGGCCATAACCTGGGGTTGGATCACGCTGTAGTCGTGTACGCCGAAGAAGAACAATGCGGAATCCGTCCACTTCAAGTCCCGGTCTTTGGAAAGATACTTTTCGTACTCCCGTTGAAGTCGAAATTCCGGCAACTCGCCAAAGCGGTAAGTTACCGACATGACACCGCCGAGCGATGGCAGCATGCCGCCGGCCGGCGCCAGCGAAATGCCGGCCACGCGTACCGCGGAATTCATCGTTTCCTTTTTCCCCTCCTCGATGCCGGCCTTGCGGAAGTACGGGGTATCGGCCTTGCCGGATACCCACTCTAACTTCACGCGCTTTGGCTCTTTGAAGCCGGGAGTCTCTTTCATGGGGGCCGGCTCGTCCTTCTTGTACTTGTCGAATAGATCCTTCAACTCGCCTTCGCTCGGCTGCGCAGTTACCTTTTTCTCATAATCTTCGACCTTTACTGGCAGCATGCCCACGCGGATCGCGGTGCGCACGTCGTCGAAATAAGTCCAGAATTCGTATGGCGTGACATAGGCCGGCGTGTTGCGGATGTTGGACTGACCGAGCAGAACGGCCTCCGCGATGCGAACGCGGAATTCGTCCTTCAGCGCTTCCATCAAGTTATCGGCCTTGAAATTGCGGAATCGGTCGAGCAGGTTCTTTTCAATTTGGGCCGAATCGTCTTTCGACAGTTCATTCAGGGTTTCTTCATCCAGCAGGTTGCGCAGCGATTTATCCGAAAGCTGAATGTCCCGCTTATCAGCCGCCCATCTCCAGACCAGAAAATTCACCAAGTCGTCGCCGCTGCGCAGCGAACCGCCGAAGTACAATTCCTCCTGGCCCTGGGCTACCTGGTTTATGTCTTGCAGCATGACTTTTCGGAAAGCGGTCAAGAGTTCCGCATCGTCGGTGCGCTTGCTCTTTTGCAGCCGATCAATCTCCATGCTGAGCGTGCCGATTTGCTGGCTCAGAATTCGGGCGATCGTGGCCGGCGGAATCGCAAAGTTGCCGGTGAAACGGCTAAATGTCGCGTTGTAGGCTGCATAGGTGCTGCGAGCTCCTGCCTTCAGGTAGGAATTCACCACCTGCTTGCTTTGCACCATAGGTCCGAGTTGCTGGGTTAAGATGGCATCCGTATTCGGATCCATCTCTTTCATGCGATTGGCAACCCGCTCCGTCACCTTCGAGTGCACGGTGACCATTGCGGCCCGCATGTAGGCGTCTGCTATCTGTCGCTGCGTTTTGATGTCCTGAATCTGCCTGGTGGTGATCTTCTGGCCCTCAATGCGGGCTGCTTCCGGGTAGCGGTCGCTCCAGGGAATCCAGTCGGGCGGGTTGGTCAAAAAGTCGCTTCTGCCGCCCAAGCCGCTGGACATGACAAAAGTAAGCATGCAGACGATTGCCAGCACGGCGAACATCTTTTTCGAATGTTTTCGGAACGCATGAAATGGGTTGAAAGCCATTGGCAGTCCTCACTTTACGGCGACGGGGCCGTAATCCTTGCCATCCGCAGGGCTTGACTAGCTTTGCTATCGTTTAATAAGTCTGTATGGCAGAATGTTCTCAACTTTCCGATTGTAGCGGGTTTACCGAGTAAAACAACAGCAATGAACAATGACCTAACCCCCTGACCCCCTTCCCTAATGGGAAGGGGGGAACTCTTTTCTCCCCTTCCCTTTAGGGAAGGGGCCGGGGCTTAGGTCAATCGGCAGCAACCGGAGTTTTATTGTGCCAAGGAAGAAATCCACCACCCCTGAAATCGCCCCTGCCAAGACGAAGGGCCGCAAGAAAGCGACGGCATCCACGGCGGTCACCCCGGCGGGCCGGACACGCCGAAAGGCCGCGACCGAGACCGTGCCGGAGGAAAACGGCCACCGTGGCAAGCACGATCTGGTCGTGGTCGAGTCGCCGACCAAAGCCAAGACTATCGGCAAATACCTCGGCTCGGGCTTCCGCGTCATTGCCAGCTCCGGCCACGTGCGTGACTTGACCAAGCGCAAAGAATCGTGGTTCGAACTCACCGACAAGGGTCTCAAAGAACTGGGAACCAGCGGCGCACCTTCCGACGTGACCGAAGCTCTGAAACCGCTCGTAAAGCGCGAGTTCAAGACCAAGGCCGACTTGCTGAAAGCCGCCCGGAAATACGTTTCCAAGAAGGAATTGGAGCCGCACGAGCGCGAACTGGCCAAGGTGGCCAAGCAATACGACGAGATCGAAGGCTTGAACATTGCCCGTGGCTGGATGCCGCATTATGTGCTGATCGAACGCGATAATAAAGGAAAGGACACCGGCAAGCGCAAGTCGGCCAAGGAGATTCTCGATGAGATCAACAAGGCGGCCCGCACGTCCAACCGTGTGTTCCTGGCCACCGACCCGGACCGCGAAGGCGAGTCGATCGCCTGGCACATTCAGGATGAACTGAAGTTGCCGGAAGCGCGCACGTTCCGCATCACGTTCAACGAAATTACGAAGTCGGCCGTGGCCAATGCGCTGGCGCACGCCGGCAAGATCGATATGAACCGTGTGCAGGCCCAGGAAGCCAGGCGCTTCCTCGACCGCATCGTGGGCTTCCCGCTGAGCAAGCTGTTGCAGCGGAAGATCACGCGGGGCTTGAGCGCCGGCCGGGTGCAGTCCGTCGCGGTGCGGCTGATTGTTGAGCGCGAACGCGAAATTGAGGCGTTCAAGACCGAGGAGTATTGGAAGCTGACGGCGCTATTGTGCCCGGACGAATTGCGGGCGCACATTCCGTACCAATCGGACCCGGCCAAGACGAAGATATTGGCCAAAAAGAAGCCGGGGGAGAAGCAGCCAACGCTGGCACTGGACTCAACTCCGCAAGTGCCGGAAGAGGCAGAGAACGCGCCGGAAGCGCCGGCGATTCCGAAGCCGGCGGAAGGCTCGTTCCTGGCCGAGTGCAGCAAGTGGAACGGCCAGGAATTCAAGGCCGGCAACGAACAGCAGATCGACGAATTCGTGGCCGCGCTCAACGATGCTGCCTGGTCGGTGGCCAAGATCGAGCAGAAAGACAAGTCCGAGAAAGCGCCACCGCCGTTTACCACCAGCACGTTGCAGCAGCAGGCCAACATCCGCCTGCACTTCACCACTGACCGCACCATGCGCACGGCCCAGCGGCTGTACGAAGGCGTGGAACTTGGCTCCGAAGGATCGGCTGCGCTCATCACCTACATGCGTACCGATAGCACGCGCGTATCGAACGACGCCTTGAGCATGGTGCGGAGCCATATTCAGGCGAGTTATGGCGAGAAATACCTGCCGGCCCAGCCGAATGTGTTCAAGTCTGGTAAAGGGGCGCAGGAAGCCCACGAGGCCGTTCGTCCGGTTGATCTGGCTTACACGCCGCAACGGGTGCAGCCGTTTTTGAATCACGATCAGCTGCGGCTCTACACGCTCATTTACAACCGCTTCGTGGCCAGCCAAATGAGCCCCGCCATTGACGCGATGACGAACGTCGAGGTCGAAGCCAAGACGGCCAGCACCTCGGCCATTTTCAAAGCGCAGGGCCGCATCGAGAAGTTCGACGGCTACCGCAGAGTGATGCCGTCGGCCAGGCAGGACGATATTTCGCTGCCGGCGCTGAAAGAGCAGCAGCCGCTGCACAAGCTCGACCTATTTTCGAGCCAACATTTCACCAAGCCGCCCGCTCGCTTTAACGAAGCCTCGCTCGTGAAAGCGCTCGAAAAAGAAGGCATCGGGCGGCCCAGCACGTATGCGACCATCATTTACAAGATTCAACAGGTGGGGTACGTGAAGCAGATCGACCGCCGCTTCCACGCCACCGACCTGGGAAAGACCGTAACCGATTTGCTGATCCAGAATTTCCCCAACATCATGGACATGAAGTTCACGAGCCACTTCGAGGAAGAGCTGGATCAGATTGAACGGAATGAGGTGGTTCATACCGACGTACTGAATGAATTCTGGGGCGGCTTCTCGCAGACCTTGGAAAAAGTCCAGGAAGAGATGCCGAAGAAGCTCGCCAAGGAAACCGGCGAAATGTGCCCGAAATGCGGCAAGCCGCTGGTGGAGCGCTTTTCGGGCAAGACGAAAAAGATGTTCGTCGGCTGCTCGGGCTGGAACAAGGAGGGCACCGGCTGCGATTACATCAAGCCGCGCGAAGGCGAAGAGAATGTGCCGAAGTTGCAAATCGACATCACCTGCCCGAACTGCGGCAAGCCGATGGTGCAGCGCTTCGGCCCGCGTGGGCCGTTCCTGGGCTGCTCCGGATATCCGGAATGCAAGACGACCATGCGCCTGAATGCTGAGGGCAAGCCGGAACTGACGGCCAAGTCCACCGAGCACAAATGCGAGAAGTGCGGTTCGCCAATGGTTATTCGCCAAGGCCGGCGCGGGCCGTTCCTGGCCTGCAGCGCCTTCCCGAAGTGCCGCAATGCGGTCGATGTGGATGCGGAAGGCAATCCGGTGAAGCCGAAGGAGACCGGGATCTTTTGCGAGAAATGCAACGCGCCGATGATCATCAAGCGCGGCCCCAGGGGACCGTTCTTGGCTTGCAGCGCGTACCCCAAGTGCAAGAGCTACAAGTCGCTCACGGCCGAATTGCGCGAGCAGCTGAAGGACATCATTCCACCGCCGCCGCCCAAAAAAGAAGTGCCCCAGGTGGAGGTAAAAGAAACCTGTCCCGAATGCGGCTCGCCCATGAAGCTGCGCACCAGCAGCCGCGGGCCGTTCCTGGGGTGCAGCAAATATCCGAAGTGCAAGGGCACGCGGCCATTGCCGGAGGAATTGTTGGAACAGATTGGTTGAATGGCCGCTGGCGGCGTTGCAATGTCGCCAGGGGCTTTTCCATTTGACTCTCCTTTCTTTCCGGGTAGGCTATCCGTAGCACCACGCCTTGTTTCCTTGCCTATTCCGACGGTATTGGCCATGTGTTTCCGCTGGTTCTGTTGGATAGCCCTGTTCGTTGCTGCGCCGGCATTGGCCGATGATTTGCCCGCCAACTGGGCCTTCCGCCCGATGGGCAAGCCCACACCGCCGGCAGTGCGCGACCGAGCTACAGTTCGCAATCCCATTGATGCTTTCATCGTGGCGGAGTTGGAAAAACATCATCTTACTCCGTCGCCACCGGCAGATCGACGAACCTTGATTCGTCGCGTGTATTTTGATCTCATCGGCCTGCCGCCAAACCCGGAAGAGATCGATGCCTTCGTCAACGACCCGGCCCCGAATGCCTATGAGAAGTTGGTCGAGCGCCTGTTGGAGTCGCCGCGCTTTGGCGAGCGGCAAGCGGTTTTCTGGCTCGACCTGGTCCGCTTTGCGGAAAGCGATGGCTTCAAGGCCGATGATCCACGGCCCAACGCCTGGCGCTACCGCGATTACGTCATTCGCTCCTTCAATGCCGATAAGCCGTACAACCGCTTCGTGCAGGAGCAACTGGCCGGCGACGAGCTTTTCCCCAGCAGTGCCGAGGCGCTCATCGCGACCGGGTACTTACGGCATTTCCCCGACGAGTACAACGCCGTCAATTGCGAACAGCGCCGGCAGGAGATTCTCAACGATATCACCGACACCACGGCTTCGACCTTCCTCGGCCTGACGGTGGGCTGTGCGAAGTGCCACGACCACAAATATGATCCGATCTTGCAGAGCGATTACTACCGCCTCCAGGCGCATTTCGCCGCGTTTTGGCCGGTGGATGAGCCGATCCTCAATCGCGAGGAACGGCAGCATTACGAAGAGCGTCTTCAGCAATGGGAAGCGAAGACGACGGAGCTTCGGCAAAAGATTGACGCGCTGGAGAAGCCGTATCGCGAGAAGGCGGAGAAGAAGGAGCGGCAGCGCTTTGTTTCCGAGTATTCGAGCATTGTTGATATCCCGATGGAGAAGCGCACGCCGTTGCAAAAGCAACTCGGCGCGATGGTGGAGAAGCAAGTCTTCGGCCGCAGCACCAAGGACGTAGGCAAGGTGATGAAAGGCGCCGTCAAGGAGCAGTGGGACGGCATGATGAAGCGGATGACGGAGCTGGAAAAAGAAAAGCCGCCGGAGCCGCCGCTGGCCATGGCCTGCACCGACGTGGGCCACGAAGCGCCACCGACGCACCTGCTCAAGCGCGGCGACTGGCGTAAACCGGATGAGGAAGTGCAGCCGGGGTTTCCCAAGAGCGTGGCTATGGAGTGGCCCAACGAAAGGTCCGATAAGCCCAACACGACTCATAGCACTGGGCGGCGCGCTCGATTGGCTGCCTGGATCACTGCCCCCGAGAACCCGCTTACCGCCCGCGTGATCGTGAACCGCATCTGGCAAGCGCATTTCGGCCGCGGCGTCGTGGGCACGCCCAGCGACTTCGGCGTCCAGGGCGACCGGCCCACGCACCCGGAACTGCTCGACTGGCTGGCTCGGGAATTAGTGCGGAACAACTGGAGCCTGAAGGCAATTCACCGGCTGATTGTTTTGTCCGCAACGTATCGGCAGAATGCGGAATGCGGAATGCGGAATGCGGAATTAAATGCCCAGACAATTCCACATTCCGCATTCCACATTCCGCATTCGATTGATCCCGACAACCGCCTCCTCTGGCATTTCTCGCGCCGCCGGCTGGACGCCGAAGCTCTGCGCGATTCGCTCTTGGCCGTTAGCGGGCAGTTGAACCCGGCCGAGGGCGGGGCGAGCATTTACCCGGAACTGCCGGAGGAGATGAAGAAGAGCGCCAAGAATTGGCCGGTGTCGGCCACAGCGGCCGAGCGCAATCGCCGCAGCGTGTATATTGCCGTGCGCCGTAATTTGCGTTACCCCATGCTGGCAATGTTCGACGCGCCGGACAACAACGAGACTTGCGCACGAAGATATGTGACGACGACGGCGCCACAAGCGCTCATGCTGCTAAACGACAAGATCGTGGTTGACATTGCCAGCCAGTTTGCTTCGCGCATTCAGCGCGAAGCCGGCGACGATGCGGTAAAATTAATTGACCGGGCCTTTGAACTGGCCCTCGCCCGCAAGCCAGATGCGGAAGAAGCCTCGGCCATGCGGCGCTTTGTGGAAGATCAAAAAGAAATGCATCGCGTGGCCGGGGCGAAAAACCCGCTGCATGAAGCGGTGACCGATCTGTGTCACTCTGTGCTGAATTTGAATGAGTTTTTGTTTGTGGATTAGGGAATCATGACCGTGATTGTGCAAGATGTAGAAATCGGCGAAGTCCGTATTCCAGATGGAATCACGAACATTCAAGCCTTTCGCCGCTGGGCAACTTCTAACAAGTTTCCGGAACGGGGGCGGTTTTCTTTTCTTTGCGGCACGCTGCACGTGGATCTGAGCATGGAAGAATTGTTCACGCATGCGCTGGTGAAGGCCGAGATTACCATTGTTCAAGGCCAAATCATCAAGACCGACCAATCCGGCTATTATTTCCCGGACGGTTCTTTGTTGAGCAATCCCAAGGTCAGTCTTTCCACGGAACCGGATGCAATGTTCGTTTCTTACGAGGCGATTCGAACCGGACGAATTCGATTCACGAAGGGAAAGCAGAAAGGCTGTATGGAAGTTGTGGGCTCACCCGACATGGTGGTGGAAATCGTAAGTGAATCCTCGGTAACAAAGGATTACGAGATCCTCCGCGAGCTTTATTGGAAAGCGAAGATTCCCGAATACTGGCTCATTGATGCTCGGGAACGGAATGTATTGTTTGAAATCCTAAGGCACGGGCAACATGGCTACGTCAGCACGCGCCGGCAGCCAAGCGGGTGGCTCGCTTCTCCAGTGTTCGGCCGCTCGTTTCGACTCAAACACCGGACTGATCGGCTGGGCAATCCGGAATTCACACTAGAGGTTCGCAAATAGCTTGCCGGCGATGCCGGAAGCGGCGTTTGGGATTATCATGAAACACCGCCCTATTCTCTCCCGCCGTGATTTCTTCTTCCAGGCCGGGCATGGCTTTGGCGGTCTCGCTTTGGCCGCGCTCTTGGCCTCGGAGCGGCGCGGCAATACCGCTACGCCCAAGCCGGATTCGAGTAATCCACTGGCGCTACTTCCGGCCCATGTCACGCCGAAGGCCGATCGCGTGTTGTTCCTCTTCATGGAAGGCGGGCCAAGCCACGTCGATATGCTCGATCCCAAGCCGGAGCTTACAAAGCGCAATGGCCAGCCGTTGCCGAGCAGTTTCGGCCGCGTGATCACGCCTATGGGCACAGGCGGCAATAACCTGCTGGCGAGCAAGCACACCTTTCGCAAGTATGGCAAGAGCGGGCTCGATTTCAGCGACTGGCTGCCGCAGCTGGCCCAGTGCGCCGATGATATAGCGGTGGTACGTTCGTGCCAGGCCGATGGGCTGAATCACGTGGGCTCGGTGTGCCAGATGAACACCGGCTCAATTCTCGCGGGCCGGCCCAGCCTCGGCTCGTGGGTGGTATACGGCCTTGGCAGCGAGAATCAGAACCTGCCGGGCTTTGTGGTGCTCACCGACACGGGCGAAGTCACCGGCGGGCCGCGCAATTGGGGCACTGGCTTCATGCCGCCGACGTACCAGGGAACGCTGTTCCGGGCGGGTTCACAGCCGATCCTGAATCTTGCCCCGCCGGCCGGCGTCAGCGACGAGCAACAACGCGCGAAGTTGTCGCTCATTCACGAGTTGAATGAGCACCACCGGCAGATGCGAACCGAAGACAGCCAGCTCGCGGCCCGGCTCAATTCCTACGAGTTGGCCTTCCGCATGCAGGCCTCGGCGCCGGAGGCCGTAGATCTCTCGAAAGAAAGCGCGAAGACCAAGGAAGCCTATGGTTTGAATCGCAAAGAGTGCGCGGATTATGGCCATCGCTGCCTGCTGGCCCGGCGATTGCTTGAACGGGGCGTGCGCTTTGTGCAAATCTATTGCGGCGCCGGCAGCCAGTGGGATGCCCACAGCAACCTCGAAGGCAATCATACCCGGCTCTGCGCCCGCATGGATCAGCCCACCGCCGCCTTGCTTCAGGACTTGAAGCGAACGGGCTTACTGGAACGAACGCTCGTGATCTGGGGCGGTGAATTCGGCCGCACGCCCATGACGGAAGGCACCGATGGCCGCGATCACAATCCATATGGCTTCACCATGTGGTTCGCCGGCGGCGGCGTGAAAGGCGGGCAGATAATTGGCCGGACCGATGAATTTGGCCTGCGTGCGGTCGAAGACAAGATGCATGTGCATGATATTCACGCCACGATTTTGGCGGCATTGGGGTTGGATCACACCAAATTGACGTATTTGCACAATGGGCGAGCGGATCGCCTGACCGATGTGGACGGCAAGGTGATGGAGAAGTTGTTTGTGTAACGTGCAACGCCGCAAGCTCAATCACTTCTTCGCCTTGGCAGCCTGATTTTCGACATACAGCGTAGCCAGCTCGTGGGCCGTCGCCACATACTTGTTCCAGTGCTTCTCAACATAATCCGGCGGCCCGCCCTTGTCGGCATAGGCTTCGGCGATCTTCGGCGTGGGAATCATGTCGATGGCGTCCCACGGGCACCAGCGTTCGCACAGCGAGCAGCCGATGCAGCGCTCCAGGTCGATGTCGCAGAAAGTTTGCAGCGTCGGCAGGCTCTCGCCTGGCACCGTGTAGATGCAATCCACCGGGCAGACTTCCACACAGGCGTTGCAGCCGGTGCAATTGTCGGCGCGAATGACGGCTAGTTCCTTGAAGAATTTGCGCTTTTTGGCGGGTGCGGCAGCGGCTTGGGCCATGGGTGCCTCGAATCATTCTCCGCCGAGTTGGCGGTTCCAAAACCAGTCAGTTTGCATTCTAGTTCTCATACGGGCGAAGGCAAAGCCCCGTTTGGCGACGCTTTGCGGTAGTATCGTTCTTTTCCATATAATACTTGACTTGTGCAGCTTGACGGGTCCCTCCCGTACGGCAAACCGATCAGTCGTTTAGGCCCGCTGGGCCTTGCTTCTCATTATCGACATTAGGTCGAAGCAGGTTTATGTCCACGCCCGCCGCGGGTGAGAATCGCACTTCCAACGTACGCCGCGCCGCCCAGGTAATCGTGGTCGGCAGCGTGATGTTCACGTTCATTTCGTTCTGGAAGACCGCCGCGGTCGTGCTCTGCGACCTGGCCAGCACGGTGTACTACATCGGCGGCATCGTCGAAAACGCCATCGGCCCCGCCGCCCCGTGGTTTATCCTGGCCGTGATGGTCTTCAGCTATGCGGTCCGCTCGGTTTATATCGAGAGCTGCGCCCTGTTCGTGCGCGGCGGCGTGTACCGGGTGGTGAAGGAAGCCATGGGCGGTTTCCTGGCCAAACTTTCGGTCTCGGCCCTGCTCTTCGATTACGTGCTCACGGGCCCCACCAGCGGCGTGTCGGCCGGGCAATACCTCATGGGCCTGGTTTTGCAATACATCAGTCTGCTGTCCCCACACTTCTACCGGACTATGCACCTCGATCAGCAGGATCCCGGCCAGACGGGTGAACTCATCATTCGTTGGGGCTCAGTTGCCTTGTCGGTCCTGATCACGCTCTACTTCTACCGCCAGAACCTGCTCGGCATCCACGAATCGAGCGACAAGGCGCTGAAGATCATGTATGTGACCACGGCGATGGCCGTGATCATCATCGTTTGGTGCGCGGTCACGCTGATCGTCAACCGGGGTCCGGCTCAGGGCGTGCCGCTCCTGCCGGATTTGCATGCGAAGGTGGAGCATGAAGAGATTTCAAGACACGAAGCTGCCGATCGCACGCGCTATAACCCGCAAGAGGAGAACGTCTGGATTCGCGATCCGAGCCGGCCGGATCGGTTGAAGCCCAAGCTGGATGAAAACGGCCAACCGATCCCCCGCGAAAACGAGGCGGTGAAAGAGATCGCCAATGTCACCGGGCTGGATGTGCACAAGCCGGAAGACCCGCTCGGCTTTCTCGGCAATTTTAGAGCGTTCGGTTTCCTACGGGCAGTCGGCATACTCGGGCTGTTCCTGGCCTTTGGCCACTCGATCCTGGCCATGAGCGGCGAGGAAACGCTGGCCCAGGTTTACCGCGAAGTCGAAGCGCCGAAGATGCGCAACTTCAAGCGGGCTGCGTTTATCGTGTTCATCTACAGCCTCGTGCTGACGGCTGGGGTCAGCTTCCTGGCCGTGCTCATTATCCCTGATGAAGTGCGCATGAAGTTTTACAGCGGCAATCTGATCTCCGGCCTGGCCCGGCACGTGGCCGCCCCGCCGGGCCGCTTCGGCGCGGTCTTGAAACTCGGCCTGGAAACCTTCGTCGTGGTTGTTGGCTTTCTGATCCTGGCCGGGGCGGTGAACACGGCCATTATCGGCTCCAACGGCGTACTGAATCGCATTGCCGAAGACGGCGTGCTGCCCGACTGGTTCCTGAAGCCGCATCCGAGATTCGGCACCACCTATCGCCTGTTAACGCTCATCTCGGCAATGCAAATCGGCGTGATCCTGCTCAGCATGGGGCACATTATCGTACTGGGCGAAGCGTACGCCTTCGGCGTGGTTTGGAGCTTCGTATTCAAGGCGCTGGCCATGATCGTGTTGCGTTTCAAGGACAAGACGCCGCGCGAGTATCGCGTGCCGCTGAACTTGCGCATAGGGGGCATCGATATTCCCATCGGCCTCGGGTTGATTTTTTTGACGCTCCTGATGGCGGCCGTGATGAACTTTTTCACCAAGGAAGTGGCCACGGTGAGCGGCATGCTGTTCACAGTGGCATTCCTGAGTGTCTTCGTGGTTTCGGAGCGAGTGCACGAAAAGCGCCTGCGCGGCGCCAAGCATCACCACCTGGAGCAATTCAACGAACGGCTCATGCAGCAAGTGAGCGTGGAAAGCCTGAACCTGCACCGCCAGTATCGCAAGCTCGTCGCCATTCGCTCCACACAGAATCTGTTCATGCTTGAAAAGACGCTTGCAGAAACCGATCCGGAAACCACCGACGTGGTGGTGATGACCGCCAAGGTCGCCCCCACCGACGACGCAACGACAAATGGCGTGGCCCTCGACTCGTACGATCAGAATTTGATGACGGCAGTGGTCGAACGCGCCGAACGGGCCGGCAAGCACGTGCAACCGCTCATCGTGCCTACTAACAATCCGCTCCATGCCGTCCTGCGCACGGCCATGGAACTGAAGGCTCAGGAAGTGGTGATGGGCGCTTCCAACAAATTCGCCACCGACATGCAGCTGGAAGAGATCGAGTTCCAGTGGTTAACGCTGCACGGCGGCGAAGTCCCGCCGCTCACCGTGCGCATTTTGAGTCGCGACCGCGATGTTTATCTCGACATTGCGGGCGGCAATCGCATTCCGAAATTGAGCGAACGCAAGGCCCGCTCGGTAGAGGAATTGCGGGCGGCCGGGGTGGGCGTTAATCGGGTTCTCATGTATCACGATGGTACAACACAAGGCAGTGATTTGTTCCGGCTGGTGCTGACCACGCTGGACCCGCAGGTGGCGTTGGTAATCGCGCGCAAGTCGGCCGACGGACAGCCAGAACCGCTGCCCTTGCAGCAAGATCTGGAGCGGGCCGAACGATTGCACCGGGAAGTGAATGTACGAGCCATCAAGCCGCCGGTTGGCTCGGAATTGGCACGGCTCGCCAAGGATGAGCGCTTCGACCTGGTAATTGTGGCCGCACCGAACCAACTGCAAGACAACGCCGGTGAGCTGGAAAAGCAAATCGACATTCTAATGAAATTGGCCCGCAGCCCTGTTATGCTGATTAAGATGCCTGAAGTCCCCCAGGAAGCCAATCCGGAGTAATGCCGCTTACGGCGATGCAGCGCTCTTTTCATTCTTTTCGAGGTCTCGCCATGCGCGTTCGCTTTGTTCTTACGAGTCTGGTTCTGTTGCTCGGTCTCGTCGTCGTCCGCGCCGAAAATGCGACGATCGAGAATTTACGCAAGGATTTGACGTATCTCACCTGCGACGAATGCGAAGGCCGCGGGGCACAGACCCAGGGCATTCACAAGGCGGCGGCCTACATCGCCGCGGAGTATCAGGCGCTTGGCCTGAAGCCGGGCGGAGTCAACGGCACCTACTTCCAGCCGTTCCAGATGCGAGCCGGCAAAGCGATCCTTCAGCAAGCTTCCCTGAAACTTCAGGGACCGCTCGGCCAGCAAATTGAGCTCAAACTGAATGATCATTTCCAGGCGGTCGGGCTGTCGGAAACGGGCAAAGCCTCGGCCCCGCTAGTCTTCGTGGGTTACGGCATCAGCTCGAAGGACCCGGCCTACGACGAATACAAGGGCGTGGACGTGGCCGGTAAAATCGTCGTCGTCCTGCGCAAGACGCCGATGCCGGGAAATTCCGCAAGCCCCTTCGGCGCCGCCCGCGGCGACCGCCGTAACACCGACCAGACCGGTTCGCTGGTGGGCAAGATCATGGCCGCCGATCAGGCGAAAGCCGCCGGCGTGATCTTCGTTAACGATCGTGACACGGCCGAAAAGGAAGACAAACTCATGCCGTTTGATTACACTTCCGAGGCCGACCCAGTCGCCAAAATCCCGGCCGTCCACATTCATCGCAGTCTGCTCGATTCGATGCTGCAGGAAACCTACGGCTTTAACCTGCGCGATATTGAAAACGATATCGACCGAACGATGCAACCGCACAGCCTGGCGCTCAACGGCTGGAACGCTTCCATCAACCTTTCGGTTGAACGCAAGATGGTGGAAGTGAAGAACGTCATTGGCGTGCTCGAAGGCAAGGGCCCGCTGGCTGACGAAACGGTCGTGATCGGCGCCCATTATGATCATTTGGGCCGAGGCGAACGCGGCAGCCTGGAACGCGACCCGATGAAAAAAACGCTTTTGCATCGTGGCGCCGATGACAATGGCTCCGGCACCGTTTCGGTAATCGAATTGGCTCGCCGTTTCGCTGCAATGAAAGATCGCGAAGGCCGGCGGCTTGTGTTCATGAACTTCGCCGGCGAAGAGCAAGGTTTAATCGGCTCCCGCTATTACACGAACCATCCAGTCTTCCCGCTCGAAAAGACGGCCGCCATGCTCAATCTCGACATGGTGGGCCGCGTCCGGCCGGACAAAGACACGAAGAAAGATTCCGTGGAAGTCAGTGGTCTCGGCTCCGCCGCGCCGTTCGACGCACTGGTGGAAGAACTCAACAAGAAATACGAATTCAAACTCTCGAAAGTGGCCAGCGGCTACGGCCCCAGCGACCACAACTCGTTCACCGAAAAGAAGATTCCGGTGATCAATTACTTCACCGGTCTGCACACGGAATATCATCGCCCGTCGGACACCGTCGACACGATTAACTTTCCCGGAATGAAGAAGGTCGTGGATATTGCGCAAGATACCATTGGCCGCTTTGCGATAATGGCCCGGCCGCAGTTCGTGCAGACAGCCCGCGCGCCGCGGCCAGGCGGCCGTGGCAATATCCCTCGCCTCGGCATCATGCCTGGCAACTATAACGAAGCCGACGAAAAAGGCGTGCTGGTGGGTTCCGTGATCAAGGACGGTCCCGCTGAAAAGGCCGGCATGAAAGACGGCGATTACATCGTCGAAATCGCCGGCAAACCGGTGAAAAACATGACCGCGTACATGGCAATCCTCGGCGAGCAGAAACGCGGTGAGCCGCTGGAGTTGACTATCGACCGAGCGGGCAAGCGGCAGAAGATTACCGTGAAGCCGGAGTGATGGCTGGCACGCCCGCAGGCGAGTCTTCGAGCCTGCGGGGTCTCCCCGCAGGCTCGAAGACTCGCCTGCGGGCTTGGGGTATCAGAGTGGCCGGAGCATGGCTCCAATGGCAAATCGCGGGCAAGTCTAGTAGGGAGGGTGGAGCGCAGCGCAACCCACCTGTTTGCACCGGTAGGTTGCGCTGCGCTCCACTCTCCCTACCAAGAATGGCAGATGGCAGGAACATGGCAGCAAATTGAAATCGCGGGGAAACGGGCCCAGATGTTCGATCTTGGCCGCGCGCCACGATTCGGCATCCTCTACCTTCATGACTTCGCCAATACCATTCTTCACGATGATCTGCACTTCGCAGAGCTTTTCGAGCGCTATTCCTTCGCTTGCATTTGCCCGGAAGGCAAGCGCTGCTGGTGGGTGGATCGCATTTGCGCGGAATTTGATGATGTCATCTCGCCGGAGCGTTATCTTCTCGATTCAGTTCTGTCCGAAATCGAAGCCCGCTGGAGCCTGAGGCCGCCGGCCATCGGCTTGCTCGGCTACGAAATGGGCGGCCAAGGTGCGCTGCGAATGGCATTCAAGTATCCGCAGCGCTTTCCGGCGGTTGCCGCGATCACGCCGGCCATCGAATACCACGAGTGGTATTATCGCGACACGCCGATTATGGACATGTACACCAGCAAAGAGCAATGCCGGCAAGACACGGCTCCCATGCACGTGCATCCGACCAACTTCCCGCCGCACATCTACTTCTCCTGTGACCCCGCCGAGCGCGAATGGTTCCGCGGCGCCGACCGGCTGCATGAGAAGCTGGCCGCGCTGGGGATCACCCATCAGTGCGATCTGAAAACAAGCATCGGTGGGGGCTGGCCGTACTTCGAGAAGATGGCGGAGCCGGCGTTGCGATTCTTGAGCGCCGGTCTGGAGAAAGAGAGTCGGCGGCTCCTTTAGCCGCTTGCGGCTTAGCATGTACACTGGCCGACTCTCCAGCGCCATCATATCTCAACGAATGTTGCACCCTGCCTCAACCATTGCTGCGCATCATCGGCCAAGTCCGGGGAATTCTTCATGAGTCCGCTTGAATTGCGTCCTGGCCTGGAGGACGTGCCTGTCGCAAAATCCGCCGTCAGTTTCATTGATGGTCATAATGCTCGTTTGGAATATCGCGGGATTGCCGTGGAAACGCTGGCCCGCGAAAGTTGCTTCGAAGAGACGGCCTGGCTCTTGCTCAAAGGCGACTTGCCCAGCCAGCGCGAACTCGCGGAATTCGACCACCAGCTCCGGCATCATCGTCGCATCAAGTACAAGCTGAAGGACCTGATCAAGACGCTGCCGGAAACCGGCCACCCGATGGACGCCTTGCAAGCCGGCGTGGCCGCCCTGGGCATGTTCTACCCGGCCCGCGACGTGAGCAACGCCAAGACCAACTGGGAATCGGTCATTCGCATTTTGGCGAAACTGCCGACGATCGTGGCCGCGTTTCACCGCCTGCGCCGCGGCGATGAAGCCATCGACCCCCGCCCCGATCTCGATCACGCCGCCAATTTCTATTACATGCTCTTCGAGCGCGAACCGTCGCCAGCTGTGCGGCGCGTGCTCGACGCCTGCCTGATCCTGCATGCCGAGCACACGATGAATGCATCGACCTTTTCCGGCCGGGTTACGGGCAGCACCTTGGCCAGTCCGTTCTCGGTGGTCAGCGCGGCCGTCGGGACGCTCACCGGCCCGCTGCATGGCGGGGCGAACGAGCAAGCCTTGGAGCAATTAGCCGAGATCAAGAACGTGAGCGAAGTGAAAGGTTGGCTGGATAAGAAGCGCGCCGCCGACCCGAAGTACAAGATCATGGGCTTCGGCCACCGCGTGTACAAGGTGAAAGATCCGCGGGCCACGGTGCTTCAGGAGCTCGCGGAGAAAGTCTTTGCCGAAACGACCCGGCCGCCGGTTTACGATATTGCGCGAGAACTGGAGCGCGTGGCCGAGCCCATTTATGGCTCGAAAGGCGTGTATCCGAACGTCGATTTCTATTCCGGCATCGTCTACCAATCGCTCGGCATTCCGACCGACCTGTTCACCCCCATCTTCGCCATCGCCCGCTCCGCCGGCTGGCTCGCCCATTGGCTCGAACAGCTGCAAAACAACCGCATCTTCCGTCCCGAGCAAATCTACGTGGGCAAACGCAATGTGGAATATGTGCCGCTAGAAAAAAGGCCATAAATGAAGGGACACAAAGGCCACCAAGGAGACACAAAGAACACAAAGAATCGGAGAACCGTCTTTGTGATCTTTGTGTCTCTTTGGTGTTCTTTGTGTCTTGTTTTTTATTGCATTTTCGCGGCTGGAATCCGGAGTAAAGGCCATTGAAGGTCCGAGAACTCCTAAAATTGTTGAAGAAGGACGGTTGGGAGATTGACCGTTTACGCGGCGATCATCGCCAATTAATTCATCGGAGAAAGTCCGGAACAGTTACGGTTTCCGGCCACCTTAGCGATACCGTGCATCCCAAGACCTTGAAGAGTGCCCTGAGACAGGCTGGATTGGAGAACGATCAATGAAGGAATACACAGTTATTTACGAATGGGGCAAGCGCAACTGGTCGGCTTACGTTCCTGACTTGCCTGGTTGTATTGCTACAGGGAAGACTCGGAAGCAACTGGAGCGCATGATTCGTGAGGCAATTGAGTTTCATATCGAGGGGATCAAAGCTCGCGGCGAAGACGTGCCGGAGCCGAGTGTTGAGGCTGGCGTGGTAAATGTTTCCGCGTAGAAGCCAAGCATTTAAAGGTTTCACAATTCAGCATGTTGCCACTCGATGATCCACGCTGGAAAGAACTCAAAGGCGGCTACAAGACCGCTTATGACGCCTCGGGGGCATTGCGACGTTTAGAAGCCGGAGACGATGTTTGGCCAGAATTGTGGCGAGAACTCCACCATCAAGGCGATGTGGGAGAG
>DATGHS010000322.1:0-8189 GCA_035307785.1 Gemmataceae bacterium
GATTCCCATTGTGCCCATGCTGGATATGACCTTCCAGCTGCTGTTCTTTTTCGTGGCGACGTTCAATGTAAGCGAAGGCGAAGGCCAGATGCGCATGAATTTGCCGTCGTCCGGCGAGGCCAAGGCGAAGGATCAGCAAAACGTTGATCTCACGAAGCAAGCCGACACAGAACTCGACGTACCCTCCGATTTCGTGGTCGTCGTGAAATCGTTCCCGGGCGGGCTGAGCGTGGCCATTCGCGACAATGCCAAGGTCAGCGAAGTCGGTGCCATTCAAGATCTCGACAAGCTGAAGACCGACGAGCAGCGCCGGCGGCTACTGGAACTGATGGACAAACTTTCCAACACGCTGAAAACCAAGTACGAAGAGAAAAAGAAAGACGATCCCAAGGCTTCTAGCAATGTGAAGATTGAAGCGAACGCGAACATGCGCTATTCTACGCTGGTCAGCGTGATGGATGCGTGCCTGAAAGCCGGCTACGCACAGGTGGGCTTCGCGCCGCCGCCCGATCTATGATTTTGTTTGTAGTTCCGCCTTCAGACCGAATTCCGGGGCAGTTCCGCCTGAAGGCGGAACTACAAACATGCAAAAATCCACCCCGCGTCGAATTGCCTATCGTTCCAATTCCGGACCTCTCGTTCCAGTCGATGTTTTTTCTGGTAATCACATTTAACGTCGCCGGGTACGAGGGACGGCTTTCTTTATCGTTGCCTTCCCGAGGTCGGACTGTGCGGATTGGCGTTCCGGCGCCGGCCGCTGCCGATGCGGGAGTGGATTTTCCGTCGGACCTCGTCGTGAGCGTGCGAACCGAAGGCGACCAACGCGTGCACTTGGCTATTCGCGACGGTGAGCGAATAATGGAAGCGAAAGATTGCCGGGAATTGACCCAGCAGCTGTCCAGTCGTCGGGCCGAACCCGCAGTGGACCCAATCAGCCTGACGATTGATGTGGATGGCCAAATCAAGTATTCGCGGCTGATTGAAGTGCTGGACGCCTGTAAACGTGCCGGATTCGAGAACATATCGTTTGCAATGCCCGGCGAAAGCTGAAAACGTCCAGATTCTTATCCGCGATATCCGTGTAATCAGTGGTGTTGAGCCTTGGAAACTTGCGTTTTTCCCTAACTTTAGGCCCTTTTCGTCCGGATCGGCGAATTTCGAAAAAAATCTGGGCAATCCGGGAACTTTGCCACAAGAGTTACGATCTAATGGAGCGAGATGAGACCTGTCTGATGACGCAGATTGACTTCCGCTGTGTTTTTCGAGGGCGAAAAGCCCAAATTGGCATGCGAATCGGCTCGATCTCGGCAGTGGCCCTGATCTGCGTATCAGTGCTGAGTTTCGCATTACGGGCCGACGAAGCCAATAAAGGATTTCGACCCGACCTCCCGCCCGAATGGCTGCAGCGAATCGAAGATGACCGGCCGCTGGCCGACTCGAAAGACAACGCGGAGGAGCACAAGGCTTTCGACCGATTCGTCGCGTTTGCTCGGAAGCAGCCACTCGAGCAATTGGCTCAGAATGTCAACAAGGAAGTGGACACGCTCAAGTTGATGAGCAGTGAACGGA
The DNA here is from genome assembly GCA_035307785.1 of Gemmataceae bacterium. GTDB lineage: Bacteria > Planctomycetota > Planctomycetia > Gemmatales > Gemmataceae > DATGHS01. The sequence continues at coordinate 1,570 of DATGHS010000322.1, forward strand.
CGCGGTTTCGCAGCGACGTAATGCACCTGGAAGGGAGATTACTTCGGCTCGTGAAGGTTGCCGTGGACGCCAAACTTCAAAAGGAAGGCATTACGGAGTTGTACGAAGGTTGGGTTCGGGAAGAGGGAAACATCAATCCGATCGGCGTGATCGTGAGTGAGTTACCCGCCGGTTTGAAACCTGGAGACAAGCTGAGCCGTTTCGTTGCAGTGGATGGCTACTTCTTCAAGCTCTACCGTTACACCGACCCCGAAGGGAACGAACGCCGGGCACCGCTGCTGATCGGGCGAACGTTTTCGAAGAATGAGCCGGCGCCGGAGGAGGTAGAGGAGGCGAGGCGGCCGGGGGAGCCCACCGGCAAAATGGATTGCCCGGTCGATTGGCTCGAACATGTGGAAGACGACCACCCGATAATGACATTGAAGTCGAATGCAGATGAGTACTACGCCTACAACTATTTCGTGGATTTCGCCCGCAAACAGCCGATGGACGTCCTGGCCAAGAATGCCCGCAAGCAATTGACATTCGCTCGGCTGTATGAAACCCCGGCAAAATATCGTGGCGAATTGGTGCATGTAGAAGGGTGGCTGCGGCGACTGAGGTGGATCGACACGACCGAGGATTTGGCCAAGGACAATATTTCCCTTTACGAAGGGTGGATATTCGAGCCCGCGTTTTATCCAAATCCAACCTGTGTCGTGGTTTCGGAATTGCCGCCAGGGCTTAGCCCGTCGGAAGACATGAAAGTGTGGGTGTCGTTCGATGGTTACTTTTTCAAGCGCTACAAATACAAGACGACCGAGAAGGACGAACATGGACAATTTGTGTGGCGCGGAGCGCCTCTGTCAATCGGGCGATCATTGGTCACGAAAAGCGCGCCGGTTGGTTCCGATAGCTCAAGCGTCTTGCAATCGTATTCGGTTTGGTTGATTCCTTTGGGACTGGTTCTGGTTGTGCTGATGATTGGTACGGTCCTGTTGTTAGGAAAGTTCTTCCGCCGCGGTGACCAGCTCGTACATGCCCGGGTGGCCAGCATCAAGCAGGCCAACCCATTTGATGAATCGGCCCCGCAACTACCGCCGGGAGAATTGCCGGTGAACCGGCTGCCGGGAGACCCATCGGAGAACTAGTAATCGGATTTCCCTGGCCGCAAGCGACTTGATGAGATAACCTTTAGTGTAAGACCTTTTGTTCCGATTATGGAGGCTTGCTTCGATCATGGCGAACGAAAACGTCACGCCCTCCGTGCCTTCTGCAACCCCGCCGCCTCCGGCCAAAGCAACCGGCCGGTCTCCGGTTATCCGTATGGATACCTTCGGAGGCGAAGAAGATCCTGATCGCGTTCTCAAACGGCAAGTGCCTGCTTGGCTGCTGAGCCTCGGCATTCACGTCGTGCTGTTCTCGATATTCCTCGTGTTGAATTTCATCTTCGGCGGCCGGACCATAGGCGCAGCCGCGCACGAAAACGCAGAAATCAACACGAAGATGGATGAAGAAAAGGAAGAATTTAACCTCGAAAATCCCGACATCGGCCTCGATCCGAACTTGCCCACGAATTACAACGTAGACCGCATCGAAGACCATAGCGTGCCCGGCAAGGTCCTTCCCGATGAGCCGATTGGCAACATGGGCGAAGGCAATCCGCAAACGGTTCCCCCACCTCCAGGTGTCGGGGACGGCCAGGGTGGCGGCGTGGATAGCCCGACGGCCGGCCTAGGCGCTTTGGGTCAGACCGGCGGCATGATGGGACCCCCGAGCCTGGGTATCGGCTTTGCCGGCCGTAGCGGCGCGACCCGTGAGAAGATGGCCACAGCCGGCGGCGGCAACAAGGCTTCCGAAGCTGCTGTGGCTCGTGGCTTGATCTGGCTCGCCAAGGTGCAAAAAGCGAACGGCAGTTGGGAATCCGACGGCAGCGCCAAAGCGCCCGTCGCCAGCACCGGCATCGCCCTTCTGCCCTTCCTGGCTGCCGGCTACACCCATAAGGGCGGCGCCCAGTTCAACAAGAAGGAAATGAACAAGTACGTCCCCAACGTTACAAAAGGCATTGACTACCTTCTGAAACTGCAGCGCCCCACCGGTGACTTCGGCACGCAAAACATGTACGAGCACGCGATTGCCACCATGGCCCTGTGTGAAGCGTTCGGCATGACGCAAGATCCGAAACTCCGCTATCCATGCCAAAAGGCCATCGAGTTCATCGTCAAAGCGCAGCACCCTGCCGGCGGCTGGCGCTATGGCCCCGGCCAGGCCGGCGATACATCCGTCACAGGCTGGCAGATTCAAGCACTGAAGTCGGGCCACCTGGCCGGCCTCAGCGTGCCCAAGGACACGCTGCAAAAAGCCATGTCGTTCCTTGACTCGGTTTCCGGCGGCACCTCGCGGACCGGTTCGACCTATGGCTATACCGACAAGAACGGCTCCCCGTCGATGACTGCAGTCGGCCTGCTCTGCCGGCAGTATCTCGGCTGGGGCCAGCACAATCCGTCGATTGTCGCGGGCATCAGCGAACTCAAGAAGATTCCGCCCAAGGGCGCCGACCCGAAAGCCGCGAATCAGGTGCTCGACATTTACTACTACTACTACGCCAGCCAGGTGGTGCACAATTATGATGGTCCGGAATGGCACGTGTTCTGGAATCCGGCCATGCGTGACTGGCTCGTGAAACTGCAGGTACCCCAGGGCAACGGTCAGAACGAAGGCAGCTGGGACCCCGATCAGTCGATCACTGGCAGTGCCGGCGGCCGGCTGTTCACTAGCTGCATGGCGTTGCTGACCCTGGAAATCTACTACCGGTATCTGCCGCTTTACAAGAAGGACGGCGGCGGTCTGAAGGACCTGGAAGGCAATTGACCAAGCCGCTTGCGGCTTTGCAAATCGTTCGCCAAACCCCGGCCCTTTGAAAAAAGGCCGGGGTTTTCGATTTCCGGCACCTCTTGCCCAGCTTCTCGTCAGAATAGGTCGAATTCCAGCTTCGGATTATTCCACAAAAGCGGCGCAACCGATGAAACAAGTACAATCGTCCGAATCCGGGTAAGCCGGATAATCGGCAAAAGCGGGACGAATGGAGAAGTTTATGCGCCACCTCGCACGCTGCATCACGGGAACAATGGCTCTGGCAATTGCTTCATCGTTCAACGTGCCGGCATCTGTTGCGGAGGAGTCCGCCGGCCAGGTCGTTATTATCCGCGAGTCCGGCAAGCTCGACAAACGCTGCGTGGTGGAAAAGTCGATTCCACAACCCAACGGCACGATCTTGCACGAAGTGCGCAACCTGGCCACGGGCGAGCGTTATCGCGTGATCGACCATCGTTCGCCCAAGACTACCAGCCAGCGCACCATTGTTTCACGGCCCCAAGACAAGACGCGAACACCTACGCCGGCAGAGCTAGCAGTGTCTTCATCGCCACCGTCGAGCCGAACGATTTCGGAACACGATGGCTGGCTGAAAGGCACGACGAAAACGGTCGCTGCCCCGCCTTCGGTGCCGAGCATTCCCAACGTGATCAGTGCCGCGAGCAGCAATTGGCCGGCAAATGAAGAGACCGAAGCCTCGGCTACCAAGCACATACAGTTGCTGCGCACGTCGCCCGATGCGGCGCTTCGCGAAACGGCAGCCCTGGCACTGGCCGCCAGCGAATCGCGCAAAAAGACCGAGGTAATCGACGCCCTGGCCAGCGGGGCCAAGAGCGACCCTACTGCCACGGTGCGGATTTGCTGTCTTCGCTGCCTGTGGCAGCTGGGCAAGAATCTGCCCCAGGTGATTCCAACCATTCAAGAACTGCAAGCAGACGCTGATGAGAAGATTCAACAGATCGCACATAACGCCATGCAGGAACTGGCGCCGCAGGCCGTGCAACGGTCGCAGCACTGATCCCTTCTTTCCTTCCCCCTCGCCGAGCCCACCTGTTGCAACAGGTGGGCTCGGTTGCTAAACCAGAAGTCAGAAGTCAGAAATCAGAGGTCAGAATCGCTTGGAGCCTGCGTATGGCAGTGCGCCAGTTGCAAGCAATCGAACTCGTATTTCTGACTTCTGACCTTTGACATCTGACCTCTGGGCTCAACATGATTCCCATTAACTTCGACAACAAAATCGCCCTCATCACCGGCGTGGGCGACAATGAAGGTTTTGCCTGGCACATCGCAAAGGCGCTGCAAGCAGGGGGGGCGAAGATTGTTTTCGCCTGCCATCCGCGGCTCGTAAATATTGTCGAAAGCATCATGTCGCGCGATCAGGATGCCGAATCGCGCGTCTTGCCGTATGGCGCCGGCTCGCTGAAGGTTGAGAGGATCCTGCCCTGCGATGTGAGCTTCGACACGATGGCCGACGTGCCGGAGTCGGTACGCAATGATCGCCGCTATGCCCGCTACGGCGAGTATTCCATTCAGGGCACGGTCGATGCGGTGGGCAAGGAATTCGGCGGCATCGATATTCTCATTCACAGCGTCGCGTTCAGCCCGGAAATCAAGAACCCGGCCATTGCCACGAGTCGGGGCGCGTATATGACCGCGCTGGGCGTAAGCGCCTACTCCCTCACGTCGCTGTTACGTGCGGCCCAGCCGTACATGGAGAACCGGCGGGGCGGCGCCTCGGCGGTGGGCCTGACCTACATCGGCGGCGAGCGCGTGGTGCCGTACTACGGCGGTGGCATGTCTACTGCCAAGGCTGCACTGCAAATCGATGCCGCCCAGCTCGCCAGCAACCTGGGGAAGAAGAACATCCGCGTGAACCTGATTTCTGCTGGGCCATATGCATCCCGCGCTGCCCGGGCCATCGGCGACATTGGGCAAATGATCGATTACGCAGCCCAGCGCGCCCCTTTGGCGCGGCCGATTACAGCCGAAGAAGTTGCCAATGCAACGGTGTACTTGTGCAGCCAACTGGCGAGTGCTGTCACGGGTCAGGTTCTATACGTCGATTGCGGCTATCATGTGATGGGAGTTTGATACGCCCGACCCGCGCTTTGCTTATTTCCCTCTTATTGCTTTCTGATGCTCAAAAGTATGGAGGGGTTCGAAGATGTTTCGCTCCGCGTTCTTCGCTGTGCTGATGGCGGGCTTGCCAGTAATCAGGCCGGTCCAAGCGGACGACAAGCCGGCAACCAGTCCCCATATTGTCGTTCAAATTCAGCCGGTTGACAAATGGCTGACCGACGGTCTTATCGCCTGCAAATCATTGGCGCCCGTGCTTGCGGCATTCGACCTGAAGGACGCAAAACCCGAAGAACTCTTGGCGCTCGTGCTGAGCCGTGGCTGGCGCGAGGCTATCGAGAGCTCCAAACCCTGGGGCCTTTATTTGGTCTTGCACGATGAAATCGCCGCCTCGGAGCCGGTCTTCCTCGTCCCCGTTAAGACGCCGGAAGCGTTCATCAAGCTTCTCGATTCGTTCCACGTTTCCGCCCAAGAAGAAAATGGCGCGTTCACGCTGGAAGGGGCCTTCTTGCCACAGCCGCTTTGCCTGCGCTTCGCGCATGGCTATGCTTATGCCGCCCTATCGGCCGAACCGGTGGCCCTGCCGCGCTTGGTCAAACCCGGCGAAATGTTCTTGGCAAAACAAAAAGTCCAGCTCGAAATGAGGACTCTCCTTGATCATCCTTCCGCCAAGTGGAAGGAGAGCCTAGCGGCGCTTGTCGACAGCTTTGCCATAGGAGGCTTGCCCGGACAAAAGCAGCTGTTTGAAGCGATCGCCGAATTGATGCGCGAAGCACTTGCCGGATCACGAGATCTAAACGCTCGGCTCCAGATCGATCCGAAAACGGGCGTGACGATCCTGGATGCCGAATGGAACCCGGTGCCGGACTCGCCATGGGCCAAGCGGATTGCAAAGCTTCAACCGTTGCACAGCCGCTTCGGAAAGGCATTCGATGAGGGAGCGGCTGCCAGCTATAGCCAGACTTATGAATTCCCTGGTGCGCTTTACTATTCTCCAAAATTGGCGGGAAGTATTATCAACGATCTCAAACCGGAACTCGAAGAAATCAAAATCGATCCGGAGAAGCTCGACGCGGTTATTCGGACCGTTTTGCCGTCATTGCACACGGATGTTTACGACACAGCGATTGCCCTCTTCCAGGAAAACGACAAGTGTTGTGCCGTGTACGGCATCGGGATCAAGGATGGTGTGAAATCGGAGAAGATACTGCTCGAATATGCCAAGGAGTTGCCTGAAAAAGCGCGAGAATATGTATCCCTTAGCGCTGCCAAGGCCGGTTCCGTGAATTTGCACCGGATCAAGCTGCCGGCCAAGGCTTTGGAAGACATTCGAAGCGAAGTGCCGTTCTTCGGTGACTCGGAGTTATGGTTCGCTATTCAGGACGATGCGCTGATTCTTGCTTTCGGCGATCGGGCGAAAGAGCGCCTCGAGAAATCCCTGACCCGATCAGTTCTTGAACCCGCGCCGTTGTTCCGATTGGATGTAGATATTTACAAGATCATGCCCTTGGCGGAACATTACCCAGACCGTGCCGACACGGTTTACCGCACGCTCAAAACCTACCAGGAGTTCGCCGGCAACGATGGCCGTCGCGTTGGACTGTCGTTGACCCGGCAAGAGGCGAACAGTCTGAAGATCCATTTCGAGACCAATGTGCTTTCCATTGTTCGACTCATAGCCGCCTACTTCA
>DATGHS010000323.1:0-11317 GCA_035307785.1 Gemmataceae bacterium
GGAGTTGTTGAGCTTTGTGCCGGTGACTTCCGGATCGCGATCGTCCATTATTCGCAGTCCGTGGAAGGCGCCATAACGGAGCTTGGCATCCTTCTCGCCCATCAGCTCTTCGAGCTTGCGCCGACAAATGGATTCATCGAGCGAGGCCAGCGCAGTTAGGCAGTGGGCGCGCAAGACGGGCTGTTCCTTGGCGAGTCGGGCTAACTCTTCGCCGCAAGCCGGCTTGCGCATGTAGGCCAGCGCCTCGGCCGCCGCGAAGCGGACTAAGAACGACGGCTCTTTCAAAGCCGCCTTCAGCACTGGCACGCTGTCTTCACCCAGCGCTTCCAGCCGGATGGACGCCGAAAGCGTGTGGGCTGGGTCAAGCAATTGATCAGCCAGTTTGCGACGATACGGCCCATCTTTCGGCGGCACGTGATCGAGCGGAATGGCGCGCACCACGCGCAAATAATGCGGCAAGTTATGCCGGTACTGGCTCGGCACGCCGAGCATAATAAGCGAGCGATTCTTGGCCGACGCAAGCTGGTCGTTGCCGATACGGGCGCCGGGGAAGGTCTCATTGATGCGTTCGGCAACGCGGGCGGCAATACGCGCCTGCTGCTGGTCGGTGTTCAATTCCAGGGCCAGTGGCGGCGATTCCAGGCAAGTGCAACCGCCCCACACACGGCCAAGTTTTGGCGAATCGTCGTCGTCTTCGCGCTCGCCGACAGGCTTCGTCTGGCTAATTTCAGCCCGTACCTGTCCCTTGCCTTCCATGCCGGCTAGGACCCGGCCTTCGGCCATGGCCAGCTTGTACCCCCGCAGTGATTTGTTCCCCTGGGCGTTGGGGTTTACGCGCTTGGCGAGTTCGTAGTTGTACAGCTCGCACTGCACCAAATAGCCGCCCTTGAGACTGGTGCAGCGGCTCTGGTCCGGCAGCGTGATGATCGCATCAAGGGGATCGCCCTTGCGCGAGCCGGCCGGTATTTCGGCGGTGACGATGACCATGGTGTTATTGGGCGAACTCAACATGCCGTTGATATCACGCACGCCCCGGGCTTTCAAATCGTTTTCGAGAGTGGTGCGATAATCGCTGGACGGGGGCAGCCCGCCGCCGGTACCATTGAGGTTTACAACCAGGCCGACTCCGAAAACAGACGTCGGTTCCACATTGGCTACCTTGGAAACGTCGCCAATGGTTCGCTCCTGGGCTTCCTTCGCTTCCGCATCGTCGGGCGACTGCGGCCGGAATTTTGGATGTAAGCAGCCAACCAAGCCAAGCCCCAAGAGCACAATCAGCCAGCGCACTTTCATGGGCGCCCCCCAAACCCGGATTGCTGAAGCAATGGTTCCCAGCCTTATCCCCGTACCGGCCGGGCGCATCCCTGTAAATGTCGGGTTTACCGTGAAGGTCGGACCATAGAGTCGAAGCGCGATTCTGTCAAGGAAAAAAGTGGAAGTGTGTTCAAGACGATTTTACGCAAATTGGGTAGACCACCCCGACTGTCTGCTTGCATTAGCTGTTTGAGCCGGAAGCGCAAGCGCGTGGATGGAAGGACGCTATTCCTCATCCGGGCGCTTGCGCTTCCGGCTCCAAAGAAGCGAGTCTATCAATCCCGCAACTTAATGCTCACGTACTTCGTTTCCAGGTATGCTTCGAGTCCTTCATGGGCGAGTTCACGGCCCAGACCGCTTTCTTTCATACCCCCGAAGGGGCATTGCGGCGTGGCAGGAACTGGATCATTGAGGCCAATAATGCCGGCTTCGATTCCCTCAGCCATGCGCCACATCACCGTCAGATCGTTGGTGAAGACGTAGGCAGCCAGGCCATAGCGAGTATTGTTCGCAGCGGCAATCACGTCATCGAGCTTGTGGAAGTCGAGCAACGGCATCACCGGGGCGAACGGCTCTTCGGTCATGATCTTGGCTTCCGGCGACAAATTCGTGAGCACGGTTGGCTCGAAGAAGTAGCCACGCTCAAAGCGCTCCGAACGCTTGCCCCCGGTAAGGACTTTGGCGCCGGTCTTGGTGGCGTCGGTGATCAACTCCTGCGTGGCGGAGAGCGCTTTCTTCTCGAACATGGGCCCAATTTCGACACCCGGCTCCAGGCCGTTGCCGAGCTTGAGCCCGCGCGCGAATTCCACCGTGGCCTCGGTGAATTTCTTCGAGATATCCTTGTGTACAAAGAAACGGCTCGGCGAAATGCACACTTGGCCGTTGTTGCGGAACTTGCCAATGACCGCGGCCTTGGCCACGACCTCGGCATCGGCATCGGGAAAGACAATGAAGGGCGCGTGGCCGCCCAGCTCCAGGCTGAGTCGCTTCACCTGATTCGCCGCCCCACGCATAAGTTGCTTGCCGACTTCCGTGGAGCCGGTAAAACTGATCTTCCGGCAAATTCGGTTGTCCAAAAACTCATCAGCCATTTCCTGGGCGGTGCCGATGACCAAGTTGGCTACGCCTTTGGGCAGGCCAGCCTCGATCATACATTCGAACACCTGGATCAGGCAGAGGGGTGTCTGGCTCGCGGGCCGGCTCACGATGGTGCAGCCGGCGGCGAGGGCCGGCGCGATTTTGCGCGCCTGCAACGTGACCGGAAAGTTCCACGGCGAGATCGCGCCCACGACTCCGACGGGATGTTTGATCGTGATGTGCCTTTTGCCCGCTGCACTGTTCGGAATGATCTGCCCGTAGGCCCGCTTGCCTTCTTCCGCAAACCATTCAAACGTGTCCGCGGAATGCAGCACTTCAGCCTTCGCCTCGGCCACGGGTTTGCCCTGCTCCACGGTGAGCGTGCGGGCGATATCGTCGGCCCGTTCGCGCATCAGATCCGCGGTCTTCTTCAGGACCTTGGCGCGCTCCCAGGCGGTGAGTTTCATCCAAGCCGGCATCGCCGTATGCGCGGCTTCCAACGCTCGCCGGGTTTCGGCTTGGCCGCCGTAGGCGACTTCGGCAACGATTTCTTCCGTGGCCGGGTTGATGACGCCTAGCGTGCGGCCGTTTTCGGCGTCGCACCACTGGCCATCGATAAACATTTTCTTTTGCATTTTGGTCGACGTGCCTGGCGCAATTGCGGTTGCCATATCTGCTCTCCCAAAAGGTGCTTATTAGCGCATGTTAGAAACAAAACCCGCCGATTGCAATCGGCGGGTTGCGTTAGAGCAGGGATTTCTGTGACGAGATGAGGGATCGTGCAACTATTCGGTTCTCACCTTGGCTTGCAGTGGCACAAGTGGCAACGGGAAATCTGCTTTCCTGCAGACTTCCAGTTCGTTCTCCAGGCGCTCCCGGATCCGCTCGTAGTTGGGGTCGGTTTCATAATTCGCTTCAACCCATTCGAGTACGTTACGATAAACCGCTTCATTGATTTCGATACTCGTATACTTGGAGCGAAGGCCGACAAAATAGAGTTCGCTGTCTTTGTTGACCTCGACAAACCGAGCGGCTGCTTGCTGCAAGGTGATTTCCCCGCTGACCAACTTCCGAACCATAGCGTCTTTCACGCTCATCTTGCCCATGACCATTAGTACTCGTTTCTCATTGGCCGCGCTGGCTTCGTTCCCGCCGCCATCCAATTGTTTCCATAGTCTGGCATCCGTGAGATCAACGTCGTATACGGCGCAAAAGTATCTCTGGGTCGCCCCGAGGCCGATTCCGGACGCCAGCACGGTGGCCATTAGCATCAGCAAACGCAGTTTCATCGTAACCTTCCTGTTCCAGAGTTTGGAAAGCGGTGAGAATCCCAGAAGCCTCGGATCGCGCCTCTATCAATAAGTCCATTGGCGGCGGAAATAATTTCATCGTCTGGCGTTTGATGTTACGGGCGGCGGCAGGGATTTCGGCGAAATGAAGGAGAAGAATGGATGAAAGGTCGTCTTCAAAAGACAAAAATGGCATCAGGAAAGATAAACATCGGCCGCGGCGCGCATGTAGGCCTGCGACCAGCACAAACTCCTTGTGGACCTCCAATTGATTTCAATGTATCAGCGCTTTGTCTCCAGAATGAATCCGGCGTGCGGCGATTCCGGATTGTAGTAAGCAAGTTTTCCAGGTGTACAACTAAGAACGATTGCCCATGGATGAACGCTCCACCTCCTTCGCCTTCGATCATACCATCGCCCTCTCACACCTTCGCCAGTTCCTCCTCCAGCAACTTCTGCACTACATCCATTCGCGCCTGGCCCTTTGTCTCCTTCATGACCACGCCCTTGATGCGATCGATGGCTTTGGTATTGCCCTTCTTGTAGTCCGCCACGGCTTTGCCATTGTCCGCGATGCCCTTTTGAATGATGGCGCGCAGTTCGTCGTCGCTGAACGACTTGATGCCGGACTTCGCGATGACCTTTTCGGCCGATTCGCCGGTTTCGACCATTTTGGTGTAGACATCGCGCGAGAGTTGATTGTTCAACCCTCGGGTTTTCACCTGGCCAATCAGATCTGCCAAGGCCGCGGGTTTAAGCGGGAACTCGTCGATAGCTCGCTTGTTTTCATTTAGCCAGGCCAACACCTGATTGCTAAGCCAGTTGCTGGCTGCCTTGGAATCGCCACAAAGCTTGGCCGTTTCTTCGAAATAAGCCACCGTCGCTCGGCCCTGGCCGGCCAGCACGTTCGCGTCATAAATCGAAAGACTGTAATCTGATTGCAGCCGCTGTCGCTGGTGAGCAGGGAGTTCACCCATTTCGGTTTTCACCTTGTTCAGCCAGATGTCGTCTACCTCTACCGGCTCCAAATCGGGCTCCGGGAAGTAGCGATAGTCCGACGCTTCTTCCTTGCGGCGCTGCATGCGGGTAATGCCGCGCTCGTCGATCCAGCCAGCCGTTGCTTTCGATACCTCGCCGAATTTCTTCTGGTAGTAATCCTTGTCGCTCGGATCGTGGTAGGCCTTGTGTTGCCGTTCGGCTTCGTAGTTGATCGCGCGCTCGACGGCGCGGATGCTATTTAGATTCTTCACCTCGACCAACGGAGTCGCGATCGGTTTCCCCCCGGCCCCGTCCATATGAATGTTGACATTCGCATCGCAGCGCAGACTGCCTTCTTGCATCTCACAGTCGGAGACGCCAAGTTCGCGCAGCATAAGCCGCAGTTCTTGCAGGTACGCAACCGCCTCGTGGCCGCTGCTGATCTCCGGGTTGCTGACGATTTCCAACAGTGGCGTGCCGGTGCGGTTCAGGTCCACCCGGCTCACCCCACCCTGGCCGGATTCGTCGTGCAGATTCTTGCCGGCATCCTCTTCCAAATGTGCACGGATGATGCCCACACGCTTCGGCTTGTACTCCTTCTTCGGATCGGCCGCAGCATTGATTTCGAGCCAGCCTTCGTGGCTCATGGGCAGGTCATACTGGCTGATCTGATAGTTCTTGGGCAAATCGGGGTAGTAGTAATTCTTGCGGTCCCACTTGGTGAAGCGCGCTATCTCACAATTGAGGGCCAACGCCGCCTTCAGGGCCAACTCATAGGCTTTGCGGTTCATGACGGGCAGCACGCCGGGCATGCCCAGGCAGACCGGGCAAGTGGCCGAGTTGGGCGGCAGACCGAACTTATTTAGGCAGCCGCAGAAGAGCTTGGTTTTCGTGAGCAGTTGAACGTGGACTTCCAGCCCGACCACAATTCGATACGGAAGCTCCGGCATGATCTTAGCCTCGCAAGATTGAAGGAAACATCGCAATTATACGGAATCGGAATCGATCCGTAGAATGCCCCTTGCGGCGTCACCGGAGCAGCTATGAAATTCCTCACTGCCCGCTGGTCGAATATTTTCCTGGCCACCTATGCGGTGCCGAAGGAGTTGCTATTGCCGCGCTTGCCGGAAGGGCTCGAACTAGACTACCGCGAAGAGAAATGCTTTGTAAGCCTGGTGGCAATTGATTTTGTTGATACGAGAGTCATCGGAGTTCCGTGGCCGGGCTTCCGAAGTTTCCCCGAGGTCAACCTTCGCTTCTACGTTTGCCATGGCGAGCGGCGCGGCGTGGTCTTCATCCGCGAAATCGTGCCCTTGCGATTCGTCGCGTGGATGGCGCGGACTCTTTACAACGAGCCGTATCAGACCATGCCGATGAGGAGCATGGCAACCGAGTCCGCCACCGGAATTACGATTGATCACCGCGTGGACTCGCCAGACCGCATGAATGTCATCCGGGCCAAAGCCCATAAGCCGGCGTTGCTGCCGGGGCCGGAAAGCAGCGAGCATTTCTTCAAGGAACATGAGTGGGGCTTCGGCCAGACGCGCAATGGGCGCACCAAGAGCTACCGAGTCGTGCATCCGGTCTGGGAAATCTTTCCGGTGAGTGAGTGGGACATCGATTGGGACTGGGCCGGACTTTACGGCCCAGAATGGGCCTTTCTCGCCGATGCGGAGCCGTATTCTGTAATGTTGGCGGCCGGTTCGCCGGTGTCGGTCTATTGGGGAAAAGCACTTGACCGCGAAGACGCAAAGGACGCAAAGTAAAGAAAGGAAAATCAGACTCTTTTCTTTGCGCACTCTGCGTCTTCGCGTGGAATCTATCTACGCAATCAAGTCGCGCTTCACTTCCACAATCGACGCGCAGCCGCACAACGCCATCGCCAGGTCGAACTCCAACTTCAGCAACTCGAGCACGCGCTCGACGCCGGCTTGGCCGCCGACTGCGAGGCCCCAGAGCGTCGGCCGGCCGATTTGGACTGCTTTGGCGCCGAGGGCGAGTGCTTTGATAACGTCGGTGCCGCGCTGGATGCCGCCGTCGACCATAACTACAGCGCGATCGCCGACCGCTTCGGCCACTTCCGCGAGCGCGCGGATCGTGGCAATCGAAGTATCGAGTTGCCGGCCGCCGTGATTCGACACCACAACTCCGTCAGCGCCGCTCTCGACCGCAATGCGGGCATCATCGGCCCGCACAATGCCTTTCACCAGCATGGGCAACTTACATATGGATTTGAACCATTCTATGTCTTTCCAAGTCAACGAGCTGTCAAGCAAGCGCGTGGTGTAGGCGGCAATGCCGGAATCCGCGAATACGCTGGATAATTCGCCGAAGCCGGCGCTTTCGAGATTCGCCAATCGCAGATGCGAGGGCAGGCCGAAGCGGTCGCGAATCTGCGCTTCCCGGCGGCCCAGCACCGGCAAATCGACGGTGACCTGGATCGCGTCATAACCTGCCGCTTCCGCCCGCTCCAACAGCGCGCGTGTGACACCGCGATCCTTATACACATAAAGCTGAAACCACATCGGCCCGGCGACGGCGGCTCGCACATCTTCGAGCGGCGTGTTGGCCATCGTGGCAACAACCATGATTGTGCCTGCTTGCGCCGCAGCTCGGGCCATGCCGATTTCGCCGTCGGCATGAATGAGCTTGTGGAAGCCCGTGGGCGCGATCAGCACCGGAAAGCTGACCTTTTTTTTGAAGAGAGTCGTCGTGAGATCGCGCTTTCCGACCCCGCGAAGAACGCGGTAGCACAGAAAAATGTCGTCGTAAGCATGGCGGTTCCGGCGGAGCGTGATCTCATCGGCAGCGCCGCTAGCGATGAAGCCGATGACGTCGGCCGCCAGGCGCTGGCGAGCCAGAATTTCGAAATCTTGCAGATTAACCGTCTCGGCAAGGTCCATGCTCAGAACTTCTTCTCGGTAAGCCGTTCGTAGGCTTCGACATATTTGGCGCGCGTGCGCTCCACCACGTCCGCGGGCAATTCGGGCGGTGTGCTGTTCTTGTCCCAGCCGGATTGCTCGAGCCAGTCGCGGACAAATTGCTTGTCGAAGGAAGGCTGCCCGCTTCCCGGCCGATATTGATCGGCGGGCCAAAAGCGCGAGCTATCCGGCGTCAGCACTTCGTCGATCAAGATGATCTCGCCATTCGGCAACGTGCCCCACTCGAATTTCGTATCAGCGAGGATAATGCCGCGCGATTGCGCATGCGCGCTGCCGCGCGAATAGATGTCGAGACTCCTTTGCCGCAGGGTTTCCGACGTGGTTTTGCCGACCAGTTCGCACATGCGCTCGAAAGAAATATTGATATCGTGCCCCGACTCTTCCTTTGTAGCCGGCGTGAAGATTGGTTGCGGTAGGCGGTCGCTGTCGCGCAAGCCCGCCGGCAATGGAATGCCGCAGACCTTGCTGTTTTGCCGGTACTCCTTCCAGCCGGAGCCGGCCAGGTAGCCGCGGACCACGCATTCAATTGGAACCACTTTCGTCTTGCGCACCAACATCGACCGGCCCTCGAGCGCTTCGCGCTGCGCGGCGAATTCCGGGCCCATGTCGGCGAGCTTCAGGCTGAGCAGGTGATTCGGCACGCCGAGCATTTCGAGCCAGAACACGGTCATGCCGGTAAGTAAGCGCCCCTTGTCGGGGATCGGCGTCGGCAAGACCCAGTCGAAGGCGCTAATGCGGTCGGTCGCGACGATGACGAGCTTGTCGCCAAGGTCATACACGTCGCGGACCTTGCCGCGGCGGCAAGGATAATTGGGGATGTTACTTTGAGTCAACGCGGGCATAGAGTTCTCCTGCAACGCGGCAAGCGGCTTTGATTTTTAACTACTGGCGCTGCGGTAGCGCCGCAAGGCGCGACAGAAGAACCAGCGGCTCACTCCCAGCATAATGACGGTGGCCACCGCGATGAAAAGCACGTTCTCCGGCTCCAGCGTGCGCACCATTACGTTGGCGGGAACGTTGATCACCAGCATCACCGGCAACAGAAATGTAAACACCCAGCCAATGGGCCAGGCCCAGTTGCTTTGGAAAATCTCACGGGGATACCGCATCAGGCTGCTAAAGAGCCACCACAGTTCCATCAGGCTTTGATTGCGGATCATCCACACCGCCGACGAGGTAAGAATCAGCAGGAAGCTATAAGCAAGCAATAATGCGCAAAAGAAAACCGCCACGAAAATAAGCAGCTGCCAGGGATTAAAGCGCCACTCCGGGTTTTCGGCCAGCGACATGATCATCACGCCGGCGCCCATCAGGAAGTTCGGTACGGTGGACCAGTCGATCTTCCGGCAACTCACCAGGAATTGCTCATCCAGCGGTTGGAGCAGCGAAGCGTCGAGATTGCCGGTGCGCACCTGATTCGAAAAATCCTGGCAGTTTTCCAGAAAAAGCGTCTCGATCAACCCTTCCAGTGCGAAGTAGCAGCCCACGAAAAACAGGTATTGATCCTGCCGCCAGCCCGCCACGAGTTTCGTGCTGGCAAAGATGGTGCGATAAAACATCAACAAGATAACGAGCCAAAGGATCTCCACGAGCATCTTCATGATGAAGTTGCCGCGGAACGCGAGTTCGCCAAGTAAGGCGAAGCGTGCGAAGGCAAACCAGAGGCGGACGTAGCGAAAGACATTCCCCATTCAACTTCCTGCGCAGGTCCCTTTATGGCCGATAAGACTCATCAGCCTCCATAGGCACTATAGCGCCGCAAACCAAAATGGAACAAGGTTCTGGCCAACAGGAATAGGCCCAGCGCCCACGCGGCTTCCGCCAGCAGTCCTTGCCACAGGGCTTCGCCCCGGATCTTTCCCAGAAACACGGCGGCCGGGAAATAGGCCATGTACTGAAACGGCATCAGCTTCAGCACCCGTACGGCCGGCCGGGGCAAGAGATCAATGGGAAACATCTGCCCGGAAATAAAAAAGTTCAGCGTGTTCACGATATACAAAAGCGAGGTCACTTCCAGCATCCAGAAGCCGATCATGCCGATGCAGGCCTCGAAATAGAAGCCGATCACGTAGGCCAGCAGCAACGAAACCACGTACGCGGCCAAAGTTTGTGCATCTGGGAATCGCTCGAAGTAGTCGCGGCAGAGGAAGAACAGCACGGCGTACGGAAGGAATGAAGTGACGATATAGGCAATTTTGTGGGCCACGCGATAGGTGATGAGATAGCCCAACATATCGATGGGCTGAAGTAGGTATTTCTTGAGCGTGCCTTCGCGGATGTCGATGGCGATGCCGGCTGCAAGGCCCGGCATACTGGAAAACATGCGGCTTATGTGGACCAGTAGCAGATAGGCAATCATCTCGGTCAGGCGGAAGTTGCCGATCTCTTTGTCGTAATCGAGGCCGTAGACAGCGCTCCAGAGAAGGATCGTCGTGACCATCGGCAACAAGCGCAGGCCGCTCGTGAGCAAAAAGTCGCTGCGGTAGGTCAGTCGCTCAATGAGTGCGACGCGAAAGATCTTGTAATACTTGCGAAACCTCACCCTTCCTCTTCCTCCCGCAACCGGGCCAGTACGCTGAGGTCTTCCAGCGTCGTGGTGTCCTGCGTGGTGGCTTTGCCGCCGGCCACGTCGCGCAACAACCGCCGCATAATTTTACCGGAGCGGGTTTTGGGCAACGCATCGGTGAAGCGAATGTCGTCGGGCCTGGCCAGGGCGCCAATCTCTTTTACCACGTGCGATTGGAGATCCTTCTTCAGCTCATCCGAAGGCTTTTGACCGCCGAGGAGGGTGACGAAGCAGCAAATCGCCTCGCCTTTGATTTCATCCGGCCGGCCCACCACGGCGGCCTCGGCTACCTTGGGATGATGCACCAGCGCGCTTTCCACTTCCATCGTGCTGAGCCGGTGCCCGCTGACATTCAGCACGTCATCCACGCGGCCCATGATCCAGACGTAGCCGTCTTCATCCATGCGCGCGCCGTCGGCCGTGAAATAGCTATGCGGCACCTGGCTCCAGTATTGCTGCTTGTAACGCTCGTCGTCGCCGTACACGGTGCGCAACATGCTTGGCCAGGGCCGGCGGACGACGAGCAGTCCGCCGGTGTTCCGCGGCACCTCCTTCCCCGCGCGATCCACAACTTCGGCGATGATGCCCGGCAATGGCCGGGTGGCGGAGCCGGGTTTCGTGGCAATTGCGCCCGGCAGTGGTGAAATCACGATCGCGCCCGTTTCCGTTTGCCACCAGGTGTCCACAATCGGGCAGCGGCCTTTGCCGATCACTTCGTGATACCACATCCACGCTTCGGGGTTGATCGGCTCGCCCACCGTGCCCAGCAAGCGCAGGCTGGAAAGATCGTGCTGGTTCGGCCAGTCGTCGCCCCATTTGATGAAAGCGCGAATCGCGGTGGGCGCGGTGTAGAAGACGTTCACCCGATACTTTTCAATGATGCTCCAGAAGCGGTCTTCGCGCGGATAGTTCGGCGCGCCTTCATACATGACAGTGGTCGCGCCGTTGCAGAGGGGGCCGTAAACAATGTAGCTGTGGCCGGTCACCCAGCCGACATCGGCCGTACACCAATAGGTGTCTTCTTCATGCAGGTCGAAAACCAGCCGGTGCGTGTACGAAACTCCGAGCAAGTAGCCGGCCGACGTATGCAGCACGCCCTTTGGCTTCCCGGTCGAACCGCTGGTGTAAAGGATGTACAATGGATGTTCGCT
>DATGHS010000324.1:0-5985 GCA_035307785.1 Gemmataceae bacterium
CGAACGAAAGATATTGCGGCTCGACAGTGAGAGGCGGGGCGGGCGTTTGATTCTTTGCCTGGGCGCGAAGCCGGTATTTTCCGCCAAACCAGTAGGCGCCAGCAGAGAGCAACGTCAACGATAAGATAGCCGTTAGTATGATTTTCGTTTTACTGATTGGGGGGGGGCATCGTTGTTCCTCCTGCGCGTTCATGGAAATCGGCGTCGCTCTTGGCCAATCTATGGCGGACAAGAATGTGGGCCGGCCCAACCGTCCAATCCAAAATTGATTCCATTAATGAGAACAAGTTGCCGTCCCAATTGCAAGCGAAAAATTGAAGAATTTTTCGTCGCGCCGGACGAATTATGATGGGGCGCGAAAATTGAGTATATAGCTCAACTTCGAGCGCAAAAAACCACGCGAAATCGACGATTTCCTGGCAGCTCACGATTAATCGTCGTCCGCCTTTTCTTTCAGCGCCGTCGCCATCGCTTTGAGTTGTCGCGGGAACTCGGGCGAGGTTTGGAAGCGCATGTCGTGGACGCGGGCCACTGCCTTTTCGAGCAACTTGGAGACGGGTTCCGGCAGGCCGAGCTCGCTTGCCGGAACCACGGGAAGGGACGCCCATGTGGCAGCGAAGTTTATTCCGAAGAGTTGGAGAGACGACCGGGACCAACCTGGCCATCTCGCGATGACCAGGAATGTCCCGTCACTTGCTGTTACTCTCCCGGCACATTGGGAGAGGTGCCGGACTGTTCCACGATCACCTTTCCTTCCATTTTTTGCGGATGCAGCGAACACTTGTAGCTGAAGGTGCCCGCTTTACTGAAGGTCCGCGTGTACGACTGGCCCGGTGCGATGTTGCCGGAATCCCAGGAGCCGTCATTGGGAGTCACGGTGTGCATCTTCTGGCCGTTATTGGTCCACTTCACGGTCGTACCCGGCGCGACGCGCACGGTTTCGGGAGCGAACGAGCCATCGGTAATGGATACAGCGTTGGCCTGCGGCGCCGTGCTGCCGAACGTGGGCGTGTTGGGTACCGTACTGCCGAACGTGGGTGGATTGGGCATGGCCCTTGGCTCGTTACCCAGCGGGTTCGCCATTCCCGGGCCCATGGGAGAGTACGCGGATGAGTACATTCCTCCCGGTTGACCGCTGTACGGGCCGGCCATCATGTAGCCACCCTGGCCATAGCCACAGCCACAACCAATCGCGTAACCGGAACCGCCATAGCCGTAGCCACCGCCGCATGAATTGCAGGCGGTTGCTGCGCAACCGCATTCGTTGTGCCGCCGCCGACGGAGTAGCTGCGCCGAGGCTGAGCTGGTATCGACGCTCGTCCAAACCAAGACCCCCAGCAACATTACCATTGTTACCGAACGCATGATGAACCTCCTGTGCGGATTGAAAGACAGGTTCTGGATTCAGAACCCGGACTTACAATTGGAGACGAAGCGCATGCCGGCGCCGTTAGGTGCGCACCGAAGCGCCATCGCCACCGTCGGTCGGCCTGACCGAAACGCCCGCCAGACGTTTGTCGCTGCTCCGGAAATGGCGGCCGAACGCCGCAGCCCCGAGCTGGGCCAATCCCGTAAGTTCGGCTTGCGAATGTCTGCCAAAAATGAACCGGCACGAGGCCGGTTGGACGTATTATAGAAGCTTTGCGCGGAAAATCAGGGTGCGTATCGGTGGCTGACCCGCGGAATCTTGCTGGACTGGTCGGGCAGCCTTGGCCAGCGCCCTTTTGGTCTATTGCAGCTGATTTGGTAGCGGAATTCGCAAGAATTCCGATTTCGCCCAATCGGAATTCTTGCGAATTCCGCTACCGGCGTAAGAGAATTAAGCTGCCCCTAGGATAAGCCACCTGGCGCTAAATCCGCTCCGCCTCGGCCAGCCACATGAAGCGCACCGGCGCGCGGCCGGATTGACAGTAGCGCCGGCGCAGCCAGGCGTGGTCGTAGCAGCCCCGCTGCTGAAAGCCGAATTGGGCCAGCCATTCGTGCAGTCGATTCGGGTCGAGGCCGCACAGGAACGGCTCGCCCAGGCGGCTGGCTTCGCGCAGCCCGCTTTGCAGCGCCTTGTCGGCCAGGGTGCCGCTCTGGGCTTCGGGCGGTACGAAGTCGAAAATGAAGTGACTGGCCGGCGTCAGCAGTTCGGCGACATGCGCCACTGTCTTATTCACAGCTTCCGGCGACAGATAGTACGTCACGCCCAGCCAGGTGAGCAGCGTGCGGCGACCTGGATCAAAACCGGCTTCACGCAACTTGTCCACAAACGATTCGACCTCAAAATCCACCGCCACGAATTGCACGGGCTGTGGCAAACGTTGCCGACCGAGCATCTCCAGCTTTACGCACTGCGTGGCCGGGTGATCGACCTCGAACACGCGCACGCTTCTCAACTGATCGCCCAAGCGGAACACGGTCGTGTCGAAGCCGGCCCCAAGCAGGACCAGTTGTTCCACACCCTCGGCGGCGAGGCGGGCTGTGGCCTCATCCACGAAGCGGGCCCGCGCCAGCGCGTATTCCTGGGCGCCGGGAATCCACCATCGAACGCCGGTGGAAACCAGCCGAGCCGTCAGCGGAAAGCCCGCAGCCAGGCGCCACCAGACGCTGGGAATGAACTGCCAGGCCCACGGGTCCGACAGGATTTGCTGCGATTTCGACCGCCCCTGGAATTCGATGGCCCGCAGCACCGCCATCGACTGGGCCGTGCGACTGTAGGAGTTACGCATGAATTTTCCCTCCAAAGCCCAGGGACGGTAGTCCCTGGGGTCGCCTGTGGATTTTCTCAATGCCGGCACTGCGTGTCATCGGCACGGGGCCCGGGGCAGCACCGGCAGAGCTCGGCAGGCGCAATTCCTCCAGGTCCCCGTGCGTAGTCCGCGGTTTCCAGAACGACAAGAACGTCTTCCACAATGCCAGGTCCCAACTCATCGACCGGTAGGGGTAGCCGTTCTCCTTGCAGAATTGCTCCACCAGCTTGCTCACTTGGGGGTAGTGCACATGGCTGATGCTGCAAAACAGGTGGTGCTCAATCTGGTACTGCACGCCGGCGCAGAGCAGCCGGCCCAGCAGCCCGGTGCGGAAGTTCACCGTCGTGGCCGTTTGCAACAGCACGAAATCTTCCGGCTTGGTGCTGGGGAAGACTGCGGCCGCTTCCTCCGGAAAGTGGGCCGGGGCAAACACACTGAACATGATCACGCCGCCGGCCAGCACGCGGCCGAAGTTGAAGATCAGCACGTCGCTTGCCGGCAGGAACAGCATCGGCAGTGCGTACCAGACGGCCACGTGCAACAGCATGAGGCCCAGGTCGAGCCAGTGCGAAGAACGGCGCCGCTTGCCGTCGCGCAGGCAACGAAACAGGTAAACGCAGCCATCAATTTGCATCTTGGCTGCCAAGAACGGCAGCACCAGCGGAATGACCAGCCCTTGCAGGCGATACCAGACCCTCCGCCAGCGCGGGCTGGCTTCATATTGCTCCCTCGTGAAGGTGAACCAGGGCATGAGATCAATGTCGGTATCGACGCCCACCACATTCGGGGCCGGATGGTGGCCGGCAACGTGCTTGTACCACCAATAATGAGCCGA
This sequence comes from Gemmataceae bacterium, assembly GCA_035307785.1. Taxonomy (GTDB): domain Bacteria; phylum Planctomycetota; class Planctomycetia; order Gemmatales; family Gemmataceae; genus DATGHS01. Next base: position 3,571 of record DATGHS010000324.1, read on the forward strand.
GACGAAGTTGATGAACGGATAGCCGAAAAATGCCAGCGCTTCGTTCACCCATTTCTTGTCGCTGGTGGCGTAATGCGACGAGGTATGCGAATTGGTGGATACGCCGACCGAGCCGACGGCCGCAAAGATTACGGCGAGCAAACGTACCCACCAGATTTCCGCCGTGAAAAAGATGGCCGCACACACGCCGATGAGCAGCAGCAGCAAACTCAGTTCGGCCAGGATGCGGCCGGTGGCTTTTCGGTAAAAGCCACGGCGGCGCAATTCATTCTGAAGATCGGCAAAGGTTCTCATGTTGTATCTCCGATTAGCGCGCCGACCGGACTCGAATGCCGGGCGGCGCGGTTGTTTTCAAACGCGATACCAGGGAAGAGAGGAAAGGCCCTTCGTGAAGAGCACGTGATACAGTGCCGCCGTGTTACTGTGGCCGGCCTGGGCCACGCCACTACACAGGTAGTACTCGAACGCGCGCAAGAACCGGTTGTCGTAGCCGTTGTTGCACAGCTTGTTTTCGGCCGCGCGGAAGTTGTGCAGCCAGGCCCGCACGGTCGGCTCATAATGCCGGCCAATGTTTTCAGCATCGAGAATGGGAAGCCGATGCTGTTCGAGCTGGCGCGCCATCTCCGAAAGCTTCGGCTGACCGGAGCCGGGGAAGATGTACTTCTGGATGAACGGATCGTGATAATTGCGGACGTTGTTGCAGCCGATACAATGGATCAATCCCAGTCCGCCCTTGTGCATCACATTGTTAATGGTGCCCACATATCGGCCATATTCGCTGCGCGGCACATGCTCCATCATGCCGACGGAAACCACCTTGGTGAATTCGCCCTTCACCTTGTGATAGTCGCCGTATTCGATCCGCAGCCGGCCGCTCAGCCCGGCTTGGTCGACACGGCGATTCGCCTTGGCGGCATGCGCCTGGCTGTTCGTGATGCCGAGGCCGCTCACGCCGTACTTCGTGGCGGCGTGGATCAGCAGGCCGCCGAAGCCGCAGCCAATGTCGAGCAGCTGGTCGCCCTTTTGCAATTTGAGCTTTTGGCAGATGCGATCGAACTTGTTGCGCTGCAAATCGGGCAACGTGTCATTCGGCGACAGCTTATAGCCACACGAATAGGCCATGCTTGGATCGAGCATCGCTTCGAAGAGATCGTCGCCGACATCGTAGTGGCGCTGGACGTTCTGATGCTTGGCCCGCAGCTTGTTGCTCCATTCAATCCAGGCCACCTTGAGACCGAGGCGGAGGTTCTTCCGAGCTTTGTCGGCCATCTGGCTGCGAATGAGGATGCACAGCAGATCTTCGAGGGTGCCCTGCTCGATTTCGAAGTCACCATCGATGTAGGCTTCGCCAAGGCCAAGGTTGCGCAGGGCGAGCACCCGGGTAAAAAACCGAGGATCGCGAACATGCACGACGACATCGTACTTGTCCGCCGGAATGCCTTTGGCGCCGAAGCTGCGAATCTTGCCTTGAAAGTTCAAGGCGATCCTTGCGTCGGCCACACATTCTTCGAGCAATTGTTCAAAAACATGTTGATGCGACATGGGTCGCCTCCTTTCGATTGGAATTGCGTCTGTCCACAGTTCTCAGCGCAAAACGGAGCGAAATGTTTCAGCGAAAGGCGAGGCGTAGCATGCTGGGTGAAATCGCGCTAGAAACGTTAGTTGGTCCGCGCGCTTGCGTTTCGAGTACGCCCACTATTGTGGAAAGGAGAACTGCAGTGAGTAAAAATTGGCCCCGCCTCGCGAGAGCCCGGCTCTGCGCGGGTCTGACGTCTGCGGAACTGCGCCTGGTTCAGCACGCGGCGCAGCACTGGCAACTGAAAGCCGGTGAAGTTCTCTGCCGCGAAGGCGAATCGGCGCGCGGCTTGTATATCGTGTTGGACGGCTTGCTGAGTCGCGGCCGAATCGATGGACGTGCCGCCGAAACGCAATGGCTCAGCCTGAGTGCACAATTCGGCGAGCAAAGCCTCCTGACCGACTGCATCGAATCCAAAACGGTTTCAGCCATGCTTGATTCCCACGGCGTATTACTCGGTCGAGACCTGTTTCAGCAATTGATGGAACGGATTCCGCGACTTGCCGTAAACGTGTGCCGGACTTGGCGGGACTATGTTGCAGTCAACCAATCGATGCTGCGTCGGCGTCCGCGTCTCGGCCTGGCGCTGGGCGGTGGTGGAGCGCGCGGCGTCGCTCACGTGGGAGTCCTGAAGGCGCTGGGAGAAATGGGGTTCACTGTTGAGCGCATTGCCGGCACCAGTGTGGGCGCCATCGTGGCGGCATTTTTCGGCAGCGGTTTCTCGCCAGGCGAAACGCTGGAGATTTTTTCCAAGGAACTCGCTCCGCCACCATTGCTGCGAAATCTTCCCGGCGGCACAATCATGCACATTGCCTCGCTCTTTCGGCTCGGCGGCTGGC
>DATGHS010000325.1:0-25094 GCA_035307785.1 Gemmataceae bacterium
ACGGGGGCAACAGGAGCACTGACCGCCTCGATGCGCGAATACTTCCGCAGGAAGAAGTGCAGCACCACGGCACTGGCCAGAACTAGAATGCTGCCCGCTTGCGATAGAGTGAGGTAAACCCCCACGTTCTTCAGCACCAGCACGGGATCGGTGTCGTCACGCAAAGTTTCGTTGAAAAAGCGATGGAAGGCATAGCCCATCATTAGAAAGACGAACACCTGGCCATAATACTGCCGATACGGGAAGAACGTGATCAATACGAAAAACAGCAAGACCATGCTGATCGTTTCGAACAGCTGCGTGGGGTACAACGGCAAAGTTCGCGGCGTGAATTTCAGGCTGATTGGGCTTGGCGCGCCCTCGCGGCGGACGGTCAAGTCGATGCTTGGCACGCCGCGTGGCCAGGTATCCAGCAGAACGTGGCGGAGTTGAAACACGTTATCAGTGGGCTGGCCGTTCACTTCTTCAATTCGGTCGCCCGGTTGCAACCCCGCATGGGCCGCCGGTGAATTTGGTTCCACGGCCCCAACAATAGCGGGCGGCTTTGGCATTTGTTCCACGAACCGCTCATCCAGAGCGAAACCGGCCAATGTTTGGTAGCCGCCATTGCGGATGGTGCCGTCTCGCTGCTCGGCGCCCGTGACCACCAACTCGCGCGCCGGCGAAGTCATCGTCGGAAAGCGCGCGCAAATCCCCGTGTCGGTCGTGCAGACATGGCCGAAGCAGCATCCGTTCAGGAAACAGCCAATGCGGCCAATGGCCAGCCCGACGCAAACAATCGGCGCCGCCATGTCGGCGATTTTCCATGTGTTGATGGGTTCCTTGCGATACCACCAGCGGCCCAGCAGGTAGCCGACCCAGCCGCCGATGGCCGACCCGTAGAATACGATGCCGCCTTCCCAGATCTTGAAGAAGTTTTCAGGCGGCACCTTGTACTGGATCATGAAGACGATGCGGGCGCCGATGATGCCGAAGATGAAAATCCAGATGGCCAGGTCCTGCAGCCGTTCACGCGAAACGCCAGTGCGGTAAGCCCATCGGCTCACCAGCCACGTGCATGTCACGAAGGCCAGAAACAACATCGTGCCGAAGCCGTAAATCGGAATGCCGTTGGGGAACCAGGCGAGTTTGATCGGAATCCAGAAGAGAACCTGATGCATGACGAACCCTGTTTGATCGGCCGGTCACGGCACCGGCATTCGCTCCAAAAGCTTCTCGACCAGCATCTCTGCGGTCATTTCTTCTGCTTCAGCTTCGTAGGTGATGAGCACGCGGTGGCGGAGCACATCTAAAGCAATGCTCTTCACGTCCTGCGGCGTGACATAGGCCCGGCCGGTGAGAAACGCGATGCCGCGGGCAGCCCGGTGCAAGAAGATCGTGGCCCGCGGGCTGGCACCGTATTGTATCAAACCCGAAAGGTCGGCGCCAAACGCGCCGGGTTGCCGTGTCGCCTGGATCAAATCAACGATGTATTGATTGATCCGCGCGTCCACGTAGATACGGTCCAAGGTCTTGCGCAGCATTAGAATGTCGTCGGGGCCGAGCACCGGCTGCACGTTTAAATTCGCCTCGATGCTACCCATTCGGGCCAATATTGCCAACTCCTCTTCGCGGTTCGGGTACGTCAACTTGACTTTGAGCATGAAGCGATCGACCTGCGCTTCCGGCAGCGGATAGGTTCCTTCCTGCTCGATGGGGTTTTGCGTCGCCAGGACGAGAAACGGCTGAGCCAGCGCATAGGTGCGTTCGCCAATAGTTACCTGCTTCTCTTGCATGGCTTCCAGCAGGGCGCTTTGCACCTTGGCCGGCGAGCGATTGATCTCGTCGGCCAGGACGACGTTGGCAAATATTGGCCCCTTCTTCACGGAGAATTCGCCGTTGCGCGGGTTGTAGATTTGCGTGCCGACGACGTCGGCCGGCAACAAATCAGGCGTGAATTGAATGCGCTGGAAGTGCAATTGCAGTGCCTGCGCCATGGTGCGCACGGCCAAGGTCTTCGCCAGCCCCGGCACACCTTCGAGCAGAATATGGCCGTCGGTTAGTAGACCAAGAAGCAAGCGTTCGACCAAACCGCGCTGGCCGACGATGACCTTGCCGATCTCGCTGAAAAACGCATCCAGCTTGGCCCGGACCTCAGGCATTTCGCGCTGGACCGCTTCGACCACGTCGTTCATCTGGCTATTGTGCGGAGCGGGCGGGAAACGACAATGACACGGACTCTTCCCTTGGACCCGCGGGCTCGAAGACTAGCCTCGCGGCTTGGGCACAGTCCTTCCCAACAATCGGCACCTTTCATCCTCATTTTTTGCTCACGCAAAACTCGCATTTTCTTTTTTCTAAACTTAACGTATGCTTGCGCTAGACTGGTTTTCTTCTTCTGCCAGTCCGGGGCAGATTGACGGACCTTTCGCAGCTCTCACCTCCCAGCAATGTCCCCGGGCCGGCGTTCGGGGAGCCTATTCCCATGTTCCTTTCGATTGGTCGTACTAGCACCACTCTTTTAATATTGGCCGTGTTATCTGGCCCTGGATGGGGGCAGATTTCCCAGGTGAAGCCGAAGTTGCCGGAACCCGTGCAGCACCGGCTCAACGAACCGCAGTTGGCCGTGTGCTTTTCCGCCGACGGCCAACGCATTGTTTGTTGCGGACAAAATCAGGCGATTCGCCAATGGACTCGCTCGGGCGAAGAACGCCCCGGCCTGAAAAACGCGCCGGGCGGCTGGTCGATTGCTTATTCGCCCGATGGTAAGTTGATTGCCGGCGCGGGCATGGATCGCAGTATCCGGATTTGGGACGCCGAGACCGGCGAGGAATTACGCCGGCTCGACGGCCACATTCAGACGGTCTGGGAAGCGCGCTTTCTGCCGGATGGCGAATCGCTTGTCTCCGTGGGTGAAGATGGAACGATTCGCTTCTGGAATGTCAAAGACGGCAAAGAGTATGGCGAGTTGACGGGTCATCCTGGCCCCGTGTGGTGCATGGCAGTTTCGCCCGATGGCCGGCTGCTGGCCACCGGCGCTGCCAACGGCACCCTTCGCATTTGGGATCTGACGACCGGCCGGCCGCGCCGGTTGTGCGACGGCCAGCACCAGGGCGGCGTTTGGCCCCTGGTCTTTTCGCCGGATAGCCGCACACTTGCTTCGGGTGGCTGGCAGGATAACAAACTTTTCCTCTGGGAAACTGCCACCGGCAAGCTGCGCCGGAAGATTCCCCATGAGGGGGGCTCAAAGTCATTTGTCTTCACGCCGGATAATCACACGCTGATCACAGCGGGCAACGACCACATGCTTCGTTTCTGGAACCTACTCGACGGCAGCCAGTTGCCGCCCCTTGATGGGCACAAGAGCGTGATCAACGCCATTGCCATCGCGCCCGACGGCAAGACGCTGGCCTCAGCCTCCGGCGATTGCCAAATGTGCACCTGGGATCTCTCAGCGCGCACTACTGCGTTGAAGCCCGTGTCACGCGTTCCCGACGACAAGATCGAGGCGTGCTGGGCTACCCTCCTGGCAAGCGATGGAATTACCGCGTTCGAAGCTATCGAGACGCTTGTCTCCGTCCCCGAGCAGGCGGTGAAGCTGTGCCGCGAGCGCTTGCAACCCGCCTCGGCGCCGGACATTCAACGCATTTCGCTGCTGATTGCCGACACGCACCACAATCGTTATGCGGTGCGGCAAAAAGCCACGGCAGAACTCGAGCAAATCGGTGAAGAAGCGGAGCCCCAGCTTATTCAGGCGGCGGTGAACCAGTCGCCGCTGGAGACGCGCCGGCGGGCCGAGATGCTGCTGACGAAGCTCGAAACGGGCAAGCTGACAGGCGAAACGCTCCGCAGCGCTCGCGCGCTGGAGGTATTGGAGCAAATTGGCACGCCGGAAGCCCGACAAATTGTGCAAATGATTGCCGCCGGCCCGTCGGAAGCGCGGCTCACGATCGAGGCGCTGGCGACCCTCAAGAGAATGAAATGACGGTTGTTTCCGCTTGCGGCTTAGCTTGTTAAGCCGCAAGCGGCAGTTTGGTTCATTTCGTGCAAAACACCTTAAACGCCTCCGCCACCTTGCCCGACTCGGCATCACCCGTGTGCACGTAAATCGCGTAGCGCAATTTCAGGTGCTCGCCCTTTCTGAGCTTCACGAGATCGGTCTGCCCTTTCACGGCTGGGAAGCCGGAGCGGTCGCGGCCAAACGGGTTCGCGGCCATGAGGCCGTAAGCCCGCGCGTGCCAGCAAGCGCGATACGCGTTCTTTGGATCGTCGAAGACGGCGATGCCGGCCAGATTTCCGCCGATCTCGCCGGAGTAGTCACACCAATCGGACTTAAAGCCCCAGATTTCTTTCTCGCCGGATTTGCTATCGGCGTTTACCATCTTGCTCTTTGGGCCCTTGGAATCGAGCCGAATTTCGTCGTTGACGCGCACGCCGAAGGCGCCCTCTTTGGTATCGGCGAAGGTGATCGGGCAAACGCTAGCGTGAAGATCGATATCGAAGATCAGCAAGCGATTTTCGCCGACTAGCTTCAGCGTGATATCGCGATCTTCATCGAGGATTTTCACCCCCTCAGCCGTAAGCCAAACATTATGGGTGGCGATGTTGGGCATGGCCCAGTTGATGCGCAAGTCGCCTGTGACCTGCGGTTCGCACACGATCTTTCCATGCCCGTCCGCCTCTGACCAGAAATCGACGCCCTCCACGCCCTTAGTCTTCGCCTTCAGTTCCATGCCCTCGGGGATTACATCACCATGACAAAACCAGGCAGACTTTTGATGCACATGGTCCTTGGTTTCCTTCGGCGCGCCTTTCTCCATGGGCCAGAAGCGCGTAAGGGGAATATCGCCCGGCGCATACAGTGGCCAAGAATACGGCTTGGCCACGTCCGGCCCGACATGATAGCGCGTCACCACCGCGTTGCCCGCGCGGAACGTGAGGGTGTCTTTAGTGACATCGATGGATACTGCAGGCTCCGCCGCAAAGTCGCTGGAAGCATTAGACAAGAGAACCAAAGCACCAAGCACATAGCGCAACATTGATGTAGTCCCTTTTGGAATTCGAAGTCCGGTGATTCACACCGTAGGCTGACGTAGCGGAATTCGCAAGAATTCCGCCGGCAAACGAGCGGAATACTTGCGAATTCCGCTACCAACCGGCTGCAACGGACCACTAATTCACCGACGAGTTAGAAAGCCCGAAGATTGCACTAAAGCGTCTTCAAATACTCAATCACGGCCATGCGCTCGTCCTCGCTGAGCTTGTCGCCGAAGATGTGGCCGTGGTTGCCACGGCCGGGTTGCGTAGTGTCGTAAATCTTGCGGCGTTCCAGGGGCGGCATGCTCGTGTCGGCTCGGTAATCGAGCGGCGTTACTTTCCAGCCGAGTTTCACCGGGTCGTAGTCCTCTTTCTCGGTGCGGAAGGAACGCGTGTAAAGCTTGGGCCGGCTGTCGGATTTCAGCAAGTTATACACCGTCGGCACCGAACCGTTGTGCAGATAGGGCGCGGTTGCCCAGATGCCATCGAGCGGCGGGGTCTGGTAGCCGTCGGTCGAGCGGATCGTGTAGCCGTCTTGCAGCCAGCCGACTTTCTCCTGTGCGAACCAGCTGCGATTGTAATAGCGGCCAAATTCTTCGCTCACCCCGTCGAAGCGCTTGCGGTCGGTTCCGATCTCCTCGAGTGGAACAATACGATTAGGATACGTCCACCTTTCGCCATAAGTGCCGTGGCAGCGCGAGCAGGTGTTTTCGAACACGACCTTGCCTTTGGCGGCCCGTTCCGTGTCGACGGGGAACGGATACTTGGGCGGCTTCAAGTCGAGGATGAATGCCTGCACATCATGGAAGGTCGGTTCCTCCTTATCGAAGGCGCTGCGTGAGTTGAGCGGGCTCATCATGAATTGCATGATCGAGCGCACCGAGCGGGCATTGGAAGCGCCGGTGTAATACATCGTCTTCTTTTTCTTGAGCAACCACCAGGCCGGCACGTCTTCGCACAGATCGTCGCGCAGGCCCAGCTGGAGCCGACTTGTGCGCAAGCTCAAGTCGGGGTTGCGGTAGCCGAGCAGGAAGACGGCGAAGCCGGCGGCCTCGCTGGTGCCGCGCACATTGCAAAAGGTGAATGGCAACTTACCGCTGCGGCCGCTGGCCCGGTCCAGGTCTTCGAATAGAACCTGAATATCGAGCGTGGCGTTCCCCAGGCCCATGTAGCTTTGCCCAGCCACAGATCCACCATGGCAGAGCAGGCAATCGACGTTGATGCCCTTGCCGAGCAACCCCTTGCCCAGGCGGATGCCCATCGGATAGCCGTCGTTGGGGAACGGCGCTTCGTGCAAGCCGTAGCGCTCTCGCACCCGGCGATCGTAGTCGGCGGGCTTTTCCTTCAGGCCTTGGCCCCAGAACTTCCAGAGGTTGTCGTAGGCGGAGACCGGCCAGACTGGCGGATTAAACATGTGCGTGGCGAAGGCGTTGCGGCCACGCTCGGCCGGCGTCTCTGAACTCGGCCCTTCGGCCAATAGAGCCGGAACTATCAGCAATACCACGCTCACTAAGGACCAGCGTATCATCCTTTTTCTCCGAAATGTCTCGGTGATTATATCCGCGAAGCCGCTTGCGGCGTAGCGCCCCAGGCCGACCGGGATTGCATGAATTTTGGCGGCATGTTAGGATTCCCAGCCTCCACGGCTTATCTGGTTTCGCCGGGCTTCCAGGGAAGGACACCCATGCGAGTCGCGCTGCTTGCTCACAACGCTCGAAGCAAAGACGCGATTGGCAACCAACTTGCCGCCAAAGTGGCGGCACTGCGCGAGCGCGGCGACGAAGTTGAAGTCTTTCTCGAATCGCGGCAACACCTGCATCCGCAATTACTCGGCGACATTCAGCTTGTGACAGCCGACTGCTCGCTGGAAGCGCTAGCCGAGCAACTGCGGTCATACCATCTGCTCATCGTCGAGTATAGCCAGTATTTCCGCGCCCTTGAAGCACTGCCGCTCCTGGCCGGCAGCGGAGTCAGAATCCTGTTCGACTATCATGGCGTGACGCCGCCGCAGCATTGGCGCGGCTCGCGCGAAGCACTGACATTGGGGCAGCAGTATCGCGGTCTTGTCTGGTTTGCCGACGCGGTGGCAGTTCATAGTCGGTTTATGCGCGATGAAATCACGCAGCCTACGGGTTACCCGGTGGAGCGCGTTCACTCAGTCCCATTGCTCGTGGATATGCAAAACCTTTCTCCGGCACCGTCACGGTTCCTGCAAGAAAAGCTGCGCTTGCCGGATGCGCGTTTTCTGTTGTTCGTCGGCCGGCTTGCCGCCAATAAGCGCGTGCCGGTGCTAATCCGAGCACTCGCCCTACTGCGCGAACTCCAGCCGCCGGTTCATGCCGCGATCATTGGCGACGCCGGCGACGTCTATCAGGCCGAAGCCGCGCACTGCCGGCAATTGGCCGAAGCCTTGGGCGTGGCCGAGCGCGTGCATTTCCTGGGCCATACATCGGACGAACAGCTTGCAGCAGCGTATCGGTCGGCCAGCTTGCTGGTAATGCCGTCGATTCATGAAGGTTTCTGCCTGCCCCTGGTGGAAGCCATGGCATATGGTCTTCCAATCGTGACAGCCCGCGCCGCCGCCCTGCCCGAAACCGCCGGCAATGCCGGCGCGCTTTTCACTCCGGATGATCCGGCCGACCTGGCCAAGCAACTTCGCCGCCTGCTCGTTGCCGAGAAACCGCAACCCGCGGCGCCGGCGCAACCAAATTCGCGCCGGATCGCGGTGGTTGTTCCCCGCTTTGGCGAAGAGGTGCTCGGCGGCGCTGAGCGCTCACTACGGCTTATGGCCGAGACGTTGGCCGAGGCCGGCTACGAGGTCGAATTGTTCAGCACGGGCTCCGGAGTCCGAAGCGCGAGCAAGGGAAACCTGACAATCCACCGCTTTGCAACCGATCCGCAGGATGAGGAAAACCTGGCCGCGGCGGTAGCCGCGTTGCGGCAACCGGGCATGGTAGCCGACTCTTCCATTCGCGATTTTCTGCAGCAAACGCTTCTCTCGCGCGAGCTGCTCGACGCAGTCGTGGCTCGCCAGCATCATTTCGCCGCCATCCTCGCGGGTCCCTACGGTAACGGCCTGATCTGGGAGCTATGCCGGGCATTGCCGGAGAAGGTCATCCTGGTGCCCTGCTTCCACGATGAGCCGCTCGCACGGCAGACACTGGTCCGCGAATCTTTCCGGGATGTCGCCGGCATTCTGTATCACTGCGTCGAAGAGCAGCAACTGGCGGAAGAAATCTGGAACTTGCGGATTCCGAATGCCCACGTCGTTGGGACTGTCTTGTCGATGGAGATGGTATCCGAGTCGCTGGGCGCCTGCCCAGCCGATCTTCCCGAACGTTACGTCCTCTATTCCGGCCGTTATTGCCAGGAAAAGAATCTGCTGCTACTGCTGGATTGGGCTCAGCGTTACCGGGCCGAGCGTGCGGACCGTTTTGCCTTCGTCTTCACCGGCCACGGCGAAGTGCCGATTCCACGGGAGCCGAACTTCTTCGATCTGGGCTTTGTGCCGGAAGCGACTCGGTCGGAGATTCTCGGTAAGGCAGCGGCGCTGATTCTACTTTCGACCAATGAATCATTGTCTCTGGTGGCCCTCGAAGCGTGGCGTGAGGGCGTGCCGGTGATCGCCCACGAGAACTCTGCCGTCTTGCGCGGCCACGTGCAGCGCGGCGGCGGGGGAAAGTGCGTGCAATCGTATAGCGATTTCCGAGCCGCGCTGGATGCACTGTGGGATGCCCGCGGATTCGGTCGCGAACTAGGCCGAAAAGGTCGGGAGTATGTGCGGCGGACTTATGGCTCAAAGACCGCGTTTCTTTCCATTCTGGAATTCGCCATCGCCGAGCTGCAGCGGCCGCTCGTGGAGCGCTTGCGGCGAAATGGTTTGGAGCGGGCTCGCGCGTTTTCTCCCGAGCGTTGGCGCGAGGCGTTCCTGTCACTGGTGGATAACGTCGGCCAGGCGACTTCGGCAGCCAAGATGGAAGCGCTGGAAATCATCCCGCCGCGGCATGAGCCGGCGCTTAATCTCACTCCGCGAACGCGTCGGCTGCCGGTTCGCTTGCGAAATACGGGCACACTGCCTCTTCTGCCCAATGGGCCGGCGGCAAAAGCGGTTTGGACCGGCATATTCACGACCGATGGCGAACCGGTCAATCCACCGGTTTCCACTCCCTTGCCGAAAATGCTCCTGCCCGAGGAAACTGTGCCGGCTCGGATCCAAGTCGATTTGCCCGCACGGTTCACCGAATACCGGCTCGGCCTGCACTTCGGCGCTGCCGGGGAGAAGCCACAAGAGATGCAAGAATTCGAAGTGCTCGTCCCGTGCCGCGTTCAGGCAGAAAAGTCCTTGAACCTCGAAACGGATTTTCACGAAGATCCATTGCCGGACTTGTTGGAAGAGGCCGAACAGCTGCATCATCTGCCCGCCGGCTATGTGGACGTGTGTGAAGGCCGGCTCGCTGACTGGAAGCGCAAGATCAAGCGCAAGCTGCTGCACCAGTTTCAGACTTCCTATGTGGACGTGCTTTCGCGGCAGCAGAGCGGTTTTAATCGCCAAACGCTGGCCATTCTGCACGAGTTGACGGAGCGGCTGAATACTTTGGAGCAGCGGTTAACGCAACTGGAACAGATACAGGATGAATTGGCCGCGCCATGCCGCTAGCGGCTGCGCTGGGAACATGGAGGTTCGGGCATGAAGTGTCTGGTAACGGGGGCGGCCGGATTTATCGGCTCGCACTTGTGCGAACGGTTGTTGCAGGCAGGCCACCGGGTGGTGGGGCTGGACGCCTTCGTTCGCTCTTACCCGCGCGCGATCAAGGAAGCCAATCTGGCCGCGGCTCGTGCTCATCGCCAATTTCGCTTGCACGATCTCGATCTGCGCAGTGATCCAATCGAAGACGTGATGCGCGACGCAGAAGCGATCATTCACCTGGCGGCCATGCCAGGCTTGCCGAAAAGCTGGACCGATTTCGATCTGTACGAAAGCTGCAACGTCATTGGCACGCAGCGGCTGCTCAAAGCCGCGAGCCAGAGCCGCCGCTTGCAGCGCTTTGTTTACACTTCGACTTCTTCCGTATATGGCCGATTCGCCAACGGCGATGAAGCGATACCTACCCGGCCGATCTCGCCTTACGGGGTGACCAAGCTAGCGGCCGAGCAGCTGTGCCGGGCTTATATGGAAGAAAAGAACTTGCCCGTCACGGTTCTCCGTCTCTTCTCGGTCTACGGCCCGCGGCAACGGCCCGACATGGGCTACTTCAAATTCATCCAGGCGCTGTTGGCCGGCACGCCGATATCCGTTTGTGGCGACGGCCAACAGGTGCGCGGCAATACCTATGTCGGCGACTGCGTGGAAGCGATCATGCTCTCGCTTCAGGCTCTACCGGGCGAAACCTACAACGTAGGCGGCGGCGAGACGGCCAGCGTGTGGGACATCCTCCGCAAGCTGGAAGTCCTGACCGGCCGACGGGCGCGCGTGGTTCAAGAGCCGGCCCGGCTCGGCGACCAGCGCTCGACCTGTGCCGATACCTCGAAACTTGCGCGCCAGCTGGGCTGGCGGCCGCGCATCGGCCTCGAAGAAGGCTTGGCCATGCAGATTGCCTGGCAGCAAGGCGCGCGGCAACACGAGCCGGTGCGAAGGAAAAGCGAATTCGTGGCGGCCTAAGTCGCAGAATAGCCAATTTTGGCGAGAAGTTCGGGGGTAAGCACGAAAGGCTGATGCGGGATTGAATGGAGACGAAAGCGCGGCAAAAGTAGGGGCAACGAGACAGGGGCGAGGTCTTCGATCCAGCCGCACGACCAGGCCAGCAGGCCGAGAAGCGCTTCGGGTTTCACGCCGGCCGCCCGCAGCGTTGAAAGCCGTGTATCGCCGTGCCGCTTCGCCAGCCGCCGGCCGTCGGGGCCCACAACCAGCGGCAGGTGTGTGAATTGTGGCGGCGGCAACTGCAAGGCCCGGTACAGCAGCAGTTGCCGTGGGGTCGAAGGAATGAGATCGTCGCCGCGAATGACTTCCGTGATGTGCTGATCGGCATCATCGACCACAACCGCAAGTTGATAGGCCGGCGTGGCCGACGATTTCCAGACAACGAAATCGCCGCCCGTCTGTCGAAGGTCGATGTGCACCGGGCCGCGATAGCGGTCGGTGAAACTGGGGGAATCGGTTACGCGGAAGCGCCAGCAGAACGGCCGGTCGGTAATTCGCTCTGCGTCTTTAGCCGAGCGGGAGGCGCACGTGCCGGGATAGACCGGGCCTTCCTGTTCAGCGTGGGGAGCGCTCGCGGCTACATCGATGTCGCCGCGTGTGCAGGTGCAGGGGTAAACAAGTTCGTGCTCTTGCAAACGAGCAAGGGCTGCACGGTAGAGATCGAGCCGCTGAGTCTGGATGATCGGGCCCGTGTCCCAGTCCAGGCCAAGCCAACGAAGATCGTCGAGCGTTTGCTCCATTGCCCCGGCCTTAATGCGGGGCGAATCGATGTCTTCGATGCGCAGGATTACGCTTCCGCCTTGACGGCGGGCGACGAGCCAGCAAATGAGGTAGGTGCGGGCGTTCCCAACGTGCTGAGCGCCAGTGGGGGACGGGGCCAAGCGATATGCCGCTTGGGGTTTAGCCGGTGAGGCAATCATGATCTTCATCTTAATCGGTTACATGTTTCTCTTCATCCACCGGCCGTTCGAGGTTTGGCCGGTGCTCGGCGATTACCACATTGAGCGCATTTACGTCTTTTTCGCCGCGGCGGTGTGGGCGGTCTGGCCGGGGAAGTCGTTCCAATTTACGCGGCTCGATTTGCTCATCGGCTTATTCTGCCTTGCGATTGTCGCTTCCTGGATGATGTCGCCGTGGAGCGACGGCTGCCAGCCGACGGTCGAGGATTATTTCAAGATTGTCGTGTTCTACATCCTGTTCACCACCGCTCTCCACCGGCCGGAGCAATTGCGTCTGATCGTGCTGGCGTTCCTGTGCATCATGGCGGTGTACTTGCTGCATTCACTCTGGGAATACCGCAATGGCCGCATGACCTTCCGCATGGGGATCTCCCGCATGGTCGGCGTGGACACGTCGCTCGGAGATCCAAATAGCTTTGGCGCCACGATCGTGTATGCGCTGCCGTTCGTCCGGCTCTTCTGGTTAACTGGCAAGGAATGGTGGATGAAGTACTTCCTTACAGGGTATTTCGGCCTTTCGGTGCTTTGCATTCTGCTCACGGGTTCACGGTCATCACTCGTGGGCCTGGTGCTTTGCGTTTTCATCATTAGCATGCAAAGCCGGCGGCGCTTCACCTGGCTGGCGCTCGGCTCGGTGTTGGCCTGCGGAGCGTTTTTCGCTTTGCCTGACAGCCTGCAAACTCGCTTCGAGACAATTATCAATCCGGAAGTAGGACCGGAAAATGCCCGCGTCTCCGGCCAAGGCCGCGTGGAAGGGCTTATCAACGGCATTGCGCTGATTGAAAAGTATCCAATTTCCGGTTGCGGCCCCGGCGTCTGGCGCAAGGCCACCGGCAGCACTATTGAATCGCATAATCTATATGGCCAGGTCATGGGCGAACTGGGCGTCATCGGCGTGGTCACATTCGGAGCCCTGGTACTGGTCTTCTTGCAACGAATCTGGACGCTGCGGCGGCAATGCGCCCAGCCGCAAAGCGAGCCGGAAGAATTTGTGTATCACCTCACCTCAGCGCTGGCGACAGCCGTGTTCCTCATGCTCTTCGAAGGCATGTTTGGACACAACCTGCTGCGCTTCAGTTGGCTCTGGTACATTGGCTTCCTGGTAATTGCGTTTAAGGCCGTGAAGGATTTGCCCCAAAACTCGACCGCCGCTCCACCGGCACTACTCGGCAGCCGATTTTTGGCTTTCCCGGCATTGCAAAGGATTTGACCGCTATGGATTGGCAGCGCTACCTCACTCGACACATCATCGCTCCAGCCTGGGCGGCGTGGGAAGGCAGCCCGTATTTGTCGATCTATAGATCGCAGCAGCGCACGCAATTTGAGCCGGCCAAGCGCATTCGCGAACGGCAATGGCTCGGCGTGCAACAAATGCTTCAGCATGCTTATGACACCGTGCCTTACTACCGTCGATCGTTTGATGAGCAGGGCCTCCATCCCAGCGCGATCCAATCGGTAACCGACTTTGAGCGCATCCCGCTTCTGACGAAGACTGATATTCGTGAGTGCCAAGCGGACCTGCTCTCCGAGCCTTATCGCAAGCAGCGCTTGCACCTGAAGAAGACTTCGGGTTCCACCGGCGTGCCGCTGCAAGTGCGGCTCGATGACGCCGGCATGCAGTTCAAGCGCGCCTGCACGCTGCGGGCCGACGAGTGGAGCGGCTGGCGACTGGGCGAACCGGCGGCCAAGGTTTGGGGCAATCCCGAATATCGCAAGCTCGGCTGGCGCGGCCGGCTGCGCAATGCGCTGCTGGACCGCAGCCTGTACCTGGACACACTGGCGATGAATGAATCGGCGCTGGCAAGCTTTGCGCGCGAAGTGCGCCGGCGGCAACCGACGCTGCTGTTCGGGCACGCCCACTCCGTGTACCTTTTTGCTCAGTTCGTGCGCGAGCGCGGCATCGACGGCATTCATCCGCGCGGCATCATCACCACCGCCATGGTGTTGCACGACTGGCAACGCTCATTGATCGAGGAAGTATTCGGCTGCAAGGTTACGAACCGCTATGGCTGTGAAGAGGTGAGCTTGATTGCTTCGGAATGTGAGCAGCATAACGGCCTGCACGTGAATGCCGATGGGCTATACGTCGAGATTCTGGCCAATGGGCGGCCGGCTGCCGAGGGGGAGCCCGGCGCGATCGTAGTTACGGATCTGGTCAACCGGGCCATGCCGATCATCCGCTACAAGATTGGCGACGTGGCGGTGGCGAGTTCCCGCACCTGCCCCTGTGGCCGCGGACTGCCCCTGATTGAGCGTCTGGAAGGCCGGGAATCGGACTACGTGACCACCGAGAAGGGAGAGCTGATTTCCGGAATCTCGCTCACGGAAAACTTCGCGCTGTACATTCGCGGCGTAGGGCAGATGCAGATTATTCAGGAATCGCGCACCCAGTTTCGTTTTCGGATTGTTCGCGACCAAGAATTCGGCGACGAAAGCCTGGAGCGCATCCGCTTTCTTGTCCACGAGCGCTTCGGGCCGCGCACCCAGTATACCATTGAATTTGTCCCTGAGATTCCGCAAGAGATCTCGGGCAAGTACCGATTTTGCATTTCCCGCGTTCCGGTAACGATCTGAGCCATGACCACTCCGCGTGTCAGCATCAGCATGGCCAACTACAACTATGGCCGCTTTTTGAAAGCGGCCATCGATTCGGTGCTGCGCCAAACTGTTTCTGACTGGGAATTGATCATCGTCGACGACGGCTCGACGGATGATTCGCGCGAAGTCATTCAACCCTATCTAGCGGATCCACGTATTTCCTTTCATCCGTTACGGCATCTGGGCCAGGCAAAGGCCAAGAATGCCGGAATCGACATGGGGTGCGGCGAGTTTACTGCCTTTCTGGATGCGGATGATCTGTGGGCCCCGACCAAGTTGGAGAAACAGCTCGCACTCTTCAACCGTGAGCCAGATCTCGGCCTCGTGTATACTCGGCGCACGCTGATTGATGAAACCGGCAAAGAACTGCCGTTCCGGCAGCCCAAGTTGCCCCGCGGCCAGGTGCTGCAAGACCTGCTGAGCGACAATTTCATTTGCTTCTCCTCGGTAGTGGTCAGGCGAGAAGTGCTGGAACACGTGGGCACATTCGATCCGGGTCTGGACCTCGCCATCGATTACGATCTCTGGCTGCGCATCGCCAAGCATTACGCGATGGACTATGTCGACGAATCCCTCACGCACTATCGCACGGGACACGGAAACCTCTCGCGGCGATTGGGGGAACGGCTGAAGACGGCGCTCTGGATTATGCGCCGGTTCCAGGAGCGCCACGGCGGGAAATACTTCGTCGAAGAAGCAATAACTCGCCGGAGTTTCGCCCAGACTTGTTGCAGCATGGCGCTGGCCTTGCGGCCATACTCTGTCCGGCAGAGCGCCGGCTGGTTTCTCCGGGCCTTGGCTCAGCAACCGGGCCACGCGGCTGCCTGGCGCGGCCTGGCCAGCTTGCTCATTCCTAGCCGGCTTCGATGCTGGCTGCACACGCTCTCCACAGGATTTGATTGGGAACAGGCTTACCGCGCACCCGAAAATGATCCGCGCAATGTGTAGTGGCCAGCGCCCCCGCGCTAGGCATCACGACGCGCTTTCTAGTCGCCTGCGCCGGAGCAGCCGCGCTAAGCCTGCGGCGCCATTCGTTGCCGAACCTCGCGGTGGGGTGACCAGTTCACGGCAACGAAGGCAACGAAGCAACGAATCGGCCACGTGTGACGGCGAAATCTCGTAAGAACTTTCTGAGAAACGACTTGGGGCAGAAGCAATCATCCTTTGGTAAACCCGCCTTTCGTTGCCGGTTGCTGCAAGTGACGCGGCCATGGATAGTGCCGGCAACGAATTGAGCCCCGCGCAATCGGGCTGGGATGAAGTCCATTGTGGTCGGCCAACGCTGCCCTGTATGGCCTAATCTAATGGTCCATCCGCCCCCATTGGGTGGAGGGTTAGCCCGAAGCGCAATTGCGGCATTCCTCGCTCGCGCTTCGGGCTAAACCACCGCCTTGAAGCGAGCGAGAACCGAAAAAAGCACTTCCGCTAGCACATCTTGCAGCGCTAGTTTATTCTGGCCGGCGGCTTGCGGTTGCACCGGTGTAGTTGCTCCGATCAGTGCTTTGACCTATGGTTGTGTGGCGAAACCGCCGAACCAGGGTTCCACGAGGTTTCTCAATCATGTCCGCCGCGGCCATTGAAACATCAGTTGCCAGCGCTGCCGAGACCATCGAAGTGTCGGTCGTCATGCCGTGCCTGAACGAGGCACGAACGGTGGGCCGCTGCGTGGCCAAAGCTATGCGGGCGCTCGAAGACCTCGCCATCGCCGGCGAAGTGATCGTGGCCGACAACGGCAGCAGCGATGGTTCGCAGGCCATTGCCCGTGAACATGGGGCCAAGGTCGTGAACATTACCCAGCGCGGCTATGGTTCGGCGCTGCAAGGTGGCTTTGCGGCCGCGCGCGGGCAATTCATCATCATGGGCGATGCCGATGATTCTTATGACTTTTCGCGCATCGAAGGATTTGTCGACCGTTTGCGGGCCGGCGATGAACTGGTGATGGGCAACCGGTTTCGGGGCGGGATCCGGCCGGGCGCCATGCCACCATTGCATCAGTATTTCGGGAACCCGCTTTTGACCGCGCTGTTGAAGGTCTTCTTCGGCAGCCCGATCGGCGATTGCCAATGCGGCCTGCGCGGTTTTCGCAAAGAGGCCGTCGGGCGGATCAAGCTTTCCGCCCCCGGCATGGAGTTCGCCAGTGAAATGGTGGTGAAGTCGTGCCTGAACCGGCTCAAGATTAGCGAGGTGCCGGTTATCCTGCATCCCGATGGCCGAGATCGCCCGCCGCATATGCGCAGTTTCCGCGACGGCTGGCGGAACCTGCGGCTCATGCTCCTTCTTTGCCCGCTCTGGCTCTATTCAATTCCGGCGGGACTGTCGCTAGTCCTTGGCCTGTTCCTCATGCTCTGGCTGACGCCGGGAACGCGCCACTTAGGCCGAGTCAATCTCGACGTGCACACGATGTTGCTCGGCACGTTGTGTGTGCTGCTCGGGTATCAGACGTTATGGCTCGGTTTCCTCGCGCAAGTGTACGGGCACTTTAGCGGCGTTTTGCCGACGAGTGGACTCGTGCAGCGCCTACTGCGCGCCTTTACACTCGAACGGGGGCTATTAACGGGATTGGCGATATTCGTGGTAGGATTAGCGGCGAATTTCTGGCTGGTCCAGGAGTGGGTGGGCCGCGACATGGGCCAGCTCGACATTCCGTACACCATGCGCTTCGCCTTGTGGGGCCTCACCGCGATGGTGGCGGGCGTTCAGACCGCCTACAGCTCCTTTTTCCTCAGCATGCTGCGCATGACGCGGACGTAACTTTTTCTCTTGCCGGGTTGCTGTCTTTTTTCCCTTTGCTAAAATAAGCGATGTAGGAAGCATTTGCAGGATAAGGATCGTCTCACGGGCGACTTTGTGGTCCGTGCGCACCAGCATTGGAGTGCCTCGAAAGAAGCGCGCTTCTTTTCACGTCAACGGACTCTTGCTGGTGGCAATGTAATACCGGTTCCCGGGTGCTTTTTCGGGAACTCAAGACTCAACGAACCCATATTGCCAGATAGGCGTCGTCGCCCCCACGGTTTCTGTTTCCCGCAGGGCTGGAATTACACCTGAGCGGAGGCGTGTACCCGTCTGCTACCGAAGGCTCGCGCCGGCAAACGCGAGTGAAAAACGAGACGGGAAGAGGGCTACAGTTCAACCGTCACACGCTGTTTCGCCAGCCTCAACTCGGTCCGGCTACCTGCGCCTTCTTTTCACTGGAGGTGTACCATGAAATGGCTGTTTGCTTTGATCGCGTCGCTGGCGATCGGCGTGGCGTCGTTCATGCCGACCAGTGCCCAGGCCGGCCCGCTCATTTACCGTGGCGGTCCATACGACCGCTGGGTGAATACCGGCTACGTATATCCGAACGCCTGGGGATACAACTACCCGTACACCTGGTATAACCCATACTGGGGCGGCGGTTATTACAACGGATTCTACTACAGTTCCCCGTACTATTCGGGGTACTACTACGGCTACTAAACAGCCGTGAAAGGGGCCCAGGGACTTCCGTCCCTGGGCTTTCGTGCTTGTGGATCCTGCCGGAGACAGCATCTGCTCAAATGTTAGTCGACTTTCTTCTTGTATTCCCCTTCAACAATTTGTTTGACTGTATCATTTACCTTGCTTCCCTTCAGGTCGGAAAGCGTAATCGTGTCCTTACCCGCCTCCACCTTGAAACTAAAAGAATCATCCTTGTCGGCATCGATGTCCACGCCTTTCTTGTCCAACTTAACAATGGTGAGCGACACGACGCCGTCGTCGCCGAGCTTGTAGTCGCAGCTCACTTCCACCGCATCGTTAGCACCGCTGGGGGTGAGAAAGACGCTCATCGTTTTGTCGTCTTTGAATTGAAATACGAGTTTGTTGCCGTCGACCTCACGCTCCCACTTGCCCTTGAGCTTTTTCACATCGACCTTGTCATCGGCCAGGGCCGGGATTGCCGCGAATACAAAAAGGGCACAACCGACGAGGATTCTCCGAACCATGATTGCAATCTCCTTGTGCCAGATGTGGTAAGGCCACCGCACAGTGGATTGTATGAAGCAACGCCGGGCGGCCTACCCTTAGCCCACCTTGTCCCGGTGAGGGGTTCTGAAAGGTACTTCGAAATCCGGGCAGTCAGTTAATACTGTGTTGATTTTGAGAGTTAAAACTGGGTCGGGAATTGGTTGCAGGAGCAATCAGGACTCCCGACCCTTCATGCGCGCCGTCGTGGGAACGCATGGCTTCACATCATATTCAGGCTGCATTTCGACCCTAATCCGGCTCGATCTTTTCCACCCTCGTTGTTCCGCCGTTGGTTGGCTCCGGCATCCACAGTTTGCACTTCGGGCATTGCGCCACGACCTTCTGCGCCATTTCAACTGTGCCGTTTGGAACGCGGACTGTAAATGGCGTGACGAGAATTGGGTCGATGGCGGCATCGCAAAAAGGGCAAACCAGAGCTTGCATGGCGGTTCCTCTGGGCGAAGCGACACTGGCGCTACTTGGCCAGAAAAAATTTGAGCCGCCATGGCTTTGGTAAAACCATTTTATGCGCGGGGGGGGGGAAGGGCAATAGATCAGATTTGCTTTTTTTACAAGTAGATCGGGCTGTTTCTGGTGCAGACTCCAAGATGGAAGAGCAATTGCTGGCTCAATCGCTTTGTATCTGCCATGCGCGCTTGCTACGATGGAAGCATCCTACCAGCGGCTCGATCTGCGAGGGGGCGATGCCCGCGACCTACTTCAAGCGCTACCGGATGGAACGGGAACTGGGCGACCTGCAGGGCATTCCTGCATTGCCAGCGGAATTCGCCTGGATTGCTTGGGGGCCTGGCTTGATCGAAGCGCATGCGCAGGTTCTGTGCCAGAGTTTTCACGATTCGCTCGATTCTGTAGTCTTTCCGAACCTCGGCCGGCCGGCCGGGTGCATCGACTTGATGCGTGCGATTGTCGCGCGGTCACAATTTGTGGCGGAAGCGACTTGGTTGATCGTTGGTCCAGGCGGGCCATGCGGGTCGGTGCAAGGGGTGCGCGACCGCTGGTATGGCGCCATCCAGAACCTGGGTGTTGCACCAGAGTACCGGGGCCGCGGCCTGGGCGAATTGCTTCTGCTCAAGTCATTGCTCGGTTTTCGCTGCACGGGCCTGGGCAAGGCCTATCTCGAGGTAACCGCGCGCAATGATAGCGCAGTGCGACTCTATCGCCGGGTTGGCTTTCGCAATACCCGAACCATATACAAAATGGTTCCAGTCCTCGCGGTGGATGAGGAAGTAGTAATTTAGTGGTGAGTGGTGAGTGGTTAGCGGTGACCCGCGAGGCTCGAAGACTCGCCCCGCGGCTTGAATTACAGTCACCACTCACCACTCACTTTGTTGATTAAGCATGCATCAGGAAATCTACCAACACACGTTCGCGAATGGCCTCACCTTGCTGGCGGAGCGGATGCCGCATGTGCGGTCGGCAGCGTTTTCGCTTTCGGTGCGGGCCGGGTGCGCTTACGATCCGCCCGAGCACCTCGGCCTGGCTGGCATTCTCTCCGAGCTGATCATGCGCGGGGCGGGCTCGCGCGACAACCGGGAATTGACGCTGGCTCTCGACGGTCTCGGGGTGGATCGCAGCGAAAGCGTGGGCCTGATTCAGATGTATTTCGGCGGCGCAACGCTGGCCCGGAACCTCGGCCCGGCGCTGGAACTGTATGCCGATATTCTCCGCCGGCCCCATTTGCCGGAAGAAGAACTGGAAGCGGCCCGCAGCTTAGCCCTCCAAGAATTGCAAGGATTGGAAGACGATCCGCAAAGCAAAGTCATGGTGGAATTGCGCAAGCGGCACTACCCAGCGCCCTTGAATCGTGACCAGCGCGGCGACGAGGCCGGCGTCAGCGCATTAACGATCAACGCGTTGCGCTCCTTTTATCAGCGCTATTTCCAGCCGGCCGAAATGATCGTCTCTGTGGCCGGCGACATCGATTGGCCGAAACTGCGCGATTTGATTGAAAGGCTCTACGGCGACTGGCGGCCCCAGGCAGTAGCGATGCCCTTTGTCGGACCGGATGGCCCCAGCAGCGAGCACATGACGAAGGATCTGGATCAGACGCAAATCGGCATCGCGTACCGCAGCGTGCCGATCAACGATCCGGGATATTATGCCGCCCGTGGCGCCGTGGGCGTCCTATCCGGCGGCATGAGCGCCCGGCTCTTTACCGAGGTGCGCGAGAAATATGGGCTGTGCTACGCCATCCATGCCAGCCACGAAACGATGAAAGACCGGGCCAACGTCATTTGCTTTACGGCCGGGAAGCCGGAACGGGCCCAGGAGCTGCTCGAGCGCACGCTGCATGAGTTGAAGCGCCTGAAAGACGGCATCGAAGGCGAGGAAGTGGCTCGTGTGCAGGCGGGGCTGAAGTCGTCGCTCATCATGCGGCAAGAATCCACCGGCGCCCGAGCCAGCCAGATGGCTTCCGACTGGTACTTACTGGGCCGGGTACGGTCCGTTGAAGAGATCCAGGCCGCAATCGATGGCCTGTCGCCGGAGAGCATCGTGGCGCACCTGCGCCTTTGCCCGCCGAAGGACTTCACCATTGTGACGCTGGGGCCTAAGGAATTGGCCCACTCGCATTCAGACTGAGCCCACGGATGAACACCGACTTCGTAACACGGATCAACACGGAATCAAAAACAAGAGCGGCAGAAATATTGGATGAGAACGTATACGATATTCAAGTCTCAGTTCTGCTTTGCCGTCCTCCTTGATGTTTCTTTCTGTTCTGTGTTCATCCGTGTTATGAAATCCGTGTCCATCCGTGGGCTAATTGAGCAGGAGCCATGATGCCTTTTCACACGCACACTTTAGCCAACGGTTTACAGATACTCGGCGAAACCAACGACTCCGCGCTTTCCGTGGCGGTGGGCTTTTTTGTGCGCACCGGCGCACGCGACGAGGTCGACGGCGAGTCGGGCGTTTCCCATTTCCTCGAGCACATGGTCTTCAAAGGCACCGAGCGGCGCACGGCCTGGGATGTGAATCGTGATTTCGACCGGATTGGGGCCGACAACAATGCGTTCACTAGCGAAGAGAACACGGTGTTCCATGCCACCGTGTTGCCCGAATATTTGCCCGACGCGGTGGACATTCTGGCCGACATGCTGCGCCCCGCCTTGCGAAAAGACGATTTTGACACGGAAAAGGGCGTAATTCAGGATGAGATCGTTCGCTACGAAGTGCAGCCAGGCTGGGCAGCGTACGATAATTCCAAGCGCATCTTCTTCGGCAAGCACACGCTCGGCCAGAGCATCCTGGGAACGAAGGAAAGCATTGCCGTACTTACGCGCGATCAGATGTACGACTATTTTCGCCGGCGGTATGTGGCGCCGAATATCCTGGTGGTTGCCGCCGGGCGATTCGATTGGCCGAATTTCGTGCAATTGATCGACCGGCAATGTGGCAAATGGGAATCGGGCTCCGTGGGCCGCAAACTCGTCGGCGAAGCGAAAGGGGCCGGCGGCCTGCATGTGCTCACTCGGCCCAAGGTCATGCAGGAATACGTGATGATGTGGGCGCCGGCGCCGACCGCGGATTCACCAGGGCGTTATCCGGCCCACATCCTCACGACCGCGCTGGGCGACTACACCGGCAGCCGGCTGTTTTGGGCGCTGGTGGACCCCGGATTAGCCGACTCAGCAGATATGGGCTTCTATGAATACGAAGGCGCCGGCGCATACATCGCGTCCTATAGCTGCCAGCCGGAGGTCGCGCAGGAGAACCGTAGCCGGGTGCTCGAGGTTCTTACCGACGTACAGAAGAACAATATCACGACGGAGGAATTACAGCTGGCGCGCACGAAACTGGCATCGCGCGAAGTTCGCGGGAGCGAGCGCACATTCCGACGCATGCTGGGGATGGGCCGCGATTGGACCTACTTGCACCAATACCGCACGCTCGATGACGAACTGGCCGCGATTGATGCCGTCACGCTCGATTCAGTTCGCGAAGTGTTGGATCGTTACCCGCTCGATCATCTCACGACCGTGGCGCTGGGCCCGTTAGAGACGTTGTAGTAGCGTACCTAGCGTATTGAGGCGGGGCCCGTTAGCCCGAAGCGCGAGCGAGGGCGAGCAGCATTTCTCGCTTGCGCTTCGGGCTAACGGGCTCACACCCGTTCGATCTTCAACTCATGCTGCTGAAGAAATGCCTCGCATTCGCTACGCGTGAAGACGCCAGGCGTGGTGCCGAGGGCGCGCACGCAGCTGGCGCCGAGGGCGCTGGCATAGCGCAGGCAATCTTCGACGGGCATGTCCTGCAAAAGGCCGTAGATGAAGCCGGCGTCGAAGGCGTCGCCGCCGCCGGAGCCGTCGACGAACTTGACCGGATAGACGCCAGCCCGTAGGCGAACCTGGTCACTCACCAGCACCGACCCTTCGCCGCCGCAAGAGATCACCACGGTTTTGGCGCCCATCTTGTGGAAGGTCTCCGCCTGGAGCATCGTATCGCCAATGCCGAGAATGAGCCGGGCTTCATCCGTGTTGGGCTTAAAGATGTCTACATGCGGCAGCAGCGGCTCGAGCTGGCCCATGTAATCCATATCGGGCGGCGCGACCACATCGAGAAATGTCTTCACACCCTGCCGGCGCGCCAGGGCGAAAACTTCGGCCAGTTCCTTGCCCGTGAGCGCCGTCATTACCAGGAAGCCGCCCACGTACAGAACTTTGGTAGACGCGAAATAATTACTAGGGATGTCGGCGGCCCGGAAGCCGGCGTTGGCGCCGAACGTGTGGATAAAGCGCCGATCCTGGCCGGCCACGTTAATGATAAGGGTTTGGCTGGTGTCAGCGCCGGGAACCGCTTGGAGCAGACCCGTTTCCACATGCGCCTCGCGAAGCATGTCGGCGACAATGCGGCCGAACAGATCCGCGCCGATGCGGCCAACTACCGCGCTTCGTACGCCCATCTTTGCCAGATCGACGGCAGTGTTGGCCGCGCAGCCGCCCAGGGTCAGCAGCAACCGGTCGGCCATCACCAATTCGCCCGGGGCAGGCAAATGCGATACTGGTGTGCAAACATGGTCGGCCACCACGATTCCGGCGCATAAAACATCAGCAGCGGGCATCGATTTCTTCCTGGCGCGAGGGCACGAGCATAAATAGCGTTCTATCGACAGATTATTCCGTTAACGACCGTGGAAAATCGGCAAAAGCTGGCGCCGGCACGATTTGCGGGCTCTCGGCTCGGGTCCAAGCGTTGCGCCAATCGCCTGATTTCGCCTTAGAATAAGAGATAAAGGAGCCAAAAGAACGGGAAAATCTACAAAATTTCACTGCTCCTGTCTTCCTTCCTTCACTAACATCAGAGATAATGCGATGTTTCTACGAAAATCCAATAGCGCGGCGCATCGCACGGGAGCAACATCCATGGTCACGAAGTTGCCGATTTGGATCACCCGGCTACGGCCCCGGCACTATGGCCGCAAGCCGCCTCTGATATTAATCAACGGTTTGGCGGAACAGGCGGAATCGTGGTATCGCAATCATCGCTACTGGCGGCGCTATTTTGATGTCTATATGCCGAACTTCTTGGTGTACGACGGCGAGGCGTTGCACCGGCGCATCGAAGACGGACTGCCGATCAGCGTCGATTACCTGGTTGAGCAGCTGCAGGTCTATCTCTCTCAGTTTGTCCAGGCGGCCCCGTATCACTTCGTGGCCAGCAGCCTAGGCGGCAAAGTTGCCGTCGAGTTCGCCACGCGCTACCCCAAGATGGTTGGCCGCATGATCCTGCTTTGTCCGTCGGGCATGGGTGATGAAGAGCGGTTGCCGATTATCGAGGGCGTGCGCAAGAACGACGTTCGTGCCTTGGCGGAAAGCGTTTTCTACCGGCCGGCCCGCCACGCCGACGGCGAGATGGTCCGCTTCTACAAGCGGCAATTTCCCAACCGGCGCTGGCAGAAAGGCCTGTTGCGCACGGTCAATGGCACGAAGGACCACACGGTGCGCGACCGGATGAAAGACGTGCAGTCGCCCACACTCGTCATTAGCGGCCGGAATGATCGCATCTGCGATCCGAAGGAAACAGCGACGGCCGCTGCAGAGCTGCGGTGTGGACACTTCCTGATGATCCCCCGCTGCGGGCACGCCCCGCAAATTGAAAAAGCCTGGTTGATCAATCGCCTCGTGGTGCATTTCCTGACGCACCCACGACCTTCTTCTCGCCCCCGTTTGAGCCAATTGCTGCTCGGCTCAGCCAAATAAAGGATGCCATGGCCAACTCCGAACGCACCGACCCGGAAGAGACGATTCCCGATATATCCACTCGACCCGAGTGGTGGTTAATGCTAACGAAGTTTCTGGAACGGGGACGCACGATCGCCTCCTTCGCGCCGAGTTCGCGCTGGATGGCGCGAACCACGGTGCGCGACATCGACTTCTCCCAGGCGCGTTGCGTCGTGGAATTAGGGGCGGGCACCGGACCGATCACGAAGGAAATTCTCGCGCGGGCGGGGAAACAGTGCCGGGTCATCAGCCTGGAGCTCGATGCCGACTTGTGCCGGCATCTGCGGCGGCGTTTCCCGAATGCCGAAGTCCTGGAAGGTGATGCCGTCGACCTGGGTCGCCTGCTCGACGAGCGCGGCATCGACAAGGTCGATCATATTCTTTCCGGCTTGCCGCTGCCGTCGATTCCGGAAGACATCCGTGACCGCATTCTGGATGTATGCGCGCGCCGGCTGAAACCGGAAGGCTCGTTCCGCCAATTGACGATCATGCCGTGGATCTACTACCGCATGTACCGTCGCTATTTCCAGGACATCCGGTTTCGCTTCGTGTTCCGCAACTTGCCGCCGGGCGGCGTCTACGTCTGCCGGGGCTGGCAAT
>DATGHS010000326.1:0-24549 GCA_035307785.1 Gemmataceae bacterium
TTGGTATCGGTCGTGGTCGTCAGACTGATCGAATTCCCGGTCGCGGTCTCCACACCCGTCAGCACGATGGTCACGCCGGCCATGCGGACGTCGCCGTTATCCAGCGTATCGTTGCCGTTCACATCGTTGAACTTGATGCCGCTGATCGAGTTCTTGGGTGATTGCTGCTGCGTTTCCGGGAAATCGTAATTGCAGCCCTGCGTGCTGCACGTGGTGGTCGGGATGACAATGTCGGTGATGGTGTTTTGGGTCGCCGTCGGCGTGCCCGCGGTGCCGCCGAAGGGCGAACCCACGATCGCGGTTTCGTTCGTGTAGCCGGCCGGCGAGAACTCGGTCAGCACGTAGGTGCCGGAATTCAGGCCGGTGAATGAATAGAAACCGTTCGCATCGGTGGTGGTTGTAAGGTCAACCGAAGCGCCGGTCGTATCGGTACCGGTCAATTCAATTGTCACACCTGCAAGACCGATGTCACCATTGTCAAACTGGCCGTCGGCATTTACATCGTTAAACTTGTAGCCGCTCAGCGAATAGGTCACCGTGTTGGGATGGCAATGATCGTTGCAATCCGGCGACGGTGTGCATTCCGACGTACAGGTGCTGGTCGTTGAGCAAGTTGTGGTCGTGGTGGTGCAAGTCGTCGTGCACGACGTCTGCGTGTCGCCGCAGTTGCTCTGGTGGCTGTTGTTATTCTGGTTGCAGTTGCCGTCGTTCCAATTCTGCTTGCCCGTATCCCAATTGTTGCCGTCGTTCCAGTTCTGGTCGCCAGTATCAGCACTACTGCCGGTGTCGCTCTGGTGCGAGGCGGTGCTGTTGTTTTGGCTGCCACTTGGCATCCAGTTGTCATCTGCGCTGTTGTTGGACCAATCGTACGACGAATAGCTGCCAGTCGTCGACGATCCATTGCTGCTTGCTGACGTGCTGGTCGTGGGGTCATTTGTTCCGGTTGGCGCTGTCGTCGCCGAGGTTGGTAGTTCGGCAAAGTTGAATGTTTGCGTAGCCGTGGCCGTGGTGGTCACGCTGAGGGCGAACGTGTTGCTCGAATTCTGGCTGCCATTGGGAAGCGCATCCGAAATGACGTAAGTGCCCGGGTCCAGATTCGCGAAGCTGTAGTTGCCTTGAGAGTCGGTCGTGGTGGTGGACGACACACTGGTGCCGAGCGAATCGATGCCGGTCAAAAATATCGATTCGCCCGCGACCGCGGGGTCGTTGTTTGAAAGCGTTCCAGTGCCATTGACATCTTGGAACACCGTTCCAAGGACGGTCGTGCTGGGAACATCGCGTTGTTCGAGCTGCTCGACGCGGAGGCGCGGACTAGCAGGGACTTGAATGGCCGCCCGGCGTGCCCGGCGGCGGACAATGCGATTAAGCGGACGAGACACCCAGCAGTTGAGGGGGAAACTGCTCACGGCTGCTCCAGGTAATTTCTGTCTGTACCGGCACTACCGGCTTGTTGTAGGACAAGCTCCAGTTTGCGCGTCGGGCCATGGCAAGGATTTCAGACGGGAAAAACCCTAGCCTTCCGACGCCAACATTACGCAACGATAATCGACCGTAACCGAGGCTTCGTGAAACCACATTCATGCCATGAGGGATGGCATGGACGGGTGCAGTTTCGGCGCGCCACCGTTTCGGGTCACCGATATTAAAGGGGCGATTGATCCTGCTAGGGCGAGATGGAGCAACCGAACCTTCCGTGACCGCCTGAAAGATGAAGCACCCAATGGGACGGGGCTGGGGGCTTCCAGTCAAGGCATTGCTCCATATGCACCGTCTAGGTTATACATCGTTCCGGGAGATTGCAAGTACATTTCCGAAAATTTTCGCGTGTTTGGACCAGGTAATTTCGATCTGACTGGTGATACTACAGCTGGCAGCCCGGAAGACGCTTCCACCTGGCAAGCTAGATCAGAATATCACGGCCAAGAAAGCCTGTATTCGGTCCGAACTTTCGCTTAACCTGCTTTCGGCGGTCCAATTGCAGAGGGCGGGGCGCGTTGCTAGAATCAGAACAACTGCCACGCCGCGTAACCGAGAGCAACCGGAACCATGCGCGATCGCGATCCGATGAACTGGTCGATGCCGTTGCCCTGGCCCATCCTGGGCGTGACGGTGCGAATCCACATTTTGTTTCCGTGCGTGGCTCTCGGCTACATTTTGTGGGTGGGCACGTCGAAGCAGTTCGCCCCTGGCTTGTGGATGCAGGCGTGCGTGGTGCTGGTGATCCTGTTCATCTCTGTTTTGTTGCACGAGATGGGGCATGTGATCGGCGCGCGCCGCGTCGATGGCGACGCGATGGAAGTGCTGCTCTGGCCGCTGGGCGGCCTGGCCTACGTCGATGTACCGCACACGCCGCGCGCCAATTTCTGGAGCACGCTGGCCGGGCCGCTCGTGAATGGCGTCCTGGCGCTAGCCGGCGGCCTCGGCTTGGTGGCCGTGGGGTTCATACCGCCCTGGAATCCGCTGGAATCGCCGCTCACCCCCAAGGTGCATAACTGGAAGCAAGGGATCAGCTACAGCGGCCGCATGAACCCAGGCGACGACGAGATGTACTATTATCAAGAGAGTGCACAGGACCAGCCGCCGCAATTTCGCCAGGTGAAGATCAGCAAGGAATGGAATAAAGACGGTAGCTCAACCGTTCACAAAAGCGACCCCCCCGTCGAGACGACTACGAACGGCGATCAAAATGAATCGTATGTTCTCAAGGACCGCAAACAGATTGCGGTAAAAGCGGCCCGCCTGGACAAATGGCAGATGCTGCTGGTCCAGTTTTACGTCGTGAATTTCTTCCTGTTGGCGGTCAACCTGCTGCCGGCCTTCCCCCTCGACGGCGGGCGGCTGCTGCAGTGTTACCTGTGGCGGCGGACCGATTATCGCCGCGCCACGGAATCCGCGGCCTGGATCGGCTTCCTGATTATGCTGCTGGTCGGCATTTACGCCATTGCCGTCAACGACATTCTTCCGGCCGGCCTGGCCGTCATGATCTACATCATGTGCCGGCAGCAGCTAATGCAACTGGAGCATATGGAAGAAGCCTCGAGCATGGGTTACGACTTCTCACAAGGCTACACGAGCCTGGAGCGCGAGGAAGACCCGCCGCCGCAGCCGAAACCCAAGCCGAACTGGTTTCAGCGCATGCGGCAGCAATGGAGTGAGCGCCGGGCCAAGCGCGACCAGGAGCGCCGCGAGGCCGAAGAGCGCCGCCTCGACGAGATCCTCGAAAAGATTCACCGCGAAGGCAAGCAGGCGCTGACGCCCGAAGAACAGCGCTTCTTGCAGCGGCTGAGCAATCGAAATCGGACGGAAAAGTAGAGGTCAGAAGACAGAGGTCAGAAGTCACAAGTCAGGTTCTTTGTGGAGCGCGTGAATGATCCCTATGGCAACCTATAGGCCAATTATTCTGACCGCTGACTACTGATCGCTGACCTCTGATGAATCACAGGACGTGTCGCTTTTCATGAGCAATCTGATCCAACCGCGAACGCTGAAGGGATTCCGGGATTACTTGCCGGAATTGATGATTCCGCGCGAGCGGATGCTGGAGACGGCCCGCAAGGTGTATCGCTCTTACGGCTTCGCGCCGATTGATACGCCTGCCTTGGAATACGCCGAGATTCTCTTGGGAAAAGGTGGAGCAGAGTCCGACCGCCAACTGTATCGATTTCGCGATCATGGCGACCGCGATGTCGCATTGCGCTTTGACTTGACCGTGCCGTTTGCGCGCTTCGCCGCCGAACACATTGGCAAACTCGGCACTCCGTTCAAGCGCTATCACATGGGCCTGGTTTGGCGCGGCGAAAACACGCAACACGGCCGCTATCGCGAATTCATGCAATGCGACTTTGATACCATCGGCACCACAGCGAATGCCGCTGATTGTGAAACGGCCCTGGTCATTCACGACCTCATGGCGGCGCTGGATCGCGAATTCACGTTTGGCGCGTTTGAAATCCGCATCAATAACCGTCTCGTGCTGAATGGCCTCCTCGAAGAACTGGGGCTCGCCGAGAAATCCAAGGCACTCTTAATCGCGCTGGATAAACTCGGCAAGGCCGGCGCGGATGCCGTGGCGCAGGAAATGGTGGATAAGGCCCAGGTACAAGCGGAACAGGCCCGGAGCATCCTGGCGTTGGCCCAAATGGAAGGCAGTAACTCGGAAATACTGGAGCGCGTAGAAGCAGAGTTTGGCCGCAATCGCAAAAGCGCGGACGGCGTGCAGCGATTGCGTGAATTGCTGACCGTGGCCAAGGCGGCCGGCGCCGCGGACGGCCGGATTAAGATCGATCTCTCCATCGCGCGCGGCCTCGATTATTACACCGGCACCATTTACGAAACCTTCCTGCAAGCGATGCCGGGCATTGGCAGCGTGTGCTCCGGCGGCCGGTACGATAACCTGGCCAGCCTGTACACGAAGCAGGTGCTGCCCGGCGTGGGGGCGTCGTTGGGGCTGGATCGCTTTCTGGCTGCCCTCGAAGAGATGGGCAAGGTCGACAAGACCGCCACGCCGGCGCCGGTGATTGTTTTTTGCATGGCCATGGAATGCCTGGGCGACTACCAACGAATCGCGCGTATGCTGCGCGCTGCCGGCATTGGCGTCGAAGTCTATCCGGATGCCAAAAAAATCGGCCAGCAATTCCAATACGCCGAGCGGCGGGGACACCGGATCGCCCTCATTGCCGGGCCCGCTGAGTTCGCCAAGGGCGTCTGCAACGTCAAGGATCTGATCGCCAAGGAACAACGGGACAATGTGCCGGAAGGAGAATTGGTCGAGTTGCTCCGATCTGCCTTGGGCCCTTGATGGAAAACCCAGAGAATGATTAAGAGGAAGATATGATGAGGCAGCGGATTAAGAGTAAGATTTAGAGTAAGATTAGGAGGATGCCGAGCGCGTTCGTGATCCTACTCTTACTCCTCATCCTAATTTTAATTCTCGTCTTGCTCTCTTGTGGTTTGCGACCTCTGCCATTGTTTCTGTGACTTCTCTGCGCTCTTTGCGTCTTTGCGGTGAAATGAGTTTCTGGCCCCATGCATCGGCATAACCACTACGAAGCGGCCTTCGAAGCGTACCTGCGGCAGCAGCACTTGGGCTACATTGCCGTCGATGAAACGCGGCGGTCGCTGCTCGACGACCAGCCGGTGAAGAGCCTGGACTTCATCGTCTATGGCACTCCCGAGGTGCGGCTGCTCGTCGATATCAAGGGCCGGCGCTTCCCGGCCCAGGTTCGCGGCAAGTCGCGGCATGTGTGGCAAAACTGGTCCACGCGTGAAGACATCAGCGGTCTGACGCGCTGGCTGGAGCGCGTGGGTCCCGGCTATCGGGCGCTGCTCGTGTTCCTGTACCAGATTTCGCCGGAGGTGCAGTTGCAGGCCGAAACGCCGGATCTCTTTGCATTCCGCGAGCGCCTGTACTTGCTCCGCGCCATAGACGTCTTGGATTACGAGCAGCACATGCGCAGCCGTTCGCCGCGCTGGGATACCGTCTGTCTGCCGCAGCGCGCCTT
Source organism: Gemmataceae bacterium (assembly GCA_035307785.1). Taxonomy (GTDB): domain Bacteria; phylum Planctomycetota; class Planctomycetia; order Gemmatales; family Gemmataceae; genus DATGHS01. The sequence continues at coordinate 5,502 of DATGHS010000326.1, forward strand.
TCGAATGCTGGTGCAGCCGTTCTCCGAGTTCCTGCTGCCGCGCTTCGCCGAGGCCAGCGACTGGGATGAGCCATACGGTCAATGCTTTGCGGACGATGTCGAACTCAAATTCGTGTAGAGAGAAAAGGCCACGGATGAACACGGATTGCATAACACGGATGAACACCGATCAGAATCAAACGTAAGCAAAGAAGGCATAGTCCGGCCTCCATTTTAGTCTTGAGGCGCTTGAGTTCCTGTCTTCTGATCCGTGTTCATCCGTGTGACGAAGTCCGTGTTCATCCGTGGGCTAGTTTTTTACCGAGTAGCATGCCCAATCGTCTCGGAATACGCCTGGAATCGCTGGGATTGCCGTTGCGAGCGGCTCTGAACGAGGTTTCGCGCCTGGGCGTGGCCGGCGTTCAGGTGGACGCCGTCGGCGACCTGGCCGCCGAGCGCCTATCGCAAACCGGGCGGCGGGAATTTCGTCATCTGCTCCGCTCGCTGAGCCTGGAAGTGACTGCGCTGGGCTGCCCCTTGCGGCACAGTCTCGACACGGCCGAAAACCAGCAGCCGCGCATTGAGTATGTCTGCAAGACGCTGGCGCTCAGCTATGATCTGGGCGCCAAGATCGTGATCGTGGACGGCCCGAAGGCGCCGCAAGCCGCGGAGCCGCGCGGCCAATTGCTGCGCGAAGCGCTCAACGCCATTGGTTCGTTCGGTGACCGGACTGGCGCCGCGCTGGCGCTGGAAACCGGCCTCGATTCGGGTGAGACACTGGCCGGCTATCTGGCGACTTTCGACACCGGCTCGCTGGGTGTCAATTATGACCCGGCCAACATGTTGCTCAACGGCTTCGATCCGATTGAAAACTTGACTCCGCTGCGGCAATGGCTGAAGCATGTGCATGCGCGCGACGCCCAAAAAGCCCGTGTCAGTAAGACCGCTCAGGAGACCGCGCTGGGGGCCGGCGATATCGATTGGATGACGTTCGTGGCGATGCTGGAAACGATGGAGTACCGCGGCTGGCTCGTGCTCGAACGTGAGACCGGGCAAAATCGTCTGGCGGATGTGAGTAACGGAGTGAAATTCCTGCGCCGGTTTCTGCGCTAAGCATCACTTCTTCCGCAATTGGTTCAATTCCCAAAACAGCGTGCGGTTGTCGCTGAACGGCGCGTCGCCGGCGAACGCCCAGCGCACGATGCCGTTTTGGTCGATGATAAACGTGCCGTGGTCCAGCTGCTCGGGTTGGCCGTTTTCGGCCGGATGATACGTGCCGTAGGCTTGCGCGATCTTGTTGCCGTGATCGGCCAGCACCGGAAATGTGAAGGCCCCATATTGTTGATAGCGCTTGCGGGTAAGCTCTGAATCGTCGGCGCTCAGCGCAACGACTTCGGCCCCTAGTTCGCGGAAGCGCCGATAATCCTCGCTGGCATCGAACAGCTGGCTCACGCAGTGGTTGCAATGATAGCCGTAATAGAAGATCACCACGACGGGTCCGCGTTGGAGCGCTTCGTGGAGCGACCAGACATTGCCATAGACATCGGGCCGGGAGAAGTCTGGCGCCGGCTTTCCCAGCAAGGGATGTTGCTGCGACGCCACATGGTTCCGTTCGGCTTCTGTGAGCAGTTTCTCCATTGATTCCGAAAGCGGCGCCGGTTTGCTTTGCCGCACCAGCGCCTTCGCCTCGGCGGCCAGATCGCGCTGCTCGGGCGCTGGCACCGCTGTTTCCGGAGCGTGCGCTTGCAGGGCATGGCGGACCACAATGCCGACGTACACGAGGCCGACCAGGATCAGGCTGATGCCGAAGAGCAAGGCGCCGCGCGGCATTTTTCGGGAAGTTGCTGCCGGAGACGTGGAAGTGTCCATGAACCATCCGAATGCAGAGCCGTAATTCCAGCCAATAGGATTAGTGTACCAGGCGCGCGTCAGATTTTCATCTCGACCAGCACCTCGCCCAGACTGCGGTCCAGCAGGACTAGCATCTCTTCGAGTTGTTCCGTGGTCACGCAAAGGGCCGGGCCGAAAGCCAGCCAGTGCGGATCGAAGCGGCAGAGCAGGCCCTTCTGCAAGGCACGTCGGCCGACACGCAGACCCAAGGAAGTTTCTGCCGGGAAGCGCTCCTTCGTAGTTTGATCGCGGACGAATTCGATGCCTTGGAGCAGCCCTTTCCCGCGAATGTCGCCGATGACGGGATATTTCCGCGCGAGCCGCTCGAACCCGGCGCGCAGCACGCCGCCTTGCTTGCGCACGTTCGCACATAAATCGCGTTCCAGGATTTCGCGCAGCACCGCGATGCCGGCAGCGCAGGCCAGCGGGCTGCCTTCGAAGGTATGCCCTTCCACGAAGCCGGGATTTGTCTCCACCGGACCCCAGAACGCATCGGCAATTGACTGGCGGCAGAGCAGCGCCGAGAGCGGAATGTAACCGCCGCTTAGCCCCTTGGCCGTGCAGATGAGATCCGGCACGACGCCAAAGGTGTCGGCTGCGAACATTTGCCCGGTGCGGCCCATGCCGGTAATGATTTCATCAAAAATCAGAAGGATGTTGTAGCGGTTGCAGATTTCGCGCAGAATCGGCAAATACTCCGGCGGCGGATCGATGATGCCGCCGGTATGGCCGATTGGCTCGACCATAACTGCGGCCACCGTACTGGGATCTTCCATTTCAATCACGTCGCCGATCAAGGTCGCACAAATAATCTTGCACGAGGGGTATTCCTTGCCGAACGGGCACCGGTAGCAGGTGGGCGGGAAGACGTGAAGGAAGCCAGGAGCGAGCGGTTCGTTGACCGTCTTACGGCCTTTCAAGCCAGAGGCTGAGAGGGAACCCATCGTCGAGCCGTGCCAGGAAAGATAACGGCTGATGATCTTGTACTTGCCCGGATTGCCGGTGAGCCGGTGATATTGGCGGGCGAGCTTGATGGCAGCCTCTGTAACTTCGGAGCCGGCACATTCGAATTTCACCGTCCATCCCCCACCCCGACCCTCCCCCACAAGGGGGGAGGGGGAAAAGTCGCCCTCCCCCCTTGTGGGGGAGGGTCGGGATGGGGGGATCTTCGGCGCGATCTCCGCAATCAGGTTCGCCAGTTGCACGGCCACCGGATTGCTGCCATGCATGGGCGGCGAGAAGTGCAGTGTGTCGAGTTGCCGCTGGATGGCTTCGATCACGCGGCGATTATTGTGGCCGACGGAAACCGTGTAGATTCCGGACAGGGCGTCGACATAACGCTTGCCGGTCACGTCCCAGTAGAACACGCCGTCCGCCTTGGCCATGAGCAACGGCTGCTTCGACCAATCGGCCATCTGATCGCGCACGAAGATCTGGCGCAGAAAGCGCTCCTCGGTCGTTTGCGCTTGTGAAATCAGTTCCGGCAATGCGGGGTTGGACATGAGGATTGACTTTAGGAAAACAACGCTTAAAGCAGCACCGCTTATTCTCTAGTAATGAATTCATCCAAGTTCAGCAGCACCCGCGCGAGCATGACCCAAGAGGCCCGTTCAGGAATGTTCGCATCCTTGTCAGCTGAAGATCCCACTCGTCGAGCTTCGGGTTCATTGGCAGCGTATTCCTGCCGTAGTTCTCGCAGCAATAAATCGAGCCGTTGCAGTTCGCTCGTCCGGGGCGGCCGGCTAAGACAAAGGCGAAACATTTGGTCGATGCGTTGCGCGTCGTTTTCGGCGGGATGCTGTACGACCTGACGGGCGAGCGCGCCGGCAAATTCGAAAAATGCCTCGTCATTGAGCAAGGTCAGCGCCTGCAGCGGCGTGTTGGAACGATTTCGCCGCGTGCAAGCCAGCACTGCATCCGGCGCGTCGAATGCCATGAGCGCCGGGTGCGGGGCGGAGCGCCAAAAGTACGTATAGAGGCCCCTTCGGAATCGATTCGGCCCGACATCGGCCTTCCAGCTGCGCGGTACCTGGGTGAATTTGAACACGCCGTCGGGTTGCGGCGGAAACACGCTGGGCCCGCCAATCTTGGAGTTTAACAAGCCACTCGCCGTCAGAGCGGCATCGCGCACCAGTTCCGCTTCCAGTCGCAAGCGCGGCATGCGCGCCAGCAGCTTGTTGCGCGGGTCGAGGTTTGCCAATTCGGGGCGCGCCTTGGAGGACTGGCGGTAGGTGGCGGACGTTACAATAAGACGGTGCAGATTCTTTAACGACCAGGTCTTTTCCAATGCGGAATGCGGAATGCGGAATGCGGAATCCGAAACATTTGCGGAATCGAATTCCTTCTTCTTCATTCCGCATTCCGAATTCCGCATTCCGAATTCACAAGCGAGCCAATCCAGCAATTGCGGATGCGAGGGGGGAGTGCCCTGCGTGCCGAAGTCGTTTTCCGTTTCCACAATTCCCAGCCCGAAATGGCTTTGCCAGATGCGGTTGACCGTGACGCGTGCCGTGAGCGGATTACGGCCATCGACCAGCCAGCGGGCCAGGTCGAGCCGCGACTTGCCGGCGGCCGGCGGGGCGAGCCAGGCCGGTGTGGCTGCTTCGACTTTGGCGCCTTTGCGCAGGAAGTCGCCGCCCAAATGAATGTTGGTGGTGCGCGGTGCCGAACGCTGCTTCAGCACTAATGTAGAAGCAATGTCCGGCTCGCGCTGTTTCAAGTCCGCGAGCTTCTTCTCCATCTCGTTGCGGCGCAAGAGCAGGTGGGAATGAACGAGTGCCGTAAATGGCTCGGGCGCAAACAGGCCGCCGATCACATGTCGAGTCTTGTCCGCGGTGCGAAAGTTCGCGCGCAGTGCTTCGACCTGGTGTTCATCGCGGCCGTTGACCGCAATATTCAGAATGAACTGAATGTCCGGCGGCAACGCCCCCCGCGTTTCGTGGGTAAGGCCGCGTTCCCAGGCTTCGAGGGCCGCATCGGTGGCGCGGTCGAGGGTCTTGAATTTCTTTTCCAGTGCCGTGCGCTCTGCGACGGTTTTCTTTCGGAGCGCGATTTGTTCGGGCGAGCCCAGTTCCAGCACCGGCTCGTCGTCGTTGTTCAAAAACGCAAATAGCTGGTAGTAGTCTTTCTGGGTAATCGGATCGAACTTATGATCGTGGCATTCGGCACAACCTACAGTCAGCCCCAAGAACACGCTGCCGGTGGTGTTGAGGCGATCATAGATCGAATCGACGCGAAATTGCTCGAGGTCGATGCCGCCTTCCTGATTAATGGGGGTATTGCGGTGGAACCCGGTGGCGACTCGCTGATCCTGCGTCGCGTTGGGCAGCAGGTCGCCGGCCATCTGCTCGATCACGAATTCATCGAACGGCATGTCGGCATTCAGGGCGCGAATGATCCAGTCGCGGTACGGCCAGATACTGCGAGCGGCATCGATGCTGTAACCGTTGGAATCGGCATAGCGAGCCAGGTCGAGCCATTGCCGGCCCCAGCGCTCGCCGTAGTGCGGGCTGACGAGCAGGCGCTCTACGACTTTTTCGTAAGCATCCGGAGAAGAATCAAGGACGAACGCATCGACTTCAGTCGGCGAAGGCGGCAAGCCAATGAGGTCGAGGTAGAGCCGGCGAATGAAGGTGTAGCGATCCGCCTCGGGCGACGGTGCGATGCCTTCCTTTTCGAGGCGGGCGAGGATGAAATAATCGATGGCATTGCGTGGCCAGGCCGTGTTCTTTACGGCCGGCAACGCTGGGCGCACCGGCGGCTGAAACGCCCAGTGCGGTTTCGGCGGCTCCGCGGCGGTGACCGTGGTAGCAACGGCCGAAGCCGCGAGCAACAATCCACTGAGCCAAGTGATCGCCAGGGAGAGCTTCATACCCAATCACCCCCGGCCTTACGGCCGGGGTTCGCCAAGACCAGTTACCACTCACCACCCATCATTTATTGGTATACTGCCAGCATGCAACTGCAAGCGCTATTGACGCAACTTGCCCAAGATCCGGCCACGCCGGTCGATCTGGCCGAGGTTGCGCTGTTGCTGGCCCGCGATGAATATCCGCAGCTGGATGTCGATGCCTATCTGAGTGAACTTACGGGGATGGCCCACGAGGCACGCGATTATCTGGGCCATTCGCTTGAGGGCCAGGTGGCCGGTTTGTGCCGCTATCTTTTTCATGAAATGGGCTTTCACGGCAATCAGGAACACTATTACGATCCGCTCAACAGCTATCTGAACGAGGTACTTGATCGCCGGATGGGCATTCCGATTACGCTTTCGCTCATTACGATGGTTATCGGCGAAAAGCTGGGAGTAAACATCCACGGCATTGGATTGCCAGGGCATTTCGTGGTGATGGCCCGGCAAGGCGACGACCGCATATTATTCGACCCGTACCACGGCGGCCGGCTGCTCGACCCGGCCGACTGCGAATACCTGATCCAAAAATCGGCTGGTCTGGACCTGGCCGTGGATCCGGATTTACTGCAAGCCGCGCTGCCCGGCCAAATCGTGTTGCGCATGATCACGAACTTGAAAGGCTGTTATTTGCGCGATGCCGATTTCCAGCGCGCCATCCGCACCATTTGCCGGCTCATTCAACTGGTGCCACGCGATTGGACGCAACGCCGGGACCTCGGCACTTCATACCTGCAAAACGGCCAACCCGGCAAAGCCATCGATCAATTGCAAGCGTATCTGACGAATGTGCCCGATGCGATCGACCGCGAGGCGGTGGAAAAAATGATGCGCCAGGCCCGCGCCGAAGTAGCGAAGTGGAATTGAAAACAAAGAGAAAGGGACAGAAAGAACGCCAAAGACACAAACCGAGAGATTCAAGTTTGATTGAATTCTGCTTGATGCCTGCACTTTTTGCCTACTTTTGATCTGCCTTTGCCGCACAGTTCTTCGGTATAATTCAGCAGCCTAACGGTCTCAAAACACAGTGAACCGGCCTCGCGCTGCAAGGTCAGGGCGCGGGTGTATTGGCCTTTGGTCTCGTCTCGTTCCCGAGGACTTTTTCTTTTCATGCCCGTCGCGGATGTTCTTGCTCTCGAACGCCTGAGCGATGTGCCTGCTTTGCTCCAGCAAGGCGAGGGCTGGCCGGCGCTGCTGCAAGCCCTTCAGGCAGGACGAAGCGGTACCGTGGATGGCGCATGGGGCTCGTCGGCAGCGCTGGCCGCGGCGACCTTGGGCATTCAAGCCGCGAGCACCGTGCTGGTCGTCCTCGCCCATCCGGGCGATCTCGAAACCTGGGCGGATGAAATTGCCGGCTTCTCCAATATCGACCCCGCGATTTTTCCCATCGACGAGCACGACGCCAACCGGTTCGATCTGACGGTCGGCCAGCGCCTGCGCATCCTCCAACAACTGCAAGGAATGTCACCGCCGCGATTGCTGCTGGCTTCCATGGCTTCACTGATTCAACCCGTGCCGGAGCAGGCGGAACTACAACGGCGCTCGCGGCAACTGCAAGTCGGAACCAACATTGACCTGGAAGAGCTCTCCACCTGGCTGGCCGAACATGGCTACCGGCGCGTGGAGGCCGTGGAATACCCAGCGGAATTCAGTCGCCGCGGCGGCATTTTCGACATCTTTTCGCCCGACACAGAGAATCCCTACCGTCTGGAACTATTCGGCGAAGAAATCGAATCCATTCGGCAATTCTCCACGCAGACGCAACGCAGTTTAGAAACGATGCAAGAAGTGACCGTATTGGGGCTGCGTGTGGCACGGTCAGGAGACCGTGCCACGGCGGGGGCAAAAGACGCGCCGCAAGCGGCAGAGTTCGACCGGGGCCATTTATGCGATTATCTGCCAGCACATTCGTGGGTGGTCCTCGTTGAGCCGGAAGAGCTACAAGAGCAGGGCAAACTGTTTCGCGACCGGTCGGCCGATCTCGCGGGGCTGTTCGATCTTCCAGCAGTTCTGGAAAGACTACTGCGCTTTCCCAGCGTCACCGTATCTGCGATGCCGCATCCTTCGATAGAAGTATCGTGCCATTTGCGCACTGAGTCGGTGGAGCGCTTCAGCGGCAACGTGGCCCAGGTGCGCGAAGAACTCGATGCCGTCGCGCAGTCGGAACGCGTGCTGATCGTTTGCCAGAATGATGCCGAATGCCACCGGCTCGGCGAAGTGCTGGCGGCCGGCAAATTAGCCCAATCGCAGCGTTTGAAATTGGTTACCGGTCACGTGCGCTCGGGCTTCCGCCTGGTGGATGCCGGAGTGGTCGTGCTGGGCAGCCAGGAGCTATTTCATCGCGAGGCGGCCCCCGGCACGGAAGCGCATCCTTCAGCAATTAGTCCAAAGCGGCGGGTCGAATCCCGTGCCATCGACAGTTTTCTGGAGCTTTCAGAAGGCGACCTCGTCGTCCACGTCAGCCACGGCATCGCGCGCTATCATGGTATGCACATGCTGAAGGCAGGGGGCGTGGGTCAGGAGTCAGAAAGCGATGATAAAACGGTTCTGACTCCTGACTCCTGTCTCCTGACTCCTGGTCAGGAACACCTCCTTCTCGAGTTTCGCGACGGCGTGTTTGTCTACGTGCCGGCTTCGAAAATCGATCTGGTGCAGAAGTATGTGGGCAGTTCCCAGGCGGAGCCGGAGTTGTCGAAGTTTGGCGGCACCGGCTGGAAGAACCGCAAGGAGAAGGTCGAAGCGGCGGTCATGGATTTGGCGGCGGAGATGCTGCAACTTCAAGCCGTGCGCGACGCCCAGCCGAGTTACTCCTTTCCGGCCGATAGCGATTGGCAAAAAGAGTTCGAAGCATCGTTCCCCTATCGAGAAACACCGGACCAACTGACATCGCTGACGGAGATCAAAGCGGACATGGAACGTCAACGGCCCATGGATCGATTGCTTTGCGGCGACGTTGGCTACGGCAAGACGGAGCTCGCCGTGCGGGCTGCCTTCAAGTCCATCGACAACGGCAAGCAGGTTGCGGTGCTGGTGCCAACCACGGTTTTAGCCGAGCAGCACTACCGGACTTTTTCGCAGCGCCTGGCGGAATATCCGTTCACGGTCGAATGTCTGAGCCGCTTTCGCAGCGGCAAGGAACAAAAGCAAATCATCGAGCGGCTGGCCGAGGGCGGCGTCGACGTAGTCATCGGCACCCACCGGCTCGTGAGCAAGGATGTGAAATTCAAGGAGCTGGGCCTGGTCATCATCGACGAAGAACAACGCTTCGGCGTGGAGCACAAGGAGAAGCTCAAACAGATGCGGGCGACGGTCCACATTCTCACGCTCTCGGCCACGCCGATTCCGCGCACCCTGCACATGGCCCTGCTGGGCATTCGCGACATCAGCAATCTGGACACGCCGCCGCCCGATCGTTTGCCGATTGAGACACGCATTACGCGCTTCGACCGGCAACTGATTCGCCAGGCGATTTTGCGCGAGCTCAATCGTGAGGGCCAGGTTTACTTCGTCCACAATCGGGTTCAGAACATCGGCGCCGTTGCGGCTACGGTGCATGACATCGTGCCGGAAGCGCGCATTGTCATCGGTCACGGGCAAATGTCGCCCGATGAACTCGAAGCTGCCATGCTGAAATTCATCCGTAAGGAAGCCGATATTCTGGTGGCCACGACGATTATCGAAAGTGGCTTGGACAATCCCAATACGAACACGATTTTCATCAATCAGGCCGACAATTACGGCCTCGCCGATTTGCACCAGTTGCGCGGTCGCGTCGGCCGGCACAAGAACCGCGCTTATGCCTATCTCCTGCTGGATTCGGACAAAATGGTCACACCCACGGCGGCGCGGCGTTTGAAGGCAATCGAGGAATTCAAACAGTTAGGAGCCGGCTTCAAGATCGCCATGCGCGACCTGGAGATTCGCGGAGCCGGTAATCTGCTCGGCACGCAGCAGAGCGGCCATATCGCCGCGGTGGGCTATGAACTTTATTGCCAGCTTCTCGAAAACGCGGTTCGCCGGTTGCGCAATCAGCCGGTGAAGACGCATATGGAAGTGAACATCGATTTGCCGTTACCGGCGTTCCTGCCGCGCGATTACGTGCCAGGACAGAAGCTTCGGATCGAGGTGTACCGGCGGCTCGCCCGGCTGCGCAGCGTGCGCAAGTTGGACGACTTCCGCGAGGAATTGCGCGATCGCTTCGGCCCACCGCCTCTGGAAACGGAATGGCTGCTGAAGCTGGCGGAACTGCGCATGCTGGCGGCCCGCTGGCAAATTGCGTCGATCCACCGCAAGGATCAGGATCTGATTCTGGAATATCGCAACGGCAAGCAGGCCCAGCGCCTGGCCGAACGAAGCGACGGCCAACTGAAAGTGGTGGACGATCGCCATCTCTATTACCGCATCGGCCCTGCCGAGGAAGCGCCGGAATCGCTGTTCCAAATCGTGCGAGCGCTCTTGCGTTTGCCTGGCGAAACGGTATAAGGCGCGGGGTCAGGGAAGTTTTCTTAGCATCCACGGCGATTTGCACGGAGAGTGCTATGCGCGTGCCACCGTTTTGCGGGGGCTGGTTTGCTCGCGGCTGCCTGCTGGCATTGCCTTTGTGGTTAATTCAGGCCGGCTGCGGTCTGTCCGATTCCGGCAAAACGGTCCAGTCGCCTCCACCGCCCGCAGGCCCGGCCACGCCGGAGACGAAGCCGCCTCAGAACACTGTCATTCCCGCCGCGGCGATGAGTTTGCCCCCGACCACGCTTGCCGACGGCATGGTAGCCGTGCGCGTGGTTGCCTACGTCAATAAAACGCCGGTTTTTGAAAGCGAATTGCGCGAGGCCGTGGCCCATCGCATGGGCGAGGTGGCCGAACTCGTCGACCCACAACGATCGCAAAAACTGCAAGCCATTGAGAAAGCGGAATTGGATAAGCTGATCGAACGCGAAGTCATTTACGAAGAAGCGTACACCCGCATTAAAAAGTTGCGCCCGAGCGCACTGGACGAGTTACAGCGCGAAGCCAAGAAGGATTTCGATAAGCGCATGCGGGAAATGAAGAAAGGTCTCAAACTTCAGACCGACGACCAGCTTCAGGAATTCTTTGCCGCGAACGGGCTGTCGATCGAGGGGTTCCGCCGGCAACTGGAGCATTCGTTTATCTCGAACGAATATATGCGGAATCTCATCTTCCCAAAACTTCAGGCGATCCCGCTGGCGGAAGTGCATGAGTACTACGATAGACATCCGGACGAGTTCCAGCAGCAGGATCGCGTGAAGTGGCAAGACATCTTCCTCGACTCGAACAAATTTGCCAATCGCGTGGCCGCCCGGCAGTTTGCCGATCAGGTGGCGCAGCGGCTGCGCCAGGGCGAAGATTTCAAGAAAGTATCGCAAGAACTCAGCAAGCAGGGCGTCAACATGTCGTTGGGCGACGTGGGCGTCGGCGAGCAGCCGGGTGAGATCAATCCGCCGGAGCTTTCCGCAGCGCTCCTTCGCATGAAGCCGAAAGAAGTCGGCGATCCGATTGAGATGCCGGGCGGCTTTCACATCGTGCGTGTCAACGAGCGGACGTACAAGGGCCGAAAGCCGCTCGATGCCAAGACCCAAAGCGAAATCCTGGTCAAGCTGCAAAACGCGATGGCCGACCGGGAATTCAAGAAGCTGGTCGATGAAATGAAGACCCGGGTGGTGATCCAGTACGTCAAGCCGCAATAAAACGTGCCATCACGCGCTCTGAAGAGAGATTACATTCCAAAAACACAACAAGCCCATCCCTGCCCCTGGATGGGCTTGCTGCTCGCGCTCCAACCGGCGAATGCTTAGAGGTTTGGCTTGGGACTGCCCACGGTGATGATCATCGGTTTGCCGGGCTTGGCCAGGGCGGCCTCGGTTTGGCCGATCAAGTCTTTCAGGCTCTTGCGAAACTGTTCGAATTGCGTGTTAACCATATCGCGCTCGGTGGTGCGCGCTTTGAGGTCATTGCGAAGGTCATCCCGTTCTTGTTTTAATTGCACCTGCTCTTGCTCCACTTCGGCCAGCTTTTTGCGAAGCTGGTCGCGGGCGGCTGATGCGGCACGGAACTCCTCTTCCAGTCGATTCACTTTTGCTTCCATGGCTTTCATCTTCTCAGGCGACCCCGACGAGCTTTGGGTGCAGCCCCATATGCCGACAATCATTATCATCCCCACAACGATCATCTGCTGATATTTCGACATGGATTGCATCTCCGAAACAGATGGACGCCAGCGGCCAACCGGAACAGCCGGCCCAGTTGGCCCATGAGGTAGAGTCCGAGGAAAACCTTACAGCACGACGTGCAGCAACCCATCCGTGTGCATGGCAAGAACCATTTTCTCTTGCCTCAACCCCGTGCTCGACGCATTCTTCTTCGTCAGAAAAGTCTGCCAGACTTGATGTGATTTGCCAAAACTCGCGCATCTATTTTTTGGGATTTGTTTCGCCGATCGATTCAGCCAACGCAGGCTGTAAGGTTTCTGTCAACCAACTGCGCGCCAACTCGAACTGGAGCCGGCAGGTCTCTGCCTGGGGAAGCAAACCCGCGAACTTGACCTGATCGCAAAGTTGAAAGATTTGCGGCAACGGCTCTAAAGGAACTCCGATGCCCTTCCGTTGCAAGGCGGCGCAGAATTCCGTTGAGGTTTGTCGAGTGGCCGGCAAAGAGAATTGCTCTTCGAGGAAACGCCGCAACAGATCGGCCAATCTTGGCAACTGCGTGGCGCTGATTGCTTCGCATTCGAGCTGATGCAAATCCGCCAGCGCGCGCTGCCATGGAGAAACGGAAGCAATTTTCCTGTGTCGAATTCGATTCAACACGATCAACCCAGCGATCGCGGCGACGCCAAGTATGACCAGCACGAAAAGCACGACCGGCCAAATCCTTCTCCTTTCCGCAACCGGCGGCAATGGTTCGATGCCGGTAATGGAGCGCGCGAAACTGAGATCCGGTTCGGGTACACTGGAATGCACGCGAATCTCCTGCGCCGGCCAGGTGAGCGTCCAGTCGCGGACTTCATTCTTGGTGCGGAAGTGCCACGGTTCGAATGGCAAGGGCACGTGGTCGCCGATTTGATATGGTTCCAATCGAAACGATTGTTCGAAGCGTTCATGGTTGCCGGGTAAGGATGTAACTGTCACTCGACCCGCATGCACGCGCCAGTCGGGGGAAGCGGTTAATGCCGTTGGCGCATCCGCTTCCACCGGCGCGGGTCCTTCGATGGTTACCGTGAGGCGCAATTCTGACGAAAGGGAAACCTCGTTCGATTCCAGGCGCAACTGGCAGATCGCATCGCCCAGGCGCTGTTCCTGGATTGGCGGAATCGCTGCGATCAGCAGCGCCAACAATTGCCAGCAGTACACTTCAGGTCCTCCGCTGCCGGCGTTCGCGCTGCTGAAAAAAGCGCACGAGCGAATCGAGATGCGTGCCATCGGTGCCGACCTCGATCAGATCGAGCGATGCGCCGCGAGCCAACCGCCGCAGCTCTTCCTGCCGTTGCCGGACCTGGGCCTGAAATTGGCGGCGAAACGCCCCATTCGACATGTGCACGAGGTATTGCCCGCCAGTTTCGGCATCCTCTAACTGCACCAGTCCAATGGCCGGAAGTTCGGTTTCGCGCGTGTCGGTTACCCGCACCAGAATCAGATCGTGCCGCCGGGCGGCCAGGCGAAGGAGCCGCTCGTACCCCTGGTCGAGAAAATCGCTCATCAGGAAGACAATCGCTCGTTTGTGCTGGACTTTCTGCAGATAATCCAGGGCGCAGATGAGCGAAGTGCCTGTGTGTTTGGGCTCGTGGAAGAGAATGTCGCGAATGAGGCGCAGGGCATGCTTTGCGCCCTTATGCGGCGGCAAGAACTCTTCAATCTGGTCGCTGAAGGCAATTAAGCCGACCCGATCATTGTTGTGAATGGCGGCAAAACTTAACAAAGCCGCCAACTCCGCCACCACCGAGCGTTTCGATTGCCGCAACGTGCCGAAATCCTGGCTGCCACTGACATCCACCACCAGTAACAGGGTTAGCTCGCGCTCTTCGACATAGCGCTTGATGAAAGGAGAGCCCATCCGCGCGGTGACGTTCCAATCGATCGAGCGAACGTCATCGCCGGGCTGGTATTCACGCACTTCTTCAAACGAGAGACCGGTGCCTTTGAAGACGCTGTGGTACTCGCCGCCGAGCAGGTCTTCGACCGCGCGGCGCGCCCGCAAGTGCAGCCGGCGAATCTGGCGCAGGATTTCTACAGGAAGCATGTTGATTCATTCTACAGCTTGTAGAACTCAATTACTGCCTTCACGGCTCGTCGCCATTGAGCCAGCCGCCGTGCGCGTTCATCTGTCGACCATTTCGGCGCAAAGCGCCGGCCCGCGGCCACGATTTGCCGGATTTCGTCCTGGCTTTTCCAGACCCCGAGCCGCAGGCCGGCGAGGAATGCCGCTCCAAGCGCCGTCGCTTCGCTTTGGCTGGACCGCAGCACGGGCAGGCCCAGGATATCGGCCTGAATCTGGAGGAATAAATCATTGCGGGCCATGCCGCCGTCTACACGCAACTCCGGCAGCGGCGTTTCGGCGTCTTGTCGGGCTGCTTCCATGAGGTCGGCCACCTGATATGCGACCCCGTCCAACGTGGCCCGAACCAGTTCCGCAGCGCCGGTGTTGCGGGTGAGACCAAAGATCACACCGCGGGTTTTCGGCTCCCAGTGTGGGGCGCCCAGTCCCACCAGGGCCGGCACGACGATGACTTCCTGGCCTTCGTCGGCTCGTTGCGCCAGCGCCTCGCATTCCGAAGACTGCGTGAACAGCTTCCAATTATCGCGCAGCCACTGAACTGCTGCGCCGGCAACAAAAACGCTTCCTTCCAGGGCATACTGCGGCTTCGCATTGGTCATCGCGGCCACGGTAGTCAGCAGCTTGTGCTTCGACATCACAGGACGTTCTCCGGTGTGCAACAGGAGAAAGGCGCCGGTGCCGTAGGTGCATTTCGCTTCGCCGGGCGAAAAGGCGGCCTGTCCAAACAACGCTGCCTGCTGGTCGCCGGCAACCCCGGCTATCGGCAAGCCATCCGGCAGGAACCCGAGCCCCCGGGTTTGACCGAAATCGGCCGCGCTGGGCCGCACTTCCGGCAGCATCATGCGCGGGATGGTGAAATATCGGCAGAGTTCGTCGTCCCAGCTTATCGATTGCAGGTTGAGCAGCAGGGTGCGCGACGCATTGCTGGCATCGGTTACGTGAGACTTTCCTCCGGTCAGCCGGAACATCAGGAAGCTGTCGATAGTGCCGGCCAGTAACTCGCCCCGCTCCGCTCGCACTCGCCAATCTGAGTATTTCTCCAGAAGCCAGCGCAACTTCGTGGCGGAAAAGTATGGGTCCAGCACCAGCCCCGTGCGTTGCTGAAGCCAAGGCTCATCGCCGCGCCGTTCGCGGCAGAAATCGGCGGTGCGGCGATCCTGCCAGACGATCGCGCGAGCCAGCGGTTTGCCCGTCGCACGTTCCCACACGACGACGGTTTCCCTCTGGTTCGTCAGGCCGATGCCGGACAATTGGCTGGATTTGATTTTCGCTTGCTCCAGTGCTTCGGACCCCGTGATTTCGACTGATTTCCAGATTTCGTCGGCATCATGCTCGACCCAGGCGGGTTGCGGGTAATATTGCTTCAATTCCCACGAAGACGACCCTAGTGCGCAGCCCGTTTCGTCGAACACAACGGCTCGCGTGCTGGTTGTTCCCTGGTCGATGGCGAGAAGATACTGTGCGGGCATAAATCGCACCTTCGCTTTCAGCGGCCGAGACGAGGAATCACGCCGTCAATCTATGAACTATACTTTCGCAGCGGGCAGGAATCGCCCGCCAGGGAGAGGAAGTCATGCGCAAAGTGTGCCCGCAATGCCAGGCCAGTTACGCCGACCAGTTTTTCTGTCCGAATTGCGGCGTGGAAATGCTCGACATTCCGGATCGCTCGGCCGTAATTACGGGGCCGACGAGCAAAACCGCTAGTTGGGAACGACACGGTACCGCCCAGCGACTACTGGCGTGTGTGATCGTGAGCCAGGCCCTGTACTACGGTCTACGCCAACTCGCGGCCGCGTTTGTCCTCGTAGGTGGACTTCCCAGTTTCTGGTCTTCCTCAACGGGACAATTCACGGCGCCAGTGTTGCAATTGATTGCCGTGCTAATGGGCGGCTTGATTGCAGGTGCGGGCAATGTGCGGAATACCGCATGCGGCGCAGCAGTGGGTCTGCTGAATGCGCTGCTATTTCTGGGTGCGCAGTACGTCCTGAACTCGCGGCCGCCGGAGCCGCAGCTTTTGGCAGGCTGGATTGTCTGCATAGCGCTGGCGTCGGCCGGGGCAGCGCTGGGCCGCTGGTTTTGGCCGGCGCTGGAGGATTGGCCCAGTGGAATGCCGGTGAAGAACGATAAAACGAAGGCGAACAAGCGCGGGGCCAAGTCCGAAGCTCGCAATCTGCCCATCGCCTGGTTCCGCATTCTGGGCGGATCGGTGTTGGCCGTGGGCTGCACGGTATGGGCCGGGCCGATTCGCGATTTGCTCATTCACTCCGGCCGCGGCATGTTTGCCATGGATAGCCATCAACAATCGCAATTCGTGGCCTGGGTTATCTCCGCGTTGGCGATGCTCGTCGGCGGCGCATTTGCCGGTGCACTGTCGCATGGCGGCGTGCGTCATGGCTTCCTGGTGGGAATCCTGGCCAGTGCCGGCGTTTTCGTCATTCATATGCAGGTCATTCACGAAGTGTTGCCCGCCGAGCATTTCTTTGCCGCCCTCGCGCAGATGCCGGAGTCGGATACGCCGACCGTGGGGCGCACCGTGCTCTTTCTCATCACCAACACGATGCTGCTGGCGACGTTGGGCGGCATCTTCGGCAATGCCTTGCTGCCGATGGCTTCGACCCGCCCGCAAGGCGGCCTCGACCGCGGCGCCATTTGATGCCCGCGGCAGCGGTTTTAACTCTTGAATCGCCTCAATTCGGCCGATAGAGTGATAAGCGAACGTGCCGATGGCCCCTTAGCCAAGCGGTAAGGCAGTGGATTGCAAATCCGCCATCCCCGGTTCGAATCCGGGAGGGGCCTCTCGAATGCTACCCGATGCCGCTTGATGCAAATCGCTGCAAATCCCGTTGTTTACGACAGCTTTTCCCTTCGCACCGTGATCGGTTGTATTGGTGCAATTCAGTGCAGCAGAATGCCGCAAAATGCCGCGCGAGGGGGCAACCAAAGGGGCAACCATTTTCTGCCCGGTGGGTGCGTTGCCATCGGTTCCGGTTGCTCGAAGTGACTCCGGCGCCGCCTTGGCGGGCAGGGCGGGCAACGCATCGAGCGCGGCGGACTGATCGAACAAAGCCACGTGTGTGTACCTGTCGAGGCTCAGCGTGATCGAGGAATGCCGGGCCAGCGTTTGCACGACCTTCGGATTGACTCCAGCGGCAGCAAGTTCGGTGATGTACCGATGCCGCAAGCTATGGAAGTCGGCCACGCGGCCTTCGGCATCTTCATAGGCCAGAAACTCGGTATCCGCATCCCGGCGCCGCCGTTCCTCTTCATCGCGGCCGGCTTCTTTAATCCAGGCATCGCGGGCGGCTTTCAGATCGGCCTTTACCAACTTCGCCGCGTGATTACGCCACCCGCCCTTCCGCTCTCCACCCGGCCAGAGCAATTCCCCGGCCGGCTTGTCGGCCAGCCATTTGGAAATGGCGCGAGCCACGTCGAGCCGGAGCGGCTGCACGTCGCGACGGCGGCGCTTGCTGTACGCGGCATCCACGGTTACGCTCGGTTGCTCGCCGTCGAGCTCGAACGCTTCCGGCTCCAGGCTTGCGAGTTCAGCCACCCGCAAGCCCGTGTATGCGGCCACGGTGTACATCATCGCACGATCGGCGCCGGACAGGTTGCGAATAGTCGGACCTTTGCGCGCGGCTTCAACCAGTCGGGCGAATTCATCGGCCGACAGGGGCCGGCGTTCCAAACCCGATTCCACCTTGGCATTCATCGGCGCCAGATGGGCCAGCGGGTTTACATCGGTTCGTGCATCCTTCACCAGCCAACGGAAAAACGCTTTGCAATCGCGAAGGTAGTAATTGCTGGTTTGAATGCCCATGCGGTCGGCTTCGCGTTCCCCGGCCAGCCAATCGACCAGGGCGGAAGCCGAAACGTCGCTGAGGTACACGAATTTGCAGCCTTCGAAAGCACTTTCCACGCGCTTGCGGGTAATGCTTCCATACTTCGCGGTCCTGCCCTTGGCGGTCAGCCCACGCTCGAAATCGTCCAGATGAACCGTCAGCGGTTGTTTGCGATGTTCGGCGAACGGGTCGAGGCCATCGTGCCGGCGCACGGCCTTGCGGAAAATGTCCGCCAGCTTCACCTGCGCGGCTTGCTTGTCGCGAGTTTTAAGCGGAACAATCCGGCGCCGGCCGGCCACGGAATACCGGCCATACCATTGCTTCGACCGTTGCTTGACGGCCTTGGCGCCGGCAGTCTCTTTCGGCACGCGGCGGCCTTCGGGATCGACATAGCGGATAATCAGCGGTTTGAAGAGCGAAGGCATGAAATGAGGTCCTTTCTCGAAACGGCCGGCGCCCAGCTTGTGCGGTTTCGAGTTCACACGCACTGAACGCCGGCCAAAGAACACAGCTGAAAGAGAGTCTATCTGCCATTACGCGGGCTGTCAAATCATCGCGTCGAACAAGCCGGGTTCGCTGCGGCGCCGGCGTGGGGGCTTCAGTTCCACCACGACGGCGGCCAGGTCGGGCAACGTGAGCGCTTCGCGTTTTGCTTCCCATCGGCCGTTGCGTTGGGACCAACCCCATAGCTCGAATCTGTTGCCAGTGGCGAGCCAGGTCCGCAAGGCCGGCGCCCGTTGGGCCTTTTGGCGCCGGCTTGCCAGGTTCGCCGCGGTCGTCGTCTGGATCAGCAGTGCGCCAGGTTCGCCGGCTCGAATGGCGATGATATCCGCGAAGCCAAACAGGTCCTGCCGAAGGTTCGCATGGGGAACCCAGCGTTCCACTACGTCCGCCAGATAGCCGGATCGGCGAAGGGCAACCAGCGTTCGGCCAGTGGGACTCATCGGGGACAAAACCAACGTATCTCAACGAAGCAACAGCGTTTTCCGCGCGACGTTCTAACAATCTTCAACGAAATGAAGTCGTTTCGCTCCGGTATAGGCGCCCTAGAAGGTGCTCGCGTAGCGCCTATGCCCACTTCTCATTTCGTCATTTCGTTATTTCACGGCCTACTCCGAAAGGTCGGAATGCCGCAAGGCGATTC
>DATGHS010000327.1:0-5312 GCA_035307785.1 Gemmataceae bacterium
ATCTGGCCGACGCTGTCGCCGGTGCTGGCAAAGGCGGCGGAACGGCAGTCGTCGGTGATGAAATTGAAGCCGACGGGGCCGTCGAATCCACCGAGTGCGCCGCCGCCGGTTCCGGAAATGCCGGCCGCGGCCCAATTGCCGCCGCCGCTGAAACCGCCGTCGTCGATTATCAAGTCCACCTGCTCCGGCGTGCGCAAGGCGAAGCCGGAGATGACCGTGCCCGCGGTGCCGGCCATGCCGCTGCCGGGGAGTGCGGTACGCAAAGCATCGGGCCTTTCAAGCAATCACGGGCGCGGCGTGGCGGTGTCGAGCCCATCGTTTTCGCTAGGCACACCGCCGAAGCCGGAATTCCTGCGGGAGCTGGATGCGGTGGGCGTGGCCGACCCTTCGCCGGCCGACGCCCCAACGCCATCGGCCGTGGCCCGGATTGTACCCGGCCTTTATCCGGAGCAAACACCACGCACCGGCATGGGGCCGCTGGGCTTCCTGGCCCTGGGCATCACCGTGGGAGTTGCTTGCTTCCTCGCGGCCCAGACGTTTATGAAGTGATGGATTGCAACGAGACCAAAGCCCGCCTCTCGTCTCACCGGTCCAATGCCGGACCGTGAAGAAGAGGGGCGGTTGTGATTACGGCAATCGCTGCCGACCTTCCATCCCCGGCACGGAGGAGTTATGGTGTTAAGTAAGGAAACGAGCATTCGCCAGCTCACCTCGCGAACCGGTGTGATGGAACTTTCATGCTGCTGCGTTGCAAGATCGATCAGTTGCTGCTACCCGCACGAGTCTGCCCCAAGGCAAGCGCGGTGATCGCCTGGGACGGGTCCGAATCATTTCTTTTGGAGCGGGTGGAAGCGGTGTACTATGAGTTGCTTTCGGCCACACGCGAAGAGCAGCTCTGGTTGGAGCGCAATGGCTACCGGTTGTTGAAACCGGCCGCCGACTTTCGCTGCGAAGTCATTCCACTCCGCGCATGAAAAAACCGCCTGCGGCCCGGGCCGCAAGCGGTTGCAAATTCAGGCGCGGCTCAGTCGGCCATGAAATAATCGCGCGGGCTGCGAGCAAACGGATGTTGCGGGAACACCACCGTGCCGGCCTGGGAGGTGGGGAATGGGCTGTGGTCATATTGGCCGAAGAGGCCGTTGCCACCGCCGAAGCCATTGCCATGGCCATAGGGATCGCCATAGCCGCCGCCAAAGCCGTGACCGCCGTGACCATGCGGTTCGGCGGGGTGATAAGGCAGTGGGTGGCAGTGGATGCCAAAGTGGCCTAGCAAACCGTGCTTGGCCGGAGCGCCGGCTTCCATGGGGGCGGCATAGCCGCAGCCGCCGGCGGAAGCTTGAGTTTGGTTAGGGGCTGGAACAGGTTGAGGATATTGCGACCAGCCCAGCGAAGCCATTGCCAGGGCCACGCTCAGGGCCGCCGCTCCGCGGATGAGAATCTTCATTTCGACTCCTTTCGAGTCCTTCGAGTCCATCGGTATGCACACCGCAAGCTATCTGCACTGTAACCTACAAGTGATTGGCAAGCGGACGGAGAAACGGATTTTCACGCAGGTAGCTGGCAAGATCGGAGTCTAATGCCGAGGCTAGCGAAAACATGGTGATCGGGACAAAAATGACCGAATAATAAGAAAAAAAAGTATAGAAACTTCGAGGCAGTACCTGTCGCACAATCCGATTTCTCGGTGTGATTGGATGCCGCTTGCGGTCCGCCTCTTTACACTAACCGTTCAACACACTAGCATCGCCAATTGTAGCATGGGCTGGAATCAATTCGGAGGGGACACTTGTGAGCATTGTTCGCATCGGCCTGGCGGAAACCAAGAACTTTGCCGAAGGTTACAACGCCATCTTCGGCGGAAAAAAAGCATCCGCGACAAAGACAGCCCCCAAGAAGGCCAAGAAAGCGGCCAGCAAGAAACCGAAGGGCAAGAGTATGGCAAAGAAGAAGGCTGCGAAGAAGAAGTGAAACGATCGCTCGCCGGCTTCGTTCATTGTCGCCTCATTCCCCAATCACCTTCACCAGTACCCGCTTGGGCCGGTTGCCGTCGAATTCGCCGTAGAAGATTTGCTCCCAGGGCCCGAAGTCGAGCTTGCCATTTGTGATTGCCACCACGACCTCGCGGCCCATGATTTGGCGCTTCAGGTGGGCATCGGCATTATCTTCGTCGGTTCGGTTGTGATGATAGAAATTCGGGTCAGGATTGAAGGGCGCCAATTGTTCCAGCCATTTGCCGAAGTCGTGATGCAGGCCGTGCTCATCGTCGTTGATGAAGACGCTGCTCGTAATATGCATCGTGTTCACCAGACACAAGCCCTCTTGCACACCGCTTTGCCGGACCGCCTCCTCGACCTCGGTGGTGATGTTGATGAACTCCATCTTGGATGGAATGTTGTACGTCAGGTATTTGGTGAGTGACTTCATGGCTTTCCAAGTCCAGTGAACTGGCACAATTTCGATAGAATAATTCGCGCTACATTATTGGCAAGGTAATTGTTCTTCCCATTCTCTTCCGATACCGCTTCTAGCAGGGCATCATGGAAAAGGACCGCAAGGATCTTTCGCCGGGACCGTGGCAAGCTCGGAATCAATGACCTATCGAAATTCACGCCGACATGAAAGTTGATCTAGACGAGATCTTCCGCACGTTCGAGGAAGCGGCAAGGTCAAAGTGCCCTTTCCCGTTGACTTCCCACTTCCACTCATTACAACGCCACGGTCGATCGACAATCTGACTTCTCGAATTTGCACCATGAAAGGGGGAACGGCTATGAAGGCTTTGGGAAGAATCAGCTTGGTGGTTACGGCGCTTGCATGTGCCGCGCTGCTCTGCATCGGCGCAGCGCGGACCGACGAGCCGTCGCCGGAATCATTCGCGGCTGTCAAGGCGCGCATGTCGGCCGCCAAGCCGGAGATTATGAAGCGACAAATGGCATTGCTGGAAGCGCGTTACGACTTGGCCGACCGGCCGATCAAGGGCGTGACGATGTCGAAAGGGAAGGCCATTCAAGGCGGGGCGCGTGTTCGGCTTCCCGAGGGAATGACCTGGGAAAAGCTCGGCAACATGAGTCCCGATGAGATACTGAGCGCCGGCGTTTTTCCCGCCGGTTTCATGCCCTTGCCGCACCCAAATCATCCGGAAGGCGGCATGCTCTTTCCCAAGTTTCACATCGACGAGATCAAGAAGCAGGAAGGCCGCGATCTGGCCCGCTTCGACCTCGATTTCGATTACCCTGATCACATTCTTCCTGAGTTTCCGCCGCCAATGTACCTGACCACGCACACTGAAATGGGGGACGTGACCAAGGGCAAACTGGTGACGATCGACAATTTCTACGAGCTCTTCAAAGACATCCTTAATTCGAAACAGCTGGAAGGGCTCCGGCTATTGGTTACTCCCTTCGGCCAACAGCAATTCAACGCCACCGACGACCGCCGCACCGAGCGGCCAAGCCGCGGTGTGATGTGCTTCGATTGCCACGTGAATGGCCACACCAACGGTGCTACCCACCTGGTCGGCGATATTCGGCCACAAGAGTTGCGCCATCGTATCGAGACACCGTCGCTGCGTGGTGTGAACGTGCAGCGACTGTTTGGTTCGCAGCGTGCGCTCAAGAGCGTCGAGGACTTCACGGAATTTGAGCAGCGGGCAGCGTATTTCGATGGCGACCCCATCACGGCTACCAAGAAAGGCGTGAATATCCTTGAGCGCGGCAGCCAGGTACACTTCATGGGCGAATTCCAGGCGCTTCTCGATTTCCCGCCTGCGCCCAAGCTCGATGTCTTCGGCAAGCTTGATCCGAAGAAAGCAACCGAGAGCGAAATGCGCGGCCAAACACTGTTCTTTGGCAAAGCCAGGTGCGCGGAATGCCACCCGGCCCCGTACTACACCGACAATACCATGCACAATCTGAAGGCCGAGCGCTTTTTCAAGGCGCGGATGATTAATGGCCACATGGCCGGCGGCGACGGCTCCATCAAGACCTTTACACTTCGTGGTATCAAAGATTCGCCGCCTTACTTGCATGATGGCCGCCTGCCTACGCTGGAGGACACTGTGGAGTACTTCAACGTGATCCTGGAATTGAAGCTGAACGCGCAAGAGAAGGAAGATCTGTTGGCGTTCATGCGGCAACTGTAGGATCGTCGTTTGCGGCGTAGCCATGCTGGCTTCGCCGCAAACGCCGGAGATTTTCACATGGGTTCACACACGCGAGCTGGGTTGGCGAGCGGGATTTGCCTTTTCTTTATTTGCCCATTGTTTGCGGAAGAACCTCAAAAGCCCACCGAGCCGACTCCGGAAGAGATGGCCACAGCCGTGTCTCGGGGACTGGCCATCGTGCAAAAGGCAGCGGCTAACTATCCCAAGCACCGCGATTGCTTTTCTTGTCATCATCAAACGTTGCCGATGCTGGCCATGATTTCGGCCCGCGACCACGGAGTGAAGATCGACGCAGATCTTCTGCCGGTGCAGGTGCAATTCACGCACAAGTCGTTCGAGAATTCGACTTCGTCGTTGAAAAAAGGTAAAGGCATTGGCGGACGCGCTATGACCGTGGGCTACGCGGCTTGGGCCTTGCTTCTAGCCGATAGCAAAGCCGACGACACCACCGAAGCGCTGGTCGAATATCTGTTGCAAATACAGCGCGAAGAAGGTCACTGGACTGGCCAGGTATGCCGGCCGCCGCTGGAAGAATCGTATTTCACTGCCACCTTTCTCGCGCTGCAAGCAATGAAGCGGTATGGAACTGAAGCGCAGAAGCCTCGGATTAACCATGCCTTGTTACAGGCCAAGGCCTGGCTGGCATCGGCTCCGGCGAAGGGACAAGAAGACAAGGCCATGCGACTCTGGGCGCTGCACGAATTTAGCGAGAGGAAAGAAGATGTCGCGGCGGCACGAAACGCAGTGCTCAAGTCTCAGCGCCCAGACGGCGGCTGGGCTCAGCTCGACGAAATGGACAGCGATGCGTACGCTACCGGCCAAATCTTGTTCATTTTGCAGGCGACAGGGTTGAATGCGCACCAGCAGACGTATCGTCGGGGTATCGACTTTCTTCTCAAGACACAAAAGCCCGACGGGTCGTGGTTCGTCCGCTCGCGCTCCAAGCCGATTCAGGCCGATTTCGACAATGGCGACCCGCACGGCAAGGATCAGTTCATTTCAATCCCGGCAACAGCCTGGGCCACGGCGGCGCTCGCTGCCAGCTTGCCGCAAACCGCAAACTCCCGCCCACCATAGCCTTCAGTCTCGCGCTGCTTCCCGGGCTTCCTCGTCCTTTTCCTCGTCCGACTGCGTGAGCCGGCCAAGCAAG
>DATGHS010000328.1:0-20629 GCA_035307785.1 Gemmataceae bacterium
CCGGGCATGGACGGCTGGAGCATTCTTTCGCGCTTGCGACGCAACCGGAAGACGCCGGTGCTGTTGCTCACGGCGCGCGATGCGGTGGCCGACCGCGTGCGCGGCCTCGACACCGGGGCCGATGATTACCTGGTAAAACCATTCGTGCTGGCAGAACTATTGGCGCGGGTGCGGGCGCTGATTCGGCGGGCAGCCAACCAGCCGGCCCCGGCGCTGACCATTGGCCCGGTGGTAATCGACACCGGCGCCAAGCGCGTTTCACACAAGGGCCGGCCGATCGTGCTGACGGCTCGCGAGTATGCGATTGTGGAATTGCTGGCTCGCAATCGGGGCCAGGTTGTCTCGCGCACTCGCATTTACGATCACATTTTCGATGAGACCGATGATTCGCTTTCCAACCTCGTAGAAGTGCACGTGTCCAACGTGCGGAAGAAACTGGGAAAAGACTTCATCACCACGCGCCGGGGACTGGGGTATGTGATCGATGGCTAGGTCGATCCGCTGGCGGTTGCAATTCTGGTACGCGGTCGTGCTTCTGGCCGTGGTCAGCGGCTTCGCAATCTACCTGTACTACGAAGTGCAGGCCGCGCGCTACCGAGAGATTGATGCTGACCTGATCGTGGCGGTGAACCATCTCGATTCTACGCTGCGAACCTGGCCGCGAGGCGAACTTGAAAGCAATTCTTATCGCGCCGGCACGGGCCTGCCCGATAATCGCATCGTGACTGTGACGCCATCAGGCTGGCCATTGGCGGGAGAATCATCGGACCGATATTTTGCGATCTGGCGAGCCGACGGCAGCGCTATTCGCTCGGTCGGTGTGCCGACGGGAACCAAGGCAGAGCAACTAGCGCCCCTTCCTGTTAGGGACTTCAACGCGGATCCGCTAACGCCTCCAAAAATCGACCGACATCTGATTCGGTCGCACGGCAACGCGCGCGAGATCGCCATTCAGGGGCCGAGCCAAACGCGCATCCTCGTGGGCATCAAGACCGAAAAGCTCGCGGCCGAGATGCGAGCGTTCGCCTGGCAGCTGGCCACGGCGGGGGCCGTCGTGCTGTGCATCGGTCTGGCCGGCGGCTGGTGGGTTTCCTCGCGGTTGCTGCATCCGATTGCGCAAATCACTTCCACGGCTTCGCGTATCTCGGCCACGAATCTGTCCGAGCGCATCGAAGCAAAGGACGTGGATAGCGAGCTGGCGGAGTTGGCCGAAGTCCTAAACGCGGCCTTCCACCGGCTGGAATCCGCCTTCGATCAACTCACCCGCTTCACAGCCGATGCTTCGCATGAATTGCGCACGCCGTTGGCCATCCTCAAATCAAACACGGAATTGGCGCTATCGCGGCCGCGCACCGAGAGCGAATACCGGCAAGCGCTGGGAACTTGCGCGCAGGCGGCCGAGCGCATGACAATTCTCGTCGAAGGCCTGTTGACCTTGGCCCGGGCCGACGCGGGCCGGCTTCACCTTCGGCAAAGGCCGATGGACCTGACGAAAGCGGTCGAAGAAACGATCGTGCTGCTGCGGCCACTGGCGGAAGCGAACAACATCAGCATGCAGACGGAGTTGCAGCCCGTGCGCGTGATCGGTGATGCGGCGGGCTTGTCGCTGGTTGTAAAGAACTTGATCGAAAATGCGCTCCGCTACAACCGCGAAGGCGGCAAGGTTCGCATTCGACTCACCAAGACCAAATGCGAAGCAACGCTGAGTGTGGCCGACACCGGCATCGGCATTCCCGAAACCGATCGGCCGCATATCTTCGAGCGCTTCTATCGCGTGGACAAGGCTCGGTCCCGCGCTTCCGGCGGCAGCGGCCTGGGGCTGGCGATTTGCAAGAGCATTGTCGAAGCGCATGGCGGCCGAATCGAATTCAAATCGCGTCAAGACAAGGGGTCGGAATTCTGTGTGGTGCTGCCGGTGTGGAGCGATTAGTTTCCCCCCTTTGGCCTGAAGGCAAAATACGTCGCCGGCCGATAAATTCAGGAACGGGGCAAAGAGCGCGCCGGAGGCCGACCTGTGAAGATGGGCATTTTCGGTATTGGTTCCTTTCTGCTCGGATTCAGCACCAGTTCCATTTGGGCCGATCCGCCCTGCGCTAGCGAACACACCATGGAACGGGCCGGAAACCCCAACATGATTGCCCCGTGGGCTCGATCGCCCGATCCGTCGAAGTACGCCGGAGGCTATGTTGGCGGCGGCTGCCCCTTCCGCGGTGAAAGCCGCAACCCGCAGACCGACGGCACCTGGGGCTGGGACTACGTGGGCCGGAACTGCTGGCCGCCGCGAATCTTCATCAACTGGTGCCATTGCCAATCAACTCGCCCCAAACAGGGAACCTACAAAACCGATGCACCGCATATTCCCAATATCCTCACCTCGACGCCAGGGCCGTCGCGGCAATGCGAGGGCGGCCAGCCCCATTGATCAAAATGATTTCGTGAACCGAAAGTAGATACCCTCGATGCTCAAATCGCCCTGCTTGCGAGTGGGTTTGCCCTCCGCCAAGTCGTCGCTGAGATTGGTGCGCGTGACCAGATTGAACCAGTTCGTGATCTCATAGCCGATGCTGACCTGGTAACCATAGCGCTGCCAAACGATGCCGACGCCCATTTCCAGCACTGGAATCACTTGCCAGAATTGATCGGTTAGATTCGCATTGATGGTAGCCCCAGCTACGTCGGTTTCGAGGTAACTGGCATACTGCCCTCCGCCCAGCAGTGCGCCGCCGGCCCGGCCAAAAAGGCTGAAGTCGTTGGGCAGGTTCCAGCGCCCCTCGGTGGCCATGGTGAGGCCGCTGCCCACAAAGTTGCTGTGCCGCAAGACGTGCGTTTGCGTGGCTTGCATGCCGTCGTACATGACATCCAGGGTTTCATTGATGGCGGCAATCCGAACGCCGCCCGACCAGCGGAAGACGAAGAACCCGTCTACCGGGATGGTGCGGCCTACCACGATGTCGGCCACGTTGTAGCTCATGGTGCTGGCGGCCTGGGCAGTCGAAACCATGTCCACGAGGCCGGGCCGGGTTTGCGTGGCGTAGAGCAAACCACCCGTCGGCGCGGTGAGCGACTGGCTGGCGCCGGCCCAAAGGAATGTGTAATTGACGCTCGCATCAAGCAGCGAGCCGGCCGGGCGATAAGTGATGCCGGCGCGCACGCCGCTGCTGGCGCCCCAATCTACCGATGCGATCGAGCCCTCCGGGGTGCGGTTGTTCGTAGCATCGGCGATGGCATAATCGGTGTCGGAGCGCTTGGGGAGAGCCAGCAAGTATTCGGCTGACAGAGCAAACTGGGAAGGACTCGGCGGCGGTTCGGCAAAAACATTGGCCGCGGGACTGGGAAGTATCGGCGGGGTAAGATCGACGACTCCGGGAGGCAAACTTCGGTTCGGCGGCGGCAACGCTTCCGGCTGCGCGCGGACTGTTGCCGTCGTCAACGCGACTGCAAACACCGGCCAAAGCCAATGGCGGCAACGCAAGCCGTCCATGCCCACCCCCCAGGGACACGCAACTGCCGACAGAATCTGATCCTTGCTTGCGAGCCGTATAGCAACCGGGGATATACCGTGCAAGAGCGGAAACGAGGCGATTCGTCTTTGCGTGCGCTCAAACGGTCTCTTCGGCTTCGATAGTAACTTTTTATAACCGGGTGACATTGCGCGCCAACGACGTGCAGGACGCAAGTTCTTGAATTGCCGTCCCTTACGGCGTGCGCACGGCGCCTTCGCAAACATTGACTCAATTTGAATGCTGCTTGATTCATGGGTTGATGGTTTCATGGGTTCATGGGTGGGTTGATTCATTGGTTGATTCATGGGTTCATGGGTTGACATGATGGTCATATTCTGCCGCAAATGCCGTCGCTCGCGCGGCCGGCGCGACACAAAATGACCGCTGTTTTCAATTTTCAACCCGGGCGTCGTAGCCGTAACTTTTCTGTTGCACATATGTTGCGCATCGGAGTCTGGCCACGCTGCAAAAAAAGCGGTCACGCTGATCATGGGTCCTCCTCATTACGAAATTGGTCTCTAGGCGCTAGGAGTGCATTGCAGCACATTGGTAGCGGAATTCGCCAGAATTCTGCCAGCAGACGAGCGGAATTCTGGCTTAATTTCGCTGCACAAGTCTGATGATTGTTGGGCATGATGGTCACCGAATAGTTGAAGCGCACGGCGCAGGTTTCATCATCTTCAGGAACCGGGTGGGGGTGACGGACTTGTGCTGTGTTACGCGCGCTCGACCCTTCGTGCCGGTTCGCGGTCCGCGTGGGGCGGCCCAAATGGCCCCGGCAAACGTACGATCCGGTTTGGATTTGTCAAAGCGCTGGACTTCGAGATTTCGCGGCGATGGTCGCAGATGAAAGCTGGCTGCTCTGTTTTTGAAAAGCTATTTAAGAATGTCCCGATTGCTCGCGCAATCCACTCTTGGAAGCAGCTCAATCAACAACTGGCGCAGAGTCAGCCACAGAGACAACGTCACAAGTAAGTGACCAAGATAGTAAGATGGACTTGCCCGATGAAAACTGGTTCGCACTAGGAATTCACGCTGGCCCCTTTGCGCCCCGGCTCCGCCACCCCCGACGCCGTACCGACGATAATGAGCACAATGCTCACCACCTGACAGGATAGGAAGAGAAACGCGCGATCCTCCAATGGA
The DNA here is from genome assembly GCA_035307785.1 of Gemmataceae bacterium. Classification (GTDB taxonomy): domain Bacteria; phylum Planctomycetota; class Planctomycetia; order Gemmatales; family Gemmataceae; genus DATGHS01. Next base: position 4,650 of record DATGHS010000328.1, read on the forward strand.
GGGCGATACAGCTCCAATCGGCAGGCGGCAACGGCGTGCCCGGCGATTAGCGCCGCCCCCACGATCCAACGGGGCCGACATTTTCCGAATGCGCCCCCAGCGAGCAGGAAGCCGACCGCCGACACAATGGCCAGGCCGAGTGCGACCAGCGACGCTTCTTCATACGCTCCAGTCGTTCCCACGCTGTCCGCCAGCACAAGCCAGGGGTAAACGACGAATGCGATGATGCACCAGAGCAGCGTCATTAGTAGGCTCCCAGGGATGGCGACGATCCGCAATGCCTCACCGATGAGTCGGAGCATAAGGTGCCTCCGCAGTTGCCCGTGCCGGTGGCCTTAGAGCCACGCGATCAGTGATTGGACAGAAACTTTCAGCATCTTACCTGTCCAGAAATGGAACACAATCAAGAACCCCGGTTTTCGTTGATTTCAACGCATCATCAGGACACTACCGAAAAATGAAATAGAAATGTCCCGGTTTGCAGCCCAGGCACACGAGAGCCATGCCTATGAAAGCAATGCTGCCGCCAGGTAAATGGCCGCCGGCAGCGACAGGAGAGAGCCAAGAACCAGAAAGCCCAGCGAGCCCAGTTCGCCACAATCCTTCTCCCAGCCCCATTCACAAAGCCGAAGAATGATGCCGATGGCCAGTAGCGGCAGTCCGAGTACGGACGCGAACATCAAAGCGCAGAAGACGGGCTCGAGTGTCATGACGATCCTCCCGGAAAGCAACCGCAACCTGGGAGGAGAGACAACATTTCAGCCAGCCTTGAATCCGTAGGACCGGGCTGTCAGAATCCCTGACAGACAATCGCCGGCCAGCATATTTCCGTCGAAAGGATACGACCATGCGCGCGGCTACTTTCGGATGCCTTTTCTTTTCCGGGGCCAGGATTGCAGCCCTGCTCTGTTGCGTTTTTGCCTTCATCACTGCAGCCGAGCCTGTTAACGCACAAAACCTGTGTAAATCGGAGCTGGAATGGTTCGGTACGCTGGGCTTCCCCGATTTGTCCAAATGCAAGCTGGTCAAAGTTGCCACCGGCGGCGCCTGGGGTAACGGCGGGCCGATGCACAAATCGTACGAATCTGCATTCCTGCTCTCCAGCGACGGCAAGAAGTTCACGGTTTTCAGGTTGGATTTGCAAACCAGCAATTATGAAACGTCTGTCCCCGGCACGCAGGAGTTGCACCGCGTCGGTTACGAAGAGTTCAACTTGCGGATGAGCGTCGAAAGTTATCTTAAATCGCTCCTGCTGCCGGATGACGCAAACGGATACGAACATTTCCTCGGCCAATCGTTGACTGATCCCTTGCAGCTTTTCGTGCTTGCGCACGTGTGTTATCGGCAAGGCTGCGTCGAGCAGGCTGAGAAGCTACTCAGCCAAGTGCACCGTCGCTTCGCACAAAGTGGCAGCGGCCGCTTACGCAAGTCACTGCATCAGCTTCTGGTGGATGAAGTCGCCAAGGAATTCATGAATCGCGCGGAGTGCGGTTTTTCCGACACGAGCATCTCGCGCAAGGCTCTGCTGGCCCAGTTCGAGCGCATCCTGAAACTGTTGCCGGAAGGCGAGCATGCGCCTGGCCACAAGACCGAGCCGAAGTTCAACTGGCAAACCGGAAGCCACGGCTTCATGGCTCAATATTACATTGACGGACTTAAGAAGATGGTGGCCGAGGACGAAGAAAAGTCCCGCAAGCCGGTCAAGCCGGAAAAGGATCTTACGAAGAAGCAACGCATTGCTGAGCTGATCTATCGCCTGCGCGACCAGACCGGACTCCAATGCTCGATTCCGGGGTCGTGCGATATCTTTACGACCAGGTTTGGTGCAAGCAACGACGGAACCAAGCCGGCTGACCGGTTGGCGCACTTTAGTTACGATGCCGTGCCGCAGCTGATCGAAGCCCTCGACGATGAGCGCTTTTGCCGAGCGGGGGAATGCGATCGTTGGTCGTGGCGCGTACTGCGCGTCGGCGATTGCGCCGAAAGGATCATCGAGCGAATCTCCGGCCAAAGCTTTGGCAGAACTTCTGCCGATAGTCCGGCCGCGCTGACCAAGGAACTGGCCGAAACCAAAAAGAAAATCCAATCTTGGTGGGACGAATTTCAAAAAAAGGGCGAGAAGCAGATGTTGATCGAAGCCACGCGGGCGGGCAGGTCGGACAGCTGGCGAGCCACCGAGATGCTTCAGGAGCGCTACCCGGATGCAGCGCTGGAGGCAATTGCAAAGGGAATTTCAGCGGCCGAAGACGACTGGGCGGTGAGCAGTCTCATGCAAACGGCGGCCAAGGTTCCTGGCCCCGCAACGCTCAACTTCTTGAAGGACCAATTGAAGGCCAAGCCCCTGATCGCCCGAGTGGCGGCAGCCCGGGAATTGTGCGAGCGCGACGTGCCGGAAGCAATTCCCACCATGATAGCGGAATGGCAAAACCTGAAGCCGCGCAATGATCGCAGCATTTGGGACAAGGGTCCCGAACAGTTGATTTCGTTTCTCGCCGGCTGCGGCAAAGCCGAAGCGGTGAAAGCCCTCGGTAAAGACCTGATTCAACGAGATCGCGACACGCGCCTGAAGGTGATCGAAGAAGTCGCTCGTCTGACCGATGACCCGAGCCCGGCCACTCGGGGAAGTAAACTGTCGCCAGCGATGATCGCGGCGCGAGACGAATTGCTGGTCCGGGCGCTCGACGACACCGAAAGGTACTGGGGCTTATCGGTGGGCCGAAACGGCAAAGGGACCTACAGTCCGCGCTTGTGCGACCTTGTTGCCTGGGACGTCGCGCAACTCTGGAAGATACCCGAGTCGTTCGATATTTCCGCCTCGCCGCGCGCGCGCGATCGCCAGCGCATTGAATTGCAAAACATCTGGCGAAAGAAGCAACGGCTGCAAGCGTTGGCTGTGCCCGAAGCCAAAAGGATCGAGCGGCTGCCTGATGCGGCAATTCAGCCTTTTCTGCAAGCGCTGATGCACGCGCCAACCGATGCGGAGCGGCAAAAAGCGCGAAGGATCATCGAGGCTGCCGGCTTGCCGGCACTACCGGCCGCCAAAGAATTGCTGGCGAAGACCAAGCAGGATCACGCGGCTTATGCGGAATTGCAAAAGGCAGTCAATCGCCTGGCCTGCGTGGTGGATGAAATAAAGCTCGGCAAAAACTCAGCCGAGCCGAGCAAGGAGTTCAAAGAAAAGATGGACGCCATGAAAGATAAGCCCCTGGAAATGAAGGAGTTGATCGATCTTTACGTGAGCGTGGTCAAGTCGTTGCCGGCCGGCGTGAGCGGCATCGAGGTTACCATCGAGCGCGAAGGCGACAGCACCGGCATGGTTTTGGAAGTCACGTTGGTGAAAGGAAAAGTTGCCGGGCCGGTCTTAGGATTGTGGTGGCGGCATGATGAATCGATCAGCACCGACGGCCAAGGCGCTCATGGCGTGCAAGGTCACAGCAACAACGACGGCGCCTTATCCGGCGGTTGCCTGGAAGAGTACACCAGATTCCTGCAACGAGAACTCGACCGCGGCCCGGAAAAGAGCATTCTCGCGCGAGCTTGCTTGGTCCGAGATAAATAACGGCACCCGCTGGAGGCAAGGAGATGGAAAAGCGCTTGCTCGATATGATTGTGTTTCTTGCGGCGACCGCCGGGATTGCATGTTTGGCGCCCTCGAGCCACGCGCAGTTTCCCCCGGCCCCCAAGCCCGCCTCCAGCGCCGTTCCCAGCTGGGACGCCCGCGGCGTTGGCCCCCTGCCCTGGCAAGGCATTGCCTGCCTCGATGTTACCGACGACGGCAAGCTCATTGCCGTCGGCACCATCGCCCTGGCTGGCGATCCGAATGTGATCGTGCTCGACGACAAGGGGAAAGTGATTCGCCAATTCGCTGTTGGCCAGCGCTGGATCAACCAGGTGGCGTTCGATGGCGAAGATGTACTGGCCGTGTGCACCATGCCCACCGGCAAGGCCGGCGATCATCCAGCACTCTTCCGCTGCTCCGGTGACGAGGTAACCGAGGTGCCGCTGCCCAACCACGGTGGCGTGTTCCATTACGGCGACCATACGAACCACGTCACGCTGCTCTTGGCCCGGCACAACGGCCCGCCGGCCGTGCTGGCCGGCAACCAGTTGATCTGGCCGACCAAGGGCGAGAAGAAACCGCCGGCAGCGACTTTCCCGCTCGGCAAAGATGCGCTCGCCGTTTCGCTGGCGGTAGATGGCGACTATGCGGTCGTGGGCACGGCCGTGTCCGATCCGGTGAATAATCTTTTCTTGCTCAAGAAAGGCGAAGCGACGCCGGTGTGGATGCGATCCGTGAATACGGAAACCGCAGAAGCGCCGAAACCGGAGAAGGGCTTGTACGGAAGGCCAACTCTGCCCGACGGCACGCACGAAGAATTGCCGCAGCGAGATGAGAAAGTCTGGGCACCGCTGTCAGTGGCGCTACATGTTGGCACTGACGGCAAGCGGCGAATCGCTGTGGCCGATTACCAGGGCTGGCAACGCTGGGTGCGCTCATCGGCGACGATGAAGGAGGAAAGCCTTGGTATTCGCTTCATGCCCGCGAAACCGGTGGTTACGGTTTACGATGACGAAGGCAAAACCGTGTGGCACTACGGGCCGCAGACCTTTGGTAAACCATTTTGGTCTGATATGGTCTTCACTGATAACGGAGGGCGCGTGGATGCCAGCCCGCATTTCTGGACTTGCCGCGGATTGGGGGGTCGAGCGCTCCTGATCGCCGACGACGAAGCGAGTACAACCTACATGCTCGACATTTCCAATGGCAAGGCAACAGCGGGGAGGCTGTCCGAGTCCGAAAGGATTCCGGAGGCGTTGACGCATTGGGACCGGGCGGCCGAGCTCGCCGGCGTCCTGCGCGTAGTAGTGGCCAAATTGAACGGCGAAGTTTATAGCGAAGTGAACTTGAAGCAACTCCGGCATATCGACCTCAACACTGCCATCAAGCGCAAGCCCAAGCCCTGGGTCGCCGACGCTCGTGCCACGCCCATTGCCAAAGGCGTCTGGCAGCTTCCCGGCGGCCGCGTCGAGAGCGACCTCGGCGGCCAGCGACTCATTGAAGCCCCTCAAGGCTTGATCCTCATCGAAGGCCATGCCGGGCTGAGTTTCGAGCGCGAATGGGAGGCGATCAAGGCCGTGGGTCTCGACCCCATGAAGGTGAAATACGTCCTGGCCACGCACGAGCATGGCGACCATGCGCCGGGGGCGTATCTGTGGCGCGTGGTCACCGGCGCGAAGTTCGTGTGCAGCGAAGAGATGGCCTACACCTTGCAGCACCACATTCCCACCAACACCGGCTACGGCTTCCACCCGCCGGTGCCGACCGACATCAAGATCACCAAGGATACGGAACTCGACCTGGCCGGGCTCAAGGTAAAGGCGATTCGCATTCCCGGCCACACCGCGGGCTCCATGGCCTGGCAATTCGAGAAAGACGGCAAATCGTTCGTGGCCTTCGGCGACCTGATCATGCCCAAGGGCGTGCTCGGCTATTCCGGCAGCATCAATTTCAGCGCCCGCGACGCACTCGCCAGCCTGCGGAAGCTGCAAGCGCTCAAGCCCGACGTGGTGCTGCCCGGCCACGGCAATGTCGAGGGGCCGCAGAACTACTTTGGGGCCGGCATCGAGGTCGCCGTGGCCGGCGGCTGGGGCCTCATCAAGCCCGAGAAGCCCGACCCCTTTTTCCGCATCACGCAGAAGAATGTGCTCGTGGTGGGCTGGAACGTCGGCGCGACGTCGGCCGCCTTCGGCGACATCGACGGCGACGGCTTGCCGGATGTGGCGATTGTCGGACCTGGAGAAGTATTTGGTCGAAGGGACGATACGGCGGCGGTGGTCAGAATCTTTCTCAACAAGGGCGGAAAGTTCGACGACCAGCCCGACAAGATCATTCACCTGCCGAATCTGGCCAACCCGCATAAGATCCGCATTGTCCCGTCGTGTCTTGGCAAGGACTGCCCGCCCAGTATCTTTGTCGCAGGAAAGACGGCAGCGATGCTCCATTCCGGGTTGGCGCGCAAGTCCCTCGACTACAAAGTCGTCTCCTTCGACTTGGGCGACGGCAATCAAGCGCGCGACACCGGCGATGGCATGCTGGTTTCACGCAGATTTGGCGCTTTCCAACTTGCAGCGAAGGAAAAAGACCGAACGATTCTGAAGTCCTTCAAGCCGGAAATCTCCGGGCCCTATGTCGATGTGCAAGCGGTAAACCTCACCGGCGCCCACGAAGATGATCTGGTCAAATCGCGCGATCTCGTCACTTCGCGCGGCCAGGTATTTCTGGCCGACAAGCAGGGTAAGCTGCCCGAGAAGCCGACTCTTCAGCTCGAGGTCGAGAAAGGCGACTGGACCTTCCTCGCCGTCGGCGATTTCAACGGCGACGGCAAACCGGATGTCGCCCTGCTCGCCTACGGCATGAACAAGCAAACCTCGGCCCGCATCTTCTACAACACCGGCGACAAAGCGCGGCCATTTCACGAGAAACCCGATGCGATCATCCCGCTGAACCCAACGAAGAAGGACGCGCCGTTCACCTTGCTGCGCGATGCACCCGTGGTGGCCGACTGGAACGGCGACGGCATTGCCGACCTGATCATTGGCCGGGGCCAATCGAACGAAGTGCTGATCCTCTTCGGCAGCAAAGACGGCCTCGATATCAAGCGCTCGCAGACCATCGAGCTCGATTACCGCGTGCATTACGAAACCGGTCTCTTTGCCGGCGACTTCAACGGCGACGGCCGAACCGACCTGGCCGCTTTCGGCTACACCCTGACCGGAGTGGGCTGGAGCGGCCCGACCGCGGCGTACATCTGGCTGCAGCCGGCGCCGGCGAAGTAATCGGTAGCCAGTGCCGGCAGACGGCGTCGTAGCAGCCAGCCAGGCAACCGGCGTTCGCCCAGGAACAAAGACTTCGCGAGTTTTCCATGCAACGAAACGCACGAGTCACCGTGGGCGGAATGGGAATCCACACCCGCCCGGCCGCGATGATTGTGGAGACTCTCACCCAGCGGTTTCCCGACCGGCGACCGCAGGTCCGATTCCGTGTTCCGTCCTGGACCATGCAGATCGATGAGAACCAGATCAGCGGCAGTTCATGGCAGGAGCTCGATCCATTCTCCATCTTGAATTTGCTCAGCGCGAGCCTGGATCGCGAGTCAGTTTTCGAAGTCGTTTGCAGCGGCGAGCAGGCCGACGAGGCGTTCGAGGTCTTGCGTGCTTTGTTCACCGAAGCGCCGGAGGACACGCTCGCGGGTGAGTTCTTTTCCGGAACCCGGTGGGAAGAGCTTCACCCGGGCGAATCGCTATAATCCGTTTCATGGCCGCGCGAACTGCAACCATTGTGTTTGTCGAAGATGAACTCTCGCTCCTGCGCGAGTTCAGCAAGGTGCTGCAGCGCCAAGGGCACCGGGTTCTGGCCACGAGTCAACCCGACGAGGCGCTGAAGACTCTGCGCGAAGAGCCGCACGTCGATCTCATCATCACCGATCTTCAGCTTCCCGTGGACGAGAGCCGGGGAATCACGGCCTTCGAATCGAATGGCGGCAAGTCGGCGGGGCTGGTGCTGGCGCGATTTGCCCGGCAGCGCTTCCGCCGGTCCCCGATCATCCTCTGGACCCAAAGCACCGACCGCCAGGTCCGCCAGAAGGCCGTCGCGCTGGGAAACGTGCGCATCATTTCCAAGTCGAGCGGCGTGGACCCGGTTCTCGATTGCGTGGCCGAGGCGCTCGAAGGCTTTCCCGCGGGCACCCGCCCGCGCGTGCTGCTGGTGCACGGCCATGATCAGGCCACGCTCCGCGAGGTGAAGTCGTTCTTGCAAACCGATCTGCGCTTTCCGGAGCCGATCGTCTTGCGCGACATGCCCAATCACGGCGCGACCATTATCGAAAAACTGGAGAACTACACGCTCAGCGTGGATCTGGTCCTGGTTTTGCTGACGCCCGACGACTGCGTGGAAAGCACCCAGTCGCCGCAGGGCAAGGTGTACCGGGCCCGGCAGAACGTCATTTTTGAGATGGGCTTCTTCATTGGCCTTCTGGGACGACACAGTGGAAGAATCATCTTGCTGCACCGCGACCAGGTGGAGCTGCCGTCCGACATCGGCGGGCTGATCACCATTGATATTTCGCAGGGCATTCAGCACGCGCGCCCGGAGCTTATTCAAGAGCTGCGCGAGTGGATCTAGGGGACTGGTGTCCTCGAGAAATTCAGACCGTGAAATCCCTGGCCACTCTTGTGCCTCATGTGATTGAGAGACCGCAATAGGCAACCGTAACCATTTTTTCGTTTAAGGAGGCGCTCATGCGAATCTCTTTGCTCGCCCTGTTTGTCTGCATTCCGATTGGCTTCGCCTGGGCCGACGATGCGGCCAATAAGGAAATGAAATTGCTGGATGGTGAGTGGGCCATGGTCTCCGGCGAGCGGGAGGGGACACCATTTTCGGAGGAAGTCGTCAAGGCGGCCAAACGCGTTACCAAGGACGGCGAGACGGCAACCGAGTTTAACGGCGTACTGGCGGTGAAGGCCAAATTCAAAGTGGACGCGAGCAAGAATCCGAAGACCATCGATTACGATATCACCGACGGTCCCAACAAGGGCAAGGGCATGATCGGCATTTATGAAATCAAGGGCGACGAGTTCAAGGCGTGCATGGTAATGTCGGACCAAAAACGGCCCACCGATTTCACGACCAAGGAAGGCGATGGCCGAACGCTGACCGTCTGGAAGCGGGTGAAGACGGAAAAGTGATAGGGCCGGCGGGAAGCGTGTTCCCGGACAAAGCCCGGGAACTACGACAACACTTCACCGCTTGAGGTTCCAATCCTTGCTTGCATACTTCTGTATCTCGATGGCATGCATTCGGCCGGCTTCGGCCGCAAGCCACGCGGACGGCTGCAACGATAGTCCCGTTTGCTGTTCAAAGACTTGCCCGATTCGGCCTGCCATTACTTCGGGAGCAATCTCTGCATGCGTTAGCTCACGAATGCCCGGCAACGCCGGCGTACTCGCAGATTGCGCCAGCAAGATGGCGCCGTGTTGCAGCAGGGCGCCGCGTTGCTTGCGTTGCGCGCTGCCGACAATCTTGTGTCCGTTCAAAATCAGATCGCCGGGAGTTTGATGCTGGAAACAGAGCACCGGCCCCAGTTTCTTTGCTTGGCCGCAGCCGACGGTTTGCGGTTCGACGCCAAACCAACTCAGCGCGTCGGCAATGATATCGTGCATTCGGCAAAGCCACGGTTGGCCGCGCGGCTGCCATGGACTGCCGGCCGGCAAGGCCAGCGCGTAGGTCAACTCGCGATCATGCACAAGCGTGGCGCCGCCAGACGGGCGGCGGACGAAGGGTAGCGCTCGCAAAAGGGGATCGGTTTCGCGAACCGAATGCGGCTGAAAGTAACCGAGGCTGAGCGTGGCGGGCTGCCAGGTGTAGAACCGCAACGACGGCAGGCCGGCGACGGCGGCTTCCAGCGTCACTTCATCCGCGGCCATGTTGCTGGGGCCATCGCGAACTTCCAGCGGCAGCAGACGCACGATCATGATTTCGACGTGGCCGCTTCCCAGCGCAGCCTCGGCTCCTTGGCCGCGCGAGCCTCATCGGGCCGGCTGATTTCCAGCGTGTGCGGCGCTTTCTGTAAATAGGCCGCGTCTTCCTCGATGATTTGGAGCAAGACTTCGGCAAAGCGGTCGAGGGTCTCCTTGCTTTCTGTTTCCGTTGGCTCGATCATCAGGGCTTCCGGCACCACAAGCGGGAAGTAGATGGTCGGGGCGTGGAAGCCGAAGTCCAGGAGCCGCTTGGCGATCTCCATGGCGCTGATGCGCTTTTCCTTCCGCAATTGCCGGGCCGAGGCAACGAACTCGTGCATGCAGCGGTCGCCAAGCGGCACCTCGACCTTCTGCTTGATCTTGGCCAGCAGGTAATTGGCGTTCAGCACCGCATTCTCGCTGAGCGACTTCAAGCCGTCGGGGCCGAGGGTGCGGATGTAGCAATAGCCACGGACCAAGATGCCGATGTTGCCGCCAAAGGTTCGGACGCGGCCGATCGACTTGGGCCGGTCGTAATCGAGCCGGTAGCGGTCGCCCTCTTTTGCCACAAGCGGGATCGGCAGATACGGCGCCAGGTGCTTGCGGACGGCGATGGGGCCGGAGCCGGGGCCGCCCGCGCCATGCGGGCCGGTGAAGGTTTTGTGTACGTTGTAATGCTGCATGTCGGCCCCGAAATCGCCGGGGCGCGTGTAGCCAAGAATCGCGTTCATGTTCGCGCCGTCGAGATAGACCAACCCGCCGACGGCGTGCAGCATCTCGCTGATCAAGCCGATCTGCGTTTCGAACAGGCCAAGCGTGTTAGGATTGGTGATCATGAACACGGCCGTGCGGTCGTCGAGCTTCGACTTCAGGTCTTGGAGGTCGACCAGGCCCTTCGCGTTGCTTTTGATGGTGACGGCCTGGAAACCGGCCAACGCGGCGCTGGCCGGGTTGGTCCCGTGCGCACTATCGGGAATGAGGACGCGCTTGCGTTCCGTTTCGCCGCGATCACGGAAATAGGCGGCCGCCACGAGCAATGCCGTCAATTCCCCCTGAGCCCCGGCAGCAGGCTGAAGCGAGACGGCGTCGAGTCCGGAAATCTCGGCCAGGTAATTCTGCATCTCGTAGAGCAGGGCGAGCATGCCCTGTATGGTCTCCTCATCTTGGAGAGGATGCAGTTGGGCCATGCCGGGTAGCGCTGCGAGCCGCTCGTGCCGTTTGGGGTTGTACTTCATGGTGCACGAACCGAGCGGATAGAAATTCGTGTCGATCGACATGTTCCGTGCCGACAGATTCGTGAAGTGCCGGATCAGGTCGATCTCGCCGACTTCCGGCAACGGCGGCGGGGCGTCAGCTAATGCCGAGGCGGGCAGCAAGTTGCCTACGGTCGGCACATCGGAGGCGGGCAGCATATGGCAACGCCGGCCCGGGCGGCTGATTTCGAAAAGGAGATCGGTAGATTGGGTATTATTCATGCAACTCTCAACGTTCCGAAAGGATCTTTTTGTACGCCGAAGCTAGCCCGTCGATTTCATTCTTCGTGCGCTTCTCGGTGACGGCTATCGTCAAGCAATCCTTCCATTGAGCATACCATTGTGCCAACGGCAGGCCCGCAAGATAGCTCGCAGTACGCAATTTCGCCAACAGCTTGGGGGCGTCGCCCTTCACCCGCACCGTGAATTCCTTGAAAAACGGCCGCGAAAATGCAATCTGCACGCCAGGAATCTTCGCCAATTCCGCGGCGGCATAGTGCGCTTTCCGCAGGCACAGCTCCGCCGTCTCCTTCAAGCCCTGTGGGCCAAGCGCGCTTAGAAACACCGCGGCCCGCAGTGCGAAAAGACCCTGGTTCGTGCAGATGTTGCTGGTCGCTTTCTCTCGGCGAATGTGCTGCTCGCGCGTTTGCAGTGTGAGCACCCAGCAGCGCTTGCCGTTGCGGTCCACGGTTTGCCCGACGAGCCGGCCGGGAATTTGCCGCACGAATTCCTTTCGGCACGACATGATGCCGAGGTACGGCCCGCCGTAGCTCATGGGCGTGCCGAGGGTGTGGCCTTCGGCCACGGCGATGTCGGCTCCGTAATCGCCGGGCCGCTTCAGCAATCCCAGGCTGATCGGGTCGAAGCACGTGATGAAGAGTGCTTTATTGGCGTGCGCGATCTGGCCAAGCGCATCCACTTCTTCAAGGTTGCCGAAGAAATTCGGATGCTGAACTACCACGCAGACCGTATCGGCATTGATCGCTTTCTTCAAATCATCCGGGTCGAGAAATCCGTTCTTCGTCGGCAATGTGACCAGTTCGAGGGGCAGATTCGCCAGGTAGGTCGCCAAGACCTGCCGGTACTCGGGATGCAGGCTCTCCGGCACCAGCACTTTGCCATGGCGATTGGTGATGTTCATCGCCATTAGTACCGCTTCGGCGACGGCGCTGCCGCCGTCGTACAAGCTGGCATTGGCCACATCCATGCCGGTCAATTGACAAATCAGCGTTTGGTATTCGAAAAACGCCTGCAAGCTGCCTTGGCTCGCTTCAGCCTGGTACGGAGTGTAGGCGGTGTAGAACTCGCTTCGCCCGGCAATCGCGTCTACCACCGCTGGGATGAAATGATCGTAGCTGCCGCCGCCGAGGAAGCAGACGGCATCGTTGGCCGACGTGCTCCGGGCCGATAGCTCCGCCATGTGCCGCGTTAACTCCATCTCCGATAGGGCAGCGGGAATCTGCAACGGCCGCTGCAACTGCAACTCGGAGGGAATCTGCGCGAAAAGCTCATCGGTCGATTTGGCCCCAATCGCGGCCAGCATCTCCTGCCGGTCCTGGGGAGTGTTCAGAATATACGCCTCGGACAAGGAAACCTCCAGATTCAATCTCAATGCCCTGAAGACTCGATCTGCTTCTGATATTGTTCGTAGCTGAGCAAGTGCGCTGTCGAAGTGCCGGGCTGCATGCGGATTTTGACGAGCCAGCCTGCGCCGAAAGGGTCGTTCTTGATCGTTTCCGGGTCATCGACCAGCTTCTCATTTACGGCCGAAATCGTGCCGGCCACCGGGGCGTAAATGTCGCTTACGGCCTTCACCGTTTCGACCTCGCCAAAGGGGCCTTCTTGCTTCACGGCGTCGCCGACCTTGGGCAACTTCAGGTACGTTATGTCCTGCAACTGCTCCGCCGCAAAGCTGGTGATGCCCACGGTGCAGGTATCGCCTTCGAGCTGCGCCCATTCGTGTGTTGGCGAATACTTGAGCTTCGACAAATCCATGGAATCATCTCCGTGAGCGTTATTTCTTTCTCTCGTAAAACGGCAATTTCACCACGGTTGCCGACATGCGGTCGCCGCGGATATCGACTTCCAGCCTGGTTCCTACCGCCGCGCTGGTGGGCTCGACATACGCCATTGCGATCGACTTTTGCAAGGTGGGGCCGAAGCTGCCGCTTGTCACCTTTCCGACTTCCCTGGATCCGCTCCAGACGCCGCAGCCTTCGCGCGCGGCTCGCTTGCCTTCGAGTTCAAGACCAACACGAACCGGACGCGGTAGTTTTTGCAGTTGTTCCAGCGCCGCCCGGCCAATGAAATCGCCCTTGTCCAATTTTACCGCCCAAGCGAGGCCGGCTTGCAAAGGATCAATGGTTTCCGTCAATTCGTGGCCGTATAAGGGCATCGCAGCTTCGAGCCGCAACGTGTCGCGCGCTCCGAGGCCGCAGGGTTTGGCGCCGCGCGCCACCACGTCTTGCCACAATTCGACCGCCGCTGCCTTGCTAATCATGACTTCGATGCCGTCTTCGCCGGTGTAGCCGGTGCGGCTCACCACGCATTGCTTGCCCTTCCATCGTGTCGGGGCGGCATAATAATACTTGAGCTGGCTTGCGTCGGCTTCCGTCAGGCCCCGACAGATTTCCAATGCCTTGGGTCCTTGCACGGCGATCATGCAGGAATCCAACGTTTGGTCCTGCATTTGAACATTCAGGTTTGCCTTGTGCTGATTCAGCCATTCGACAATTTTCAGTCGGTTGGAGGCGTTCACCACCATCGCCCAGCCATATGGCCAGCGGTAGACGAGCACGTCGTCGCGGACGCCGCCCCTTTCATTGCAGATCAGGCCATAGCGCACCTGGAAGTCTTTCATCGTAGCGGCATTATTCGTAAACACGCGCTGGATCAGGCTGAGCGCATCCGGGCCGCCGAAGGAAAGCCGGCCCATGTGCGAGATGTCGAAAAGCCCGGCCGCTGTCCGCACCGCGTTATGCTCGTCGATAATACCGGTGTATTGCACCGGCATTTCCCAGCCGCCGAACTCCACCATCTTCGCCTTCTTGGCGACGTGCCAGTCGTACAGTGGAGTGCGGAGATTGGCCACGGCCGATGCCTCGAAGAAGCTCTTTGTAGGGTGGGTAGAGCAGGATGCGGAACCCACCGATCCCGCGCAGGTGAATTTGCGCTGCGCCCCACCCACCCTGCAGGATTTGCGGTTAGTCGAAATACTATCGTATTGCAGATGATTCGGCTTGCCAGACGCGTTGCGTTAATTGTGCCGGTTCGGTAGCATGCCAGCAGCGCAACGCTTCTGCGAAGCGTCGCCAACCAATGAAGGATTTACGCATGTTTTCAATTCTCGCCCTCAGCCTCGCGCTTTCCGCTGATCCGTTTCCCTACGAGAAGGAAGAAGCCGAACTTTCGGAAGAAATCCGCGTGGAGGAACTGAAGGCCCATGTATATCGACTGTCTTCACCGGAGTTTATGGGCCGAGCCGGACCTGGCGCTGCCCGTTCCGCTAAGCACATTGCCGGCATCTTCGAGCAACTGAAGCTGAAGCCCGCTTTCGGCGACTCGTATGTTCAGCAGATTCCGTGGAAGCTCAAGAACTCCGACAACAAAGAGCCTAGCATCGTGGGCCAAAATGTGGCGGCGATTCTGCCCGGTAGCGACCCGCAGCTGAAGGATGAATGGATCTTGCTCACTGCCCACTTCGATCACCTGGGCAAGCGCGGCGACAAACTTTACGCCGGGGCCGATGATGATGCCAGCGGCATGGCCATGCTGCTGGAAGTAGCCGAGCGCTTTGCGCTGCAGAAACACAAACCGAAGCGGACCATCGTCTTCGTTGCCTTCGACCAGGAAGAGACTGGGTTGCTCGGTTCCACGCACTTCGCTGCCAATCCGCCGATGGACCTTAAGATGCTCAAGGCGTTTATCACCGCCGACATGATCGGCCGTTCGATGGCCGGGGTGATGGATGAGTATGTGTTCGTGCTCGGCAGCGAAAACTCCAAAGAGATGCGGCAACTGTTGGAAGACAACCAGCCGAAGCCGGGACTAAGGGCAGGCCGCGTGGGCACCGACATCATCGGCACCCGCAGCGACTACGGTCCGTTCCGTGACCGCAAGGTGCCGTTCCTGTTCTTCAGCACGGGTATGCACGAGGATTACCACCAGCCTTCCGACACGCCCGAGAAAATCGACTACGAAAAACTGAAGCGCATCAGCGACTTTATTCACGACCTAACCGAAAAGCTGACCGACGCGGAAAAGACGCCAACCTGGGCAACAGATGGTTTGCCGCCGGATATTGATGAGGTGCGAAGTATTCATGTGTTGCTCACGCGTATTCTCGATAAGCCGAAGGTTTTCCCGCTCAGCGAAAAGCAGCGAGCGCTGGTGAGTGGCACTGCCGAGCGTCTGCAAGGCATATTGGATCGCGGCAAGGAAACGGTAACCGAACGCACGGCACTGCTGTGGACGGCACGATTGCTGATGTCGGCTCTGTTTCAACAATAGCGGAGCGGAAAGCCCAAAGACGGTAGTCCCTGGGCTTTCACGGCTGTATATGCTGGCAATCGGCCGGAAAGCAGTTATACTGGAAGAAACTGCGGCTTTCCCGGCCGCCGCCCCGGGGGAGGGGCATTCATGCCTGCGCAACTGATTTCCTTGAGTGACGGGCCGAACATCCTGCTCGATAAGCCGATTCTCCTTCTCGGCCGCCACCCAGAATGCGATATTCAACTCAATTCGCGTAAAGTTTCGCGCCGGCATTGCTGCCTCGCTCAAGTCAACAAGTATCTCGTCGTTCGCGACCTCGGCAGCACCAACGGCATCCGCATTAACGAGGTGCGCGTGCTGGAAGGCCGGCTCAAGGATGAGGATGAACTAACGATCGGCAACTTTCGCTATAAGGTGCGTTGGAGCGACGAAGAGCCTGCCGAAGCACCGCCCGCCGTGTCGGCCGTCAAGCCGCCGCCGGCTGCCGGTAAGCACCGCGCCGCGCCGCCCGTGCCGGTAAATGAAGATGACGACGAATTGCTCGAATCTTGCGACGAGCCCGTGCCGATCGGCCGCAATCCCCATCTTGCCGTGCCTGCGCGGCCGGTCCCGATCCGCCCCGGCAATGGCAGTTCCCCTGTCTTTCCCGACGACGTGAATCTGGCTCGCGATTCCGGATCAGTTCCTCCCGCGGCGAATCCTTCGCATTAGGTCAGAAGC
>DATGHS010000329.1:0-7813 GCA_035307785.1 Gemmataceae bacterium
GGCGCGGCGGCGAGTGTTTGGGCTCGTCATCGACCGCGGCTTCATCTTGCGGCGGCGCCTGTGGAGTGTAGATTTGGAGCCGCCGGCCGCCGTATTGTTGCAGGAATTCCAGGCCCATTACAAATACTCCATTAGTCACCAACCTTTAGAGCCGCGCACGAAGCAAGCGGCATCAACAGTTGGCCGCTTACTTCGTGCGCGGCTCTGACGATTCTGCACTAATTCAATCTCAACCCGCGAATGCGCCAGCGCGCGGCTTCACGGCTGACCAGTAATTCACCCGCTAATTTGTGTTCCAGGTATGCCGGTGAATGGCCGCCGCGGCTCAGCGCCTCGGCCGCGATCCTGCGGCACGCTTCCTCTGGCATTAGCATTTCGGCCGCAAACCGGTTCGCTTGCCGCTCCATCGCGGCCAGGTCTTTCTCGTCGTCGACTTCCGTGATGGTCTCATCTTCCTGCAAATATCCGCCCACCGGGACCGCATAGTCGGGGCGAAAATGCAAGAGAAAATGCCCTAGCTCATGCGCGGCGGAAAAGCGGCGGCGCGACACCGGGTCATCGGCGTTGACCAGGATGTAACCGCCATCAACATTGGCAAAGAGGAATCCCGCCAACGGCGCGCTGTTCTTCCAGAACTCCTGCGGCGGTTCAAGGCCTACTTTCTCAAACGCCAGCGCGACCTTGGCCCGGCACAGTTTCGGCACCTCATCATGCGTGAGGTTGAAGGCGGCGATGAATTCGCGCAGCGGCGCCGGGCCGGATTTCTCCGGCGGCCAGGGCAAATGCGCCTGGGTAGCGGCCCGCTGGAGGGCCGCCAGAATCATCGCATGTTCTTCTTGCCAATTCACGCACGTTTCCAGGCGATCACTTGATTCGCAGGTGCCGGCCGAACTTCTGCTCAAATCCTTCGGGCACCTCACCCGTCTGCTCCAATTCCTTCTTGGCGGCTTGCACGTCGGCATCGATCCTCACACGCTGGAACTTCTTGGGCAACGCTTCCGGTTCCACGGTTGGCACCAGCGATACCGGATTATTCTGAATCCAGGTCTTGAACAGACTCGTCTCATACCGTGTTTCATTCAGGCGGTCGAGACAATGCATGAGGTACTCTTCGAGAGAATCAATGCGATTGCATCGAACCTTGGCCAGTTCGGAAAGTCTCTTACTTTCCGCCTTGGCTGCTTCTGCTTCGGCCGACAGCTCGCGGATCAGCCCGCAGATGGCGTTGACCTTGGCGTCGAAGGCCAGGTTAAGCTTTGAGAATTGATCGAATACGTCTTGCGAGACTTCACCGGATTCGTCGCCGGAGCCAAATAGCCGTCGAATCTCAGCCGCAATGTCGTAGAGACGCATGGTGATTTTCTCTTGCAGAAGTCAGAGATCAGAAAAATGCAATTCTGGTTTCTGACCTCTGATCTCTGACTTCTGACCTCCGAAACAAAGGGGCGAGCGCATGCACGCTTGACCCTCCTACTGCTTTTGTTCGGCTGCCTGTCGGGCGGCCAGCAACTTCGCGCCTTGCTGACCGCGGCTGATTTTCAGCAGCACCGCCGTCTTGCGGAATTGTTTCCAGTAGCGCTCGGAAGCTGGGACGTTCAAGCCTTCAATCCAGGCCTGCAATTGCGGCACGCCCAGCTCGACGGGAATTAGCGTACGATCGTAGCGCAGTGAATCATTGGCCCGCTGGTCTGCCTCCGTGAAGCCATTCATGAGTTCGTGCAGTTTCGCTGCGACGTCGCAAGTCATGAGCGGCCGGACTTCGGCTTCCTGTGGGAATGCACTCGGAATGTGCTGCCGCAGCAGCGTTTGCACTTTGGTTACGTCGGTCTGCCAGCCGTTGGGCGGCTCAATCGCGCGCGCGGCTTCTTCCATCATCTCGGCAAACAGCTGGCCCAGTTCCGGCTGCTCGCCGGCTTGCTGCCAGAGCCAAGACAGGCTCGGCAAGTCGCCATGGTCGAGCGCGTGCAAGAATTTCCGGGCCATCAGGTCCATATCAGTCATGGGAGTTGCCCCTACTAGCCAACCAAAGCTTCCGGAATTGCTGCAATGCCCGGCACAAGCGAACGCGGGCGGCTCCGTGGCTGATGCCCAGCCGCTCGGCCAAGTCGGGGCCATCCAGGCCCTGCATGAAGCGCGCTTCCAGGAGGGAGCGGGTCTCGGCAGGCAGCTTGGCGAGTATGGCCCGCACCGCCAGTCGATCGGAGTTCGTATCGGCTTGAGTATCCGAACCCGAGAGCATGTTTTCGAGCAGTTCGTCGCCGGCCGAAAGATCGGTTTCGCTCTGCTGCCGGCCATCGCGGAAGTTCGCCCGCCGGCGCTCGAGCAACACATTCGTGGCGATGGCGAGTAACCACGGCAATGCCGGCCGCGATGAATCATAACGATGTTCGTTGCGCACCGCTCGAATCCAGGTCTCATTGATCGTTTCCTGAACGATGCCGTCGATTTCGTGATCGCGAAGCGGGCCGGTCGTACGAAAAACCAACAGCCGGATTCCGCGCTCCAGCGCTCGATAATCCTGCTCGATCGCCCTGCGCAAAGCCGAAGTTGGGGCCGGTGGAAGATGAACAGAAGTAATCGGAACACTGGCCGGCAAGATTCGCCTCCTTCGGGGTTGCTAATCCTTTTTGGCACAGGGGGCGGAAGTGTTACAACAATCTTGTCGATGTTATAGTAAACGGATGTGCATTTGCCAGGAATTTGCCCGAAGTCAGCGGCCATTTGTTCCAAGGCAGCTGCCGACCATTCGCCGCTAGTCGCTACTGCACCGGCACTTACATTTTTTTCGATGCCGCTACTGACCACGGATCATAGACGTCGGGATAGATGTCAACGCTGCCATTTCCCTTCCCCGAATAATAAAATAGTGGTACATAGCAACCGACCGGGTGACCCGGAGTCAATAGGGGGACAGAATTATGAAGAGATTGGCTTCGTACGTGGCTGTGGCGGTGTTGTCGGCCGGACTTGCGTGGGTAATCATGCCGGCCCGGCAAATGGTCTTCCCGGCCCCGCCGCCGCCCATGAAGGTGGATGCCCGCAAACTGGAGCTGTCGCCGGAAGAGCAGACGGCCGTGAATGTATACGAAAACGTGAATCGCAGTGTTGTCCACATCACCACGCGTTCACAGGTAAATGACGACTTTGGTTTCTTCTCAGAAGTGCGCGAGGGCACTGGCTCCGGCAGCGTGCTCGATCAGTCCGGGCATATTGTCACGAATAACCACGTGGTGGAAGATGCTCGCCGAATCCAGGTCCTGCTCTGGGACGGCAGCGTGTACCCGGCTCGGCTCGTCGGCGCCGACCCCATCGATGACGTGGCCGTGATTCAGATCGACGCGCCGGCGGAAAAACTCTACCCGATCACCTGGGGCGATTCCAACCAGTTGCTGCCCGGCATGCGCGTGTTTGCCATCGGCAATCCATTCGGCTACGACCGCACGCTCACCGACGGCATCGTCAGCAACCTGAATCGCAGCCTGCCGATGGACAACAACCGCACGTTCCGCGGCCTGATCCAGACCAACGCCGCCATCAACCCCGGCAACTCGGGCGGCCCGCTGCTGAACAAGCGCGGCGACATGGTGGGCATCAACATGGCCATCATTAGCCGGGCCGGCCAGAGTTCCGGCGTGGGACTGGCGATTCCGTCGAACCTTGCCCGCCGCGTGGTGGATGATCTCATCCGCCACGGCAAGGTAGTTCGCGGCGAAAGCGGCATCCTGAGTGTGTTTCAGACGGATCATGGTCTCTTGATTTCACGGCTCGATCCGAACGGTCCGGCGGCCAAGGCTGGTCTGCGCGGTCCACAAATCCGGTCCACACCGCGTGGCCGTGTGCTCGACCGCTCCACTGCTGATCTCATTGTGGGCGTGGACGGGCATACGGTGAAAACGCTCGATGACCTGCTCAGCCACCTGGACGCCAAGAAACCCGGCGACAAGGCCGTCTTCCAAATCATCCGCGACGGCAAGGAGCAGCAAGTGGCCCTGACGATGGGAGAAGCGGATTGATTTGTCTAGTCAGAGCCGCGCAGGGAGCGCAGCGCAGTAAGCGGCAAACGCCGGCTGGCCGCTTACTGCGCTGCGCTCCCTGCGCGGCTCTGACTATGCTACGAACCTAGCCGAGCGAGCGCCGCCTTGGCTTCACGGGTCAGGCGGGCGAATTCGTGGCTTTTGGCAAGCGCTTGTAGAAAGGCTTTCGCTTCCGGAGTGCCGATGCGCTGCAGCACCCAGACGGCGCGGCTGCTGCGCAGCGCTTGATGGTACAACGAAGCGGTCAAGAATCGAAACAGGAAGCGCGGAAGACAAACCGCCAGGTACGATCGGCTCAGTTTCCAAAAAATGCCTCGATATCCCGGGCCGCATGAAGCACGCGAATGACATCAATTCCAGTTTCGGTGGAGCGGTAAAAGATGACGTGCTTTTCAAAGCCCCGGATTAGCCACATGCGTAAGCCGGCGGCAGCGGGGTTACGAAACTCACATGCCGCGCCAAGTTCGGGCATATCAGCAAGGAATGCAAACGCTTTTTCAGCCGCATTGAGGAAACGAAGTGCGGCCTTAGGGTTGTCCTGGGCAATGTATTCGGCCTGTTCGTCCAGATCCACACTTGCCCGTGGCCGGACCACGATGGAGCGACTCATTATTCGGTCGCCTCTGGATGTGTATCTTTGAGCCGCCGGTGCTTTTCCTCCCACCACTCTGGGTTCACTTCAACCGGTTCCCCGGAATTTAGCCCGTCCAGGACGAGGCTTTCTACTTTCTCCCAGGCCTGCTTCTTTTGGGCTTCGTGCAGCAACGCCAAGATGTAGTCACTGGCCGACGAATAAGCCCCAGCAGCAAGCTGGCCTTCCACGAACTCTTTGAGCGAATCCGGCAGGGTAATCTGAAATGTGTGTTGCGTGCTCATGCTTGCATCGTACGGCGAGGAGGAAAGAATCGCAACAGGAAGCCGTGACGCTTGGATCGAGGATTCAGAGCCGCGCACGGAGCGCAGCGCAGTAAGCGGCAAATGCCGGCTGGCCGCTTACTGCGCTGCGCTCCGTGCGCGGCTCTGACTACGCTACGAACCTAGCCGGGCCAGGGCCGCTTTGGCTTCACGGGTCAGGCGGGCGAATTCGTGGCCTTTCGCAAGCTCCTCGAGGAACTTCTTCGCGTCCGGTGTGCCGATGCGCTCCAGCACCCAGACGGAAGCAAAAAACCGGAATTTTCTTGATTCTCTGCATGGTCTGGCTACATTCGAGGGTGGAATCGGAGCCGAACCATGACCCCAACGGTTTCAGAACGTATTTGCTCCACCGCCCAGCAGATACCAGAACTACAGGTTGAATGGGAGAAGGTCAGGCACGACCCGGCATTTTGGCTCAAACTCAAGCGAGTATGCCTTAAAGCATGCCGCCGAGGAATTCCCGATGACCCGTCCTTGCCGCCTTGGATCAGGCTAATGCGCATGTCGGACGAAGAGTTGGCGGTACTTGGCACGGGTCGCGTAAACTTGCTTTGCTCTGTCGGTGTTAAAAGATATGATGGCCGCGACATCGAGCAGCGTCTGGAAACAATTGACCGCTTTGCCGGGCGAGTCAAGACGCAAACCGATCGCGCGCTGCCCAAGTTTCGGGCAAAGCTTCATGAATTCAATCACTCCGAAGCATATTTCCGCATGCTGGTAATGTGCACGGTCCTGCAACAGCAATGCGGTGTGGTTTACGACCCCAACAAGCGCGGGCTCGGACTCGGCGAGGGGCCGCCGTGGGAAATCGACGACGAATTCCTTCACGGCATTCTCGAGGGAAAGGGCGGCACGTGCATGACCATTCCGGTTTTGTACGTGGCGGTCGGGCGCAAGCTGGGTTACCCGCTAGAACTGGTCGGAACGAAGAATCATGGCTTTTGCCGCTGGGACGATCCGGTTACGGGAGAACGCTTCAACATCGAAGCAACGAACTTGGGTCTGACAACCCATCCCGATAATTACTACCGAAATTGGCCCACCAAGATCGATCCGGAAATGGAAGATGAATTTCATTTCCTTGAGTCAATGTCTCCGCGCGAAGAGCTGGCCTTGTTCATCAACGGGCGAGCCAACATCTTTAAGGACGAGGACGATTGGGCTCAATGCGTCGATGCGTATATTTGGGCATCGGTCGTCGATCCCGTTCGGTCCATGTACCCAGTGATGGTGCGATTCATCATGCGCGAATGGGAAAAACATTTGCGCAAAGGCTTTCCGCCGCAATTTCCCAGGATCGAAATCGAAGTCCGGTCGGACCGGCGCCGGTGGCCCGCAGAGCGCATACCATGGCCGATGGAGCGCCACATTCGCATGTTGGAAACCATCCAGAAATGCTTGGACCACCCGAAGCACGAGGAGGATTGGTGGAGACCGCTGCGAGAGGGAGGGCAGCCGAAAAGTCGTGTTCCTACTTGGATTCGAGTAGACCTAACAAAGGAGAAGTAAGCAATGATGGATCCACAATTAGGCCGGTTCATCCAGCTCGACCCGATCGGTACTGAGGGAATTGAACCCAATTTGTATCGCACTGAATCCGATAGCCCGATCAACCGGCTTGACCCGAGCGGGTTGAAGGACATGCCTCCTCTCAGTTCGGACTACCCAATTCGTGTCAAGTTCGAAGGGGATTTTTCAGAGGACGAGTTGAGATTAACAAGGCAGGCAATGCTCGATGCGGCCGAGCGCATCCGACGGGCCTTGTATGTTATAAAGAACCATTGGAAGGAGGTGCAAGAAAGGTTTCGGTATCGAGAAGTGCGACGGCAAATAATGGTTGATGGCAAGATGGTTGAAATCATCGGCCATGATGAAACCACGTTTTGGAAATTCCTTAACTCCAACGATGCCTACTACATCCAGTATTTCGAAAAAATCCTTGAAGGACTGAAGTCAAGTAAAGGAAGGTACATTCGTTGTCTGAAAACAAACGAAACGCATTCAGACGGAAACCCAATGTACACGGACGAATGGCGCGCACTTTGGATTGATTGGTCCCAGCGAACCATCGTTCTTCGAATTCATTTTTGGGATTTGTCTGCAACAGAAGGATATTCAAAGGCCTACTGGACCGCGCACGAGTTCGCGCGCTTCTTCTTGCAAATGGACAATAACCACGAAGGCCTAGTCTGGGATGTGAATGGCGTGCAGTCATTTGACGAGGTTCTGGACAAGCTCGAGGATTTGTATGTTAAAATTCAGAACCGGAAAAACAAGTAGAATTAGCTCGGCCCTGATTTTTGCGCAGCGCTTTGCGCTGTGTTCGGCCATGCTCTTTTCGTTCGATTCATGCTCGCACACCAAATCCGATCAGAATCAAGCCGTCGCCGAGACAGTCCATCGGATGTGGATGTTTGAGGATCAGCTTCAAGTATCTTGGAAATACGGTTACGATCTGGCCGAGTTCCAGTCGATCGATGACGTGGTGGCACATTGGCATAAGCTCGATTTCTTCAAACAGCAAGCCCTTCGGCCGGAAACAGTAACTTTCGACCATTGGGGTGAAAAATTTCATTGGAAAGTAGAGCGCGTCGGTAGTGATTTGCGCGCGACGCTGACTTCGTCCGGACGTAATCGTGTTTTCGAAAACGGCGGCGGTGACGACATCATGATGGTCTTTACCGCCTCCAAACCTGGCGAAAAACTTGAAACCCAGTTGATCATACCGAAGGGTATCTACGAAGGATACTAGTGTCCTGAGTTAGAAGTTCGTTTACAAACTTTCTCGATTTTTTTGAGTATTGAGTCGGTAGTTGCCGTCCACTGAAACGGTTTGGGGTCGCGGTTGTGTTCCGCAAGGTAGG
>DATGHS010000330.1:0-14854 GCA_035307785.1 Gemmataceae bacterium
ACTGGCCGCGACTCCACCAGGCCTTCGAGCAACGCCGGCAACTGCTGCAACCGGCGCAT
Source organism: Gemmataceae bacterium (assembly GCA_035307785.1). Taxonomy (GTDB): domain Bacteria; phylum Planctomycetota; class Planctomycetia; order Gemmatales; family Gemmataceae; genus DATGHS01. The sequence continues at coordinate 60 of DATGHS010000330.1, forward strand.
GCTCACGTGCAAATACTTGGCCGTGGTGTGGAAGTGGCTGTGGCCCAACAGCGCCTGCACGCTGAGCAGGTCCACCCCCGCTTCCAGCAAATGGGTGGCAAAACTGTGCCGCAGCGTGTGCGGCGTGATATGCTTCTTTAGTCCGGCCCGCGCGCCGGTCCGTCGACACAGGCGCTGCACCGCACCTCCGGTCACCGCCAGGGTCGGCTTCACCCCAGGGAACAACCACGTCGCCGGCCGGTACTCGCGCCAGTAACCACGCAGCACGTCGAGCAACCGTGCCGAGAGCGGCACGAACCGCTCCTTCTGGCCCTTGCCGGCGCGGATGTGCAGCACCATCCGGGCGCTGTCGATGTCACCCACCTGCAAGCCCAGCAGTTCCTTCAGACGCAGCCCACAGGAGTAGGCCACGTCGAGCAAGGTGCGCTCCCGCCCCGGCCAGGCGGCATCCAAGAAACGCGTCACTTCTTCGGGACTGAGCACCACCGGCACCGCCCGCGGCCGTTTTGGAAACGGGAGATGCTGGATCATCTCCGGTCGCCCCAGCGTGACGTTGTACAGAAAACGCAAGGCACACACGGCCTGGTTGAATTGACTCCATGACACCTTTCGCGCCAGCAGATGCTGCTGGTAGGCGCGGACATGCTCCGGCCCGAGTACCTCGGGCGACCGGTCAAAGTGACGGGAGAACAAGACGACCCGCACCACATAGGTCTCGATGGTTCGCGGCGAGAGATTGCGCACCCGCATATCGTCGATGAAACGGCGGCGCAGCGGGGACAGCGGTTCGCGATCGTAATGGAACATGGCAGACACTCCAGGAAGACAAAAAACGCCGCGGGACCAATCCCTCGGCGTTCCTGGAGCATGCCCACCAAGCGCCAAAACTGCGCCAACGTCCTCAAGAATCTGTCAGACCGTCACCCTCGCGAAACCACCGCGCAGCGGTTTAGTTCAACGACACAGCTCAGCAGCCGGGGCCGCCTGCAAGGACGCTGAAGCTCGGAAAACCAGGATGGCGGCCCCGGTCAGCTTCAGCCGTTCGTTACCCCAGATCCATCGCGTCCCTGTAAATCATCCGTGTCCTGTGGCCGGATCGCTTGCCGTGGTGGCACATAGAAGGCCCATATGAGGACAAAGGCTATTGCTGGCAGCGCCGCTCCGGCGGCCGCACGGCCAGTTGGCGACGACCACTTTTCGGTAATCGCTGCCATCATCCAGGCAAGGATCAGTCCCATACCTGCGAGCATTACACCGCCGAAGACGTAAAGCTCCACAGGTCCCGGGCTCGAGGTCCGCCACCACCAGGGTACAGCCATTAGCAAGGCAAGGACAACCGGCGGGACAACGACAACAACAACGTTCTGCCAAGTCCAGAATTCCGCGCCACGCCACCCGGCAAAACCACCAACAGCGACGCAATAGACGCTGGCCAACCAGAAGCCGAAACCCTTGTTTCGAGCACTGCTCATTGTAATGCTCACCATCGCCTTTCGAGTCAACCGACGGGCTAACGCCCAGCTCAGCAGCGGCGGCCGCGCTGAAAGCCTTCATGTCACGAGGAACCAAGATCGCGGCCGCCGTCTGCTGGAGCACCTGGTTCGGCCAGCGTGGGTCAGATGGACGACGAATCGGTGTTACGGAAAACCTCAAACGACGACCATCGACCCGGACAGCAGCGGAGCCACACCTGCAGTCCAAGATAGTCGTCTTCGCGGTCCATGCCCGACTTCGGCGACTCCAAACACCGGCACATCACGCTGATGACAAACGCGACCGGTTCGCCGTGCGTCTCGTACATCTCGCCACCGATGTAGTATGAGCCGGTGAGCCGACGGCGATGCGGGAACCCGTCCTTGTCCCCGTCAAAAATCAACCGAGGATCGTTGAGGTACGCCTCGACCTCGCGATGGACAACTTGCAGCATCTCCTCTCTGTGCCGTTGGATGGCCGCGTACTCGGCAACCGTTACGCGATAGATCCTGAGATCCGGCTGCGTCGCCCATTCAGGTGCTTCGATTCGTATTAGCCGGAACGTCGCCATTCCGAACTCCTCATGTGGCCGAACGACTGCGTTCACCTGCTGCGGCGGCTCAGTGAACGTTGAAGTCTGGATAACCGTAATGCCGCCGCAGTCAGGTGCAACGCTTGGATACTTCTTATGTCCTTGCGAGTGACGGGTCGGAGCCTGTCGCCAAGTAGAACAAGGATCGCGGGATTGCTCCCGGCCCTTAAGCGTGGAAGTTTCAGCGAAGAGTGGACTTCGCAACCACGATGCGGGATCAGGACGACCCGTCACCAGCCAAGGAGGCTGCCGTGCCCTTTTACAACCAAGCGCACCAATTTTATGCCGGCGTCGATCTGCATGCCAGATCCATGTTCATCCATGTGCTCAATGCCAAAGGCAAAACCGTCTTCGAGAACGACTTGCCTGCCGGACCGGACGAATTCCTCGACGCCGTGAAACCCTTCCGCAAGAACCTTGTTGTCGGCTGCGAGTGCATGTTCGCCTGGTACTGGCTGGCCGACCTCTGCGAGGACCAACGCATCCCCTTCGTCCTCGGCCACGCCCTGGCCATGAAGCACATCCACGGCGGCAAGGCCAAGTCCGACCGCATCGACGCCGGCAAACTCGCGGCCATGCTCCGCGGCGGCCTGTTCCCGCTTGCCTACGTCTATCCGAAAGCCAAGCGGCAGACCCGCGACCTGTTGCGCCGCCGCTCTTTCTTTGTCCGCCAACGCGCGCAACTGATCACCCACATCCAGAACACCAACAGTCAATTCAATCTGCCGCCCTTCCCGAAGAAGCTCACTTACGCCCGAAATCGAAGTGCTGACATCGCCGCACGCTTCGCCGATCCGAGCACGCGCTTGAGCATCCAGGCCAACCTGAATCTCATCGACGCCTACGACGAACAAATTGCCACTATCGAACGGCACCTGCTCCACAGCGCCAAGGTGGATGATCCGGTGACCTTTGGCTTCCTGCGCACCGTGCCGGGCATCGGGCCGATCCTGGGCTTGATTTTGCTCTACGAGATCGACCGCATCGACCGTTTCCCCGAGGCGGGCAACTTCCTCTCCTACAGCCGGCTGGTGCGTTGTGCCCACGAGAGTGCCGGCAAGGTGAAGGGCTTTGGTGGCAAGAAGATCGGCAACGCGCACCTGAAGTGGGCCTTCAGCGAGGCCGCCTGCCTCATGTTGCGCAGCAGCGCGCCGGTGAAGGCGTGGTTGCAACGCCAGGAGGCGAAGCGTGGCAAACGCAAGGCGCTGTCGGTGCTGGAGGCGAAGATTGGCCGGACCGTGTACCACCTGTGGCGCAAGCAGCGTGCCTTCGACGTGCAACGCTTCTTGAAGAATGGTGAGCCACAAGCCGAAGAGCCGCGAAGAAAATGAACCACGACCATGCGGAACGACTCCGGCCCGGCTGGTGGAGCTGCACGCCTAACTGGGGCTAACCACGACGACCGCGCTCGTCGAGACGTTTCTTCTGGGGCCGCGACCCCATCGTCTCGCTGCGGCTGCTGTCGGACCCCGCCCGGCTTTGATTGGCCCGCCGGTCGGTGACCGGAGCGGATCAACGAGGAACAAGCATGCGAGGAACTTCGGCCCGGTCAGGGGAGCTGCGCAGAATAACTGAGGCGCACCTGATGTTAACTGGATTGGCCCCCTGGCCGGCGACCGGAGGCATCACGAACGAACCCGAACGAGTCTGACCACGATTGATCTAACTCAGATTGGATTAACGAGAGAACGACTGTTGTGGCCCGACGACCGAGTGCGGACTAACTGAAGCCGACGCGGTTGCCAGCCAGGCCAATCCAAAAGTGCATGCCGGTCTCGATTCCGGCGGCGCCGGCCTGGTTGGCGACCGTCACCCTGCGGGGGTCGAGCTCGTCGTTTTGCTTTACCGGCTCGTCGGTACGGAGAGGTTTCTGAGGCATTGACCTCGTAAGGCTGTTTGGTGCCGCTCAGTTCCTGAGTGCGACACCCTGACGCGAACCATCTCGGCGCTGCGAAACGACAGTCGCGGACTTCGGAGGGCTTGATAAAAACGAACGCCACACGTCGTCAGCCGACGGAGCGACCGTCCGCGTTGTTTTTATTTAAGTCGGGGAGGCCATAAGACTGTTCGGCCCAGACAGTTTCTCATCTCCTATTCTGTGCTGCCACCATTCGGCTGCCCGTTCAGCCGACCAGTCCGCGGCACATCCGCACTGCCCCAGCGCCCGGTCTAGATCCGCGGCCGACTGGAAGCGGTCGCCCGGGTCTTTCGCCAGGCAGCGGGCGACGACAGCGGCGAGGTCGGGCGGCGCGTCGGGCCGAAGGTCGGTCAGCGGCGGCGGCGGCTCGGACCGGTGCGCGGCCAGGAGTTGGCCGAGGCTCTTGCCCTGAAACGGCGGCCGGCCGGTCAGGGCGAAGAACGCCACCGCGCCCAGCCCGTACACGTCGCCGCGGGCGTCCAAGGCCGACTCCCCCGCCGCCTGCTCCGGGGACATGTAGGCCGGCGTCCCGAGCACGGTCCCGGCCCGAGTCAGCCGGCTGTCGGCATCGACTGACAAGTCTTGCACCAGCCCGAAGTCGAGCAGCTTCGCCACATCCCGCTGCCCGCCGAGCGTGGCGACGATGACGTTGCCGGGCTTTAGGTCCCGGTGGACCAGCCCGGCGGCATGCGCCTCCACCAGCGCTCCGCACACTTGCCGCAGCAAGTACACGACCCGACCCGGCGGGAGTGGACCGTCGTCCTGTACCAGTTCCTCCAGGGTCGGCCCGTCGAGGTACTCCATGACATAGTAGAAGGACCCGTCCTCCGCGCGGCCGTAGTCATGCACCCGCACGGTGTTGACGTGGGTGAGTCCGGTGACTGCCTGCACTTCCCGCGCGAACCGGGCCGCGGTCGTGGGGTGCGCCGCCAGGTCCGGGCGGACGAACTTGATCGCGCACGGCCGCTTGAGCAGCCCGTGCTCGGCGAGCCACACCTCCCCCATCCCGCCCTCGCCGAGTTTCCGCTTGAGCGCGTACTGGCCGATCTGCTCCGCCCGCCGCTCGGCCTCGAACGCCCGCCGTTGGAGGGCGGCCGCGCGCGCGGCCGCAAATACGGCGATCGCCGCCGGGAAGGCGAGGTGGGCCGCGGTCTGGACGAGGAGCGGCACGACGTGCTTATCGCGCAGCTCGGGCTTGGCCGATGCCGCGGCCACTACGGACACGAACGGCACGACTGCGATCGCCGCCACCCCGACCAGACTCCTCCGGAAGGTGTTCGGGACGAGCGCGCCGTACGCCAGGATGAGCGTCGTGAAGAAGTACGCGCTGGCCAGGCCGTAAAATCCGACAGTCAGATCCGGGTCGGGTGCGAGCCAAGCGTTGTGGGCCAACATCCCGTACCGGAGCCAACCGTAGAACAGGGCGACCGTGGTGAAGTGGATCAGCTCCCATAGCCGCAGGGCCGGCAGGGACAAACCCGGCCGGCGCCACAGCACGGCCGCGCCCACCAGGCACTCGGCGAAGGCCGGGACGAGCAGCCACGGTTTCCCCTGGTCGGGGCGGTAGAGCGGGCCGTTAGCCGGGGCGGCCCAGCTGAGCGCCTGGAGCGCGGCCACGAACAGCAGGGCCAGCAGGTGGACGAGGATGAGCCGCCGGCGGAGGAGTTGGCGCCACTCCTCGTCGAACCCATGGCCGGCCGCGGCCGGTCCGTGGTGCGTGACCGTGGCCGACTCCGGCGAAGGAGCGAAGGTGGCCGTCAGCTCGGCGTGCGGCTTTGACATCGGCAAGAGGCCCTCATAATCGAGCCGGGACGTCTCAATCCCGCGAGAGTCACCACCGGTGGCCGAACTGGTGAGTATGCTGACCGGCCCAAGTCCCTATGCACCGAGCCCAAGTCGCTATGTACGGGCACCGAGTCGCTATGCACCGAGCTCAAGTCGCTATGTACTGCGCCAGTCAGCCTATTACGGTTAGCCCGTATCACAACACGCCGGCAGCGGACTGTCAAGCGGCAGAATCAAAATTCTGTTTTTCCATCTTGCCTTACCGGCCTAATGGTTACATCCGTTTACAAACTCTACCTTGGAGGGTCTGCCATGGTTCCGCCTCTCGTTTCCACACGGGCAGCCGCCGAGCCGGCGTCTCGGCCGCGATTCCTGGATCAACTTCATGACTTGGCCTTGGCCCGCGGCCACAGCCCGAGCATCGCCGCGGGGTACGCCGAATGGGCTCGGCGCTACATTCTCTTCCACGACAAAAAACATCCCCGCGAGCTGGGGCTGACCGAGGTGCGACTTTTTTTGGAGCACGTGGCGCGCAGCGAACCACAGCCGCTGCCCACCATCGCAGTTGCCCGCACGGCGCTGGGGTTCTTGTACGGCGAAATGCTCGAAATCGAGCTCGGCGAACTGCCTTTGGTCCGGCCGCCGCGCTTGCTCGACCAGGTGCGACATGTCTTGCACGTCCGCCATTATTCCCTCCGAACCGAAGAGTGCCGCCAAGACGCGGTCCCGAAACCGCAGTTCAGGATCCCTTCGGCGACCGCTCGTAGTAGCGCCTTCAGGCGGAACTTGGACTTCCTCCACCGCCTCAAGGCGGTACTACCAACGATTTGACTTCCCTAAACCGGATCGTATCCTTCGGCGGCCCGCCGTGCGCGCGGCGGCATCCTTGCAATCGGAGTAGTGGCACACAAGGTCACACGTCTGCATCACACCCGCATGGAATTTTTGAGATCAGAGGCCCGGGTGCTGTACTGGGGCCACCGGCGCGGTCACTAACCGAAGAACCAACCATGAACCCACGAACCCATCAACCAATCCATGAAACCATCAAACCAACAACCCATCAACCCAGCAGCACTCAAAATGAGTCCATGTTTGCGAAGGCGCGATGCGCACGCCGCAAGCGATGGCGAATCAGGGAGTTGCGGCATGGCCCTCAGTGGCGCGCCTTGTCACCTGGTTACAAAAAGTCACAGTCGCAGCTGCTACCCCAGCCGTGCTTGCGCGCCGGCCTGAAAGTCGGAGACCTCCAGCTCAATGTTGCGCATGCCGTTCCATTCGTTGATGCGCGGGGTGAAGGCGAGGCAGCACTGGCCTCCGGCGGAGAGGAGTTCTTCCATGCGGTCGCCAAGGCCGAAGGCGACGGCGCGGACGTTGGTGCCGGCCTGGCGCACTCGAAAACTGAGGTGGCGTTCGCCGCCGCCGATTCGGCGCGGTTCCCCCACGATTTGCAAGCCTCCGGCCAGGAAACGCGGCCTGGGATTGTGCGCGCCGTACGGTTCCAGCCGATCGATTTCCTGGAGCAGGCCGAAGGTCAGGGCGCTCAGCGGCACTTCGGCGTCGAGCACCAGGCGCGGCGGCGGGGGCATCCCCTGGGGAAAATGCGTGGCGGTGTATTCGCAGAACTTGGCGCGGAAAGCATCGATTCGATCAAGCGAAATCTTGAATCCCGCCGCGGCGGCGTGGCCGCCGTGACTGATCAGGTCGCCGGCACACGCCTGCAAGGCCTGGTGCAAGGCGAAGCCGGGAATCGAGCGGCCCGAGCCGCTGGCCGGGTTGTCGCGCGAGCAAATGACCAGCGCCGGCCGGCCAAATTGCTCCGCCAGCCGCCCGGCCACAATGCCGATTACGCCCGCGTGCCACTCGGCATGATGGAGCACAATGGCGGGCTGCCTTTGCCAGTCGCCGGCTTCGAAAAGCTCGCGCGCCTCGCGCGTGAAACGGCGCTCCAGGCTTTGGCGCTCCTTGTTCTGACCGTCGAGATAGGCGGCCAGGTCGCGGGCCTTCTCGGCATTCGTCGTGGTCAACAATTCCACTACAAGCCGGGCGCAGCCGAGCCGCCCGGCCGCATTCAAGCGCGGGGCGAGCTTAAAGGCCACGTCTTCGGCCCGCAATACCGAGCCGGAATTCAAAGTTGCCGATTCGAGCAGAGCCTTCAGACCAACCGTCGGCGCCGTCTGCAATCGATTCAATCCATGTTTGACGAAGATGCGGTTCTCGTCTTGAAGCGGCACCACGTCGGCAATCAGGCCCAGGCTGGCGTGGGCCACAGCATCAAGCAGGAATTCGCGAAACTTCGGCAGCACCTTCTCGCTGCCGCTGAGCCGCTGGCAAAGCGCCCAGGCAAGCTTGAAAGCCACGCCGGCGCCGGACAAACCGCGGAACGGATACGATCCTCCCGGCAACCCGGGGTGCACGAGCACATCGGCGACCGGAAGCTCGTCCTTATATTCGTGATGATCGGTGATAACAAGTTGCAGGCCGAGCCGGCGGGCAGTTGCTGCTTCCTCAATTCCGGTGATGCCGCAATCGACCGTCACGACAACCTGTGTTCCCTGCTGGGCGAGTTGCGTCAGTGTGGAAGAGCGCAGGCCGTAGCCGTCTTCGAGCCGGTTGGGCATGTGGAATTCGACCGGCACGTCGAGCAAATGGAAGAGATTCCAGAGGATCGCTGTGCCGGAAATGCCATCGACATCGTAATCGCCGTAGATGCAAATGCGTTTCTTGTCGCGGATGGCAATTTCCAGCAGATCGACGGCCTGCAGGACACCGGTCAACAACTCGGGCGCGTGCAGAGCGGTGAGATGCGATTCTAAAAAGCGGTGGGCGACCTCGGCATCTGCAAAGCCGCGGTTCAAAAGCAACTGGGCGGCAATTGGCGACATGCGCAGCGCTGTAGACATTCGCTCCACGGCCACCGCATCATGCGGCAACAGTTGCCAGACTTTGGCCACGGGCGGCAAGGCAACTCCTTTCGAACAGCGGGCTGCAATTTTAATCTAGGAGTTCCGGGCAATCAGGAACAACAAATACGGCGTCTTATGGGCTTGCAATTCGGCAAAAATCGCTTACCTGGCTTTACTGCTTTACGCAGCAAGACCTCTCTTCCGCATTTATCGTGCGCTACCGAAACTTGCCGAATATTCATAATAGCCCATTCTTGCCAAACCGATAGTGAAGCTAGTCGCCTTAAATCAACCGCCTCGTCAGGGAAGCGCGAGGCGTTTCGAAAGGAAGGAAGCCATGATTCGTCTTATGAACCTGCGGCGCTGGGCGGGCGCGGCCGCCGCCATGCTGGTGGGCCTGGCGCTCGGTTGCAGCAATCAGCATCACGACGGTTGCAAATCTTCGGAGTGCGAGCACACCAAAGCAGTGTGCGATTCGTGTTGCAAGACGCCGGCATGCCCGGCGCCGAGTTGCAAGCCATCGTGCACCGCTTGCACGCCCTGCCCGCCACCTTGTGTGCCGTGCACACCCTGCGCCCCGTCGGCCCCGTTGCAACCAGTCCAACCGAAGATCGCTCAACTGCCGGCGCCGGCCATGCTGCCACTGGCGACCTTGCCGCCGGTCAGCAACGAGCGCTATAGGAGTCCGGAATGGTCGCCGGCGCCGAAGTCGGCAGAATCGCATGTTGTCGTGAGCCAGAAGCCGGCTCTCGACATTGGCACGAAGGGCATGCGGACCAGTGAAGACACGGTGCCGCGCCGCAGCTTTGCCGACATCACGGCCCGGCCGGAATTCGCCCATGATACCGACTACAAGTGGCTGGTCGGTGAACTCAGCTACGTGCCGCAGAAGCAACAGTGGCGCGTGCGCTACACGTCGATCGATGACGAAGACCGCTACGGCGGCAGCGTGACGCTGGATGCGGCTCATCAGATGGAAGGCTTCAAATCGGGCCAGCTGGTTCGCGTTGAAGGCGCCATGCTCAATCCGGATTCGAAAGAGCCGGCCCCGATGTATCGTGTGAATTCGATCAGCGTTTACACGAAGGCGGACAAATAAGGAACGACATTTAGCCGTTCCCCCCCCCGCGAACCTCCCTCGCTGCTGACTCCGCGGCGCGAGGGAGGTTTCTTGCTTTCGCCTTTCTATTGACTCGCTGGCTCAGAGTTTTCTCCCTGTGCCGAAGCGGCGCAGCACCTCATCGAGAATCGCGCCCAGCAATAGCGCTGTGCCTATCACTGTATACTCCAGCGTCGGCGAAATGTCGTACATGTTAGTGACGTTCGGCAACAAGATCAGGATCGTCGTGCCGATGCAGATGCCGAAAACGCTGCCCTCGCCGCCACGCAGGCTGCAGCCGCCGAGTACAGCCCCGGCGATCGCGTACAGTTCATAGAAGTTGCCGGTAGAAGACGGCTGCGATGAGTTTTCCTGCATGACGAACATGACGCCGAAAAACGCTGCAAGCGTGGAACACATCACATAGGCCAGGAGCTTGTAGCGATCCGTGGCCACACCGGAATAGCGGGCAGCCCGTTCGTTACTGCCGATCGCGTAGAAATAGCGGCCGTAGACGCTGAAGTGCAAAAATATCACGGCCACTATGACGAGCATCAGGAATATAGCAAGTGAAGACGGCAATTCCCAATGCGACGCGCCCCCTCGGAACAATTCCTGTTTATTCGTCGGTTCCGGTCCCTCCCAGGTAAACACGGTCCCGGAGAGCGCTTTCTTCAGTCCGACGTAGGTCGTGCCCAAACCTTTCACGGTGTCGTTGGCCAGCCAGCGCGCGATGCCGCGATAGACGAAAAGGCCGCACAACGTGACCACGAATGCCTGCACGCGCACTTTCGTCACCAACAGCCCGTTGATGAGGCCGATGGCCATTCCGGTTAGCAGCACTACCGCGATGGCGAATATACCGATAAGCGTTTCATCATGCGTTCCGGTCGTTTGCATAAAGGTGCGTCCAATCCAGCTTTCACCGCGCAGGATCATCGCAAACAGTGTGGCGCAGAGTCCGACAACCGAACCGATGGATAGATCGATGCCTCCCGAGATGATCAGCATTCCTGCGCCCAGGCTGATGACGCCGAATAAGCCGATGCGGCGTGCAAGGTTGATGTGATTCTCCATCGACCGCGCACCGGGATTGGCGAACAGCAGGAAGCCGTAGACGAGCAGCAGGAAAACGAAAATGCCAATGTTTTTTTTCATGAACTCGCTCAGAGGAAAAATCAACCACTGATTACACTGATGGCACGGATAAAAGACGGATTGGCATTCCGCGCGATCGAATATCAGAGCTTTTGTATTCTTGCCGTTCTTATCTGTGCTGTCCGCGTTATCAGGGTTTCAATTTTTCTCGGTAGCGGCGCCGCCTGTTGCCAGCTTCATGATGGCCTCTTCGCTCAGCTGGCCGCGCGGCAGTTCGCCCACCAGGCTGCCTTCGTGCATGACCAGCACGCGGTCGCTCATGCCCAGGATTTCCTCCAGATCGCTGGAGATCATCAGAATCGCCAGGCCTTGGGAGGCAAGCTTATCCATCAGCGCATAGATTTCCGTCTTCGCGCCCACGTCCACGCCGCGCGTAGGCTCGTCGAGAATTAGCAGGCGCGGGCTGCGGCCCAGCCATTTCGCCAATACAACCTTTTGTTGATTGCCGCCACTGAGTAACCCCACGGTCTGCCGAATACTCGGCGCGCGGATATTCAGGTTACGACACGCAGCCTCTGCCAGTTGCCGTTCGCGCCGGCGCGCGACTAACCGAAGGAATTGAAGCCGCTCGAGTGATGGCAGGGCAATATTATCGCGTACGCTTTCGGGTAACAGCAGGCCCTGCGTGCGGCGATCTTCTGGCACCAGGTAGATGCCCGCCCGAATAGCGTCGATCGGCTTTCGCACGCGCAGCGGTTTGTCGAGCAACCGAATCTCACCGGCAGTGCGCGGGCGGACGCCGAACATCGTTTCCGCCAGTTCCGTGCGGCCGGCGCCGATCAGCCCCGCCATGCCGACGATCTCGCCGGCCCGCAAATTGAAGTTAACGGGTTCCCCGGGACCGGCCCAGCGCAGGCTGCGAACTTCCAAAACATTCTGGCCCGGCGTTTCGGCGCGCGTGCGCTGGAAGAACTGCTTCAACTCGCGCCCGACCATGAGTCGCACCATCGCCTCGTGACGAATCTCCGATCGTGATAATTCGCCGGCATTGCGGCCGTCGCGCAGCACCGTCACGCGGTCGGCAATGATTTCGACTTCCTTCAAGCGGTGAGAAATGTACAAGACACTGATGCCGTCACGCTTCAGGTCGCGGATGACTTCGTATAGCCGTTCGGTCTCGCGCTGCGTCAGGCTCGAGGTGGGCTCATCCATAATCAAAATACGCGACTGAAGTGATAAGGCGCGAGCGATTTCTACCATCTGCTGCTGGCCGATCGACAGACTGGCGACCAAGGTACGCGGCGAAAAATCGAGGCCGATGCGGCGCAGAATCGGCTCGGCGTCGCTCGCAATGCGCCGTCGCAGGAGTTGCAGCGGCCCGCCCCATGTGGGCTCGCGGCCCAGGAAGATGTTGGCCGCGATGTCGAGGTTTTCCGCCAGGTTCAGTTCCTGGTGGATCAGCACGATGCCGGCTTTTTGCGCCTGATCGACCGAAGTGAAATGAACGGCCCGGCCATCGAGCGTGATCGTCCCGGCATCGGCGCGGTAGACGCCGCCCAGGATCTTCATCAGGGTGGACTTGCCGGCGCCGTTTTCGCCGACCACGGCCAGGACTTCACCGCGGCCCAGGTTCAGGTTCACATCCTGCAACGCCTGCACGCCGGGAAACGCCTTGCAAATGCCCTGGGCTTGCAGAAATGGGATCGTCATGGCGCGGCGGGCTACTTCCCCTTCAGTTCCTTGAGCTTAGCGGCAAACGGATCGACTGCCTCAATCTGTTCGCCCTCGAGCAACGGCCCGGTCTTGCCGTCTTTGTTGACGATGCGGTGTTTCACGAAGAGTTGTTTCTGCGCGTTCATGTCCTTGTCTTTGAGCGGACTGTCGTCGCCGCGGGCCAACGCGGCCATGATGCGCACCGCCTGGTACCCGAAGTTGTACGGGTCTTGGACGACCGTTGCGACGATGTCGCCGTCACGGATGCCCTGAAGTGTCTCCTCGTTCTCGTCGAAACCGATGAGCACGACTTTGCCGCGGCGATCTTTCGCTGCCTTCACCCCGGCCAACATTGCCGGCGGATTGTATGCCCACAGCCCAATCATGCAGTTCAAATTCGGATACTTCACCAGGGCGTCATCCACCTTTTCCCGGCAGACAGCGTCGCTGCCGCCGTCGGTGCGCGTATCGATCAGCTCGTAGTTGCCGAACTTCACAGGGTACTTGCCGTTCGTCATCTGCTCGAGTTCGGCCTTGCACTTGTCTTCGCCGCCGGCCAACTCGGTGACCACGCCCTTGCGGCGTTCGACCGCGTTTTGCACGTCGAGCTTGCCGACAAAGATCATGATCTTCCCGCCCTGGGGTAGCGTTTGCTTCAGTATTTTGCCGACAGCCCGGCCGGCCGCCACATTGTCGGTGCCTAGATAACAACGTCGAACCGAAGGATCGGGAACGTCGCTGTCAACGGTCAGCAGCGGAATCTTCTCGTTGACGCCCTTGAAGAAGGAAACTTGGTTCTCGGCATCGTTCGGGCTGATGGCGATCGCTTTCACGCCTTTGGTCATCAGGTCTTCCATGAAACGGCGCTGCTCTTCGGAGGTGCCGCCGCCGGAGGGCTTCTTGAACTCCACGCGCACGTCGTATTTCTGCGCTGCCGCCTCCGTGCCGCGCTCGGCAATGGTCCAGAACTCGAAGCCGTTGTTGCTAATGAAGGCGACAAATGGCTTGCCGGGGTCGGTGCTGGTGCCGGTCGTGCAAGCCGGAATTACCGCAACGCACACGAGCAACGCAAAGAAAAGTACGGCGGGGAGAGGTCGAAGTTTTCGCATGGAGAGTCTCGCGATAAAGACCGACACTTGAGCGCAGGGAAGACGTGCCCCGGCTGAAGAATGAGGATACCTGAATTGCCCGCGAGAGCAAGGGGGGAAGAGACGTTGGCGAGCCGAGCCGCGTAAGCGGCCGCGTGGAGCGTGCGGCACTGCCCGGCCGCTCACGGGCTCGGCTCGAATTGATTCTTACTGCTGCGCCGGAATAAATGGCGACGTGCCAGTAGCAGCTGGACTCAGCATTTGCTTCGAGAGCGGCGTTTGCTTACCGGCGGAGTCGAGCAGCGGTTTCACCGTGGCCAGTTCACCCACCTCGTAGCCGGCCTTCTTCAGATAGGTTCGAGCGAGCCAGTCCGGGCTCGGCGGGGCCACCGTTGCCTGATCATTGCGTTCCTTGTCGAACTTAGCCAGTTCGCGCAGGCGGAATTGATCGGGTCCGGTATGCGCACCGGCAATGTCGGGGCGAATACCGTCGTCCAGCGGCGGCAGCATGCGGGCCTTGCGCTCTTCCGGTGTTAGCATTGCTTCGCGTTCGGCGACCATCTTGCCAAGTTCGGAGCACAGTACGGCCGCGAGTTCACCGTCAGTCTTGCAGCGGTCCACCAGCCCCTGAGTGATGTAGATATCGGCAGTACTCTTGTGAAAGATTTCCAACTCCGGCGAGCCAATCGTGCGAAACAGCGGCCGCGCCGAAATGCCGGGGTTGGCGGCCAGTATCGCGCGCCCCAGAGAATCGACGCGCGTGGCAGCCTGAAGATTCGCTTCCGGCGTGATAGGTGATGGCTCACTTCGAATGGGGCTGCCATGGTCGAAATTGCCGGCGTCGTTAGCACAGCCGACCAACCCGAGCAGGACCGCCGCTAGCATCCAGGCCGAGCGCATAGTATTTCCCCGTATGACATGATCGTGGGGCGGGAGGATAGCGGGCGATGGCTGCTGCGCCTAGAGGGGAATGACCAGCGGTAGCGGAATTCGCAAGAATTCCGATTCATTAAAATCCGAACTCCTCCGCTGACTTGGCGACTCATGACGTAGAACGGAGTTTATTCCGGTCCGGAACATCCGCGAACGGAATGAATTCCGTTCTACGTGCATTGTCGAAACG
>DATGHS010000331.1:0-3752 GCA_035307785.1 Gemmataceae bacterium
GGTGGACAGATTGAAAAAGAATCACCAGTTTGATGATGCCAAGCGGTTGCTGAAAAGGATTGAGGATTTGTACGACAAAGACACCGATTCGGCCGTAAAGGAATTGGTTCGCAATCCGGACAAGAAGCCGGACTCGCCGCCTCCGGCCAAGCTTGATGAGAATAAGAAGAGTTGACGCGATGAATCGCAGCCGCAGCCAACAAGCGTTTGCCCGAGCCAGCCGCCTGATGCCCGGCGGCGTGAACAGCCCGGCCCGCGCCTTCGGCGCCGTCGGCGGGACCCCGCCGTTCATCGCCCGCGGCGAGGGGCCATATCTCTACGACATCGATGGCAACCGCTACCTCGATTACATCGGCTCGTGGGGCCCGCTGATTTTGGGCCATTGCCATCCGCGTATGGTCGAGGCGGTGAATCAAGCACTGCGCGAGGGTGCATCCTTCGGTGCGCCGACCGAGCGCGAAAGCGAACTGGCGGAACTGATCATCGAAGCCATGCCATCGGTGGAAATGGTGCGCATGGTTAGCTCCGGCACGGAAGCATCTATGAGCGCAATTCGGCTAGCCAGAGGCTTCACCGGCCGTGATGTCATCATTAAGTTCGCGGGCTGCTACCATGGCCACGTGGATAGCCTGCTGGTTGCCGCCGGCTCCAGCGCGCTCACTCACGGAGTGCCCTCCAGTCCCGGCGTGCCAAAGGGCTGCACAAACGACACGCTGGTACTGCAATTCAATGATGTGCAGGGACTAATAGATGCCTTCCATTCTCGCGGGGCCGAAATCGCCGGGGTCATCGTGGAGCCGTTCGTCGGCAACATGGGCTTGGTGATCCCCACTCAGGAGTTTCTTTCCGCGCTGCGGAAGCTGACCGAGCTCCATGGCTCGCTGTTAATCTTCGACGAAGTGATGACCGGCTTTCGCCTGGCATACGGTGGAGCACAGCAAATCCTGAAAGTGAAACCAGATTTGACGGTCCTCGGCAAAATCGTCGGCGGCGGGTTACCAGTCGGTGCCTACGGTGGCCGGGCGGAAATCATGAAAAAGATCATGCCCGCCGGCCCGGTCTTCCAGGCCGGCACGCTCTCCGGCAATCCCCTCGCCATGGCCGCCGGCGTCGCCACGCTGCGGGAATTGAAGGAGAACCCGCCGTACGACCGCCTCGATCGGCTGTCGCAGATGCTCTGCGACGGAATCCATGATGCCGCCACGGCCGCAGGCGTGCCGCATCAACTGAATCGCGTGGGCAGCATGTGGACGTTTTTCTTTAATCCCGATCCGGTTACGAATTACGAGAGCGCCAGGCGCAGCGATACGGCTCGCTTCGCCAAGTTCTTCTGGGCCATGATGGATCGCGGCGTGTATTTGCCGTGCAGCCAATTTGAGGCCGCGTTCGTCTCGGCGGCACATACGGAAGTGCAGATGGCGGAGACGGTCAAGGCGGCGGGGGAGGCCATTCGCGCAAGTAAATGACCCTACGAATAGCGCATGGCGATTCCGTTTCCACACGAGCTTGCAAACGAACGTAAGAGAGATCCGGCTAGTCACCCATCCATTGAAAATCTCGAAATGCATAATTCAGCCAAATGAGACCCACTCCCAATACGCCGGCAATCAGTCCCAGGGCGATCCCGAGCCATGCGAGACCTTTGACTGCCCAACAAATGGATTTGCCTCGGCCGCGCAACAAGCCCATTACCGCCAGAACAATTGCACTCGGCCCGATTAGCGCGAGAACCCAACCACTATAAGAAGAATTCACAAACGCGGCTAATTCCGAATGGGGGTCAATCCATTCTGCCATCGCCAGCACGAGCGGCAGGCTACATATGATTGGCAAGCAACAACTGAGAATGCACAGCCACGTCGGGACGTGTCGTTTCGAGCCCATGTGATACGCCAATATTAACTTCAGTCAGTTTGAGCTTCCACTCGCAATGAAGCGCAAATCGCGCGCAGCACAGGGGCTTGCTTTTCCGTTTCCAGATCCGTGAATTGATACATGACCAAAATCGTGCCTAAATCAGCCCGGAAGCTACGCAGCCAGCACGTGTTCGTCAAATCAAAGCTAAAGAAGCGCACGTCGTATCCAGCCGCCTTGTGACCAGCCAGCGTGGAACGGCCTCCTTCGGCCTCCAGCCCAGCGTACGATTGTCGCAACTCGCCTAGCGATTCCTGCAGCAAGTCTTCGGGCTCCGGCTCATCATAGCGCACGCTGAGCATCCAGAAAGCGGTATCCGGACTTTGTACAGAGACGATCCAGCCGCTCTCGATATCTTCTTGCTCGAGATGCCAATTCTCAGGGTATTGGAACCGGACGCCGTGTTGGTGGAATTCCTTGGACATGTTCATATTGTAGGCAGGCAAAACCCGAAATCCGAAACTCGAAATTCGAAACAAATTCAAAATCCAACATCCAAATGACCAAACAAGCGGGCCGGTTTTGAGTTTCGGTATTCGGATTTGTTTCGAATTTCGATATTCGGATTTCGGGTTTGCGTCTGGTCATTTCTTCTATTCAATTCCTCGGTTGCATCCGGCTGGCGGCGCGATAAGCTGGCAATAGTTCTCTCACTCGCCGACTGGAGATTCCCGCGTGAAAAGCTCTTTCTGCCTGTTGGCAGCGTTCGTGCTGCCTGCGTTCGCGTTCGCTCAAGGCCCGCCGTTCGACTACAAGCAGATTCAATCGCCGCCGAAGCCGACGCCCGACTGGGTCAAGCTCGTAGACCAGGGCAAATATGATCCGCGTTTGAAGGGCTATATCGCGCCGGAGGGCATTCGCGTGGAAATCGTGGCCGAGGAACCGACCATTATTAACCCCGTGGGCATGACCTTCGGCACCGATGGCACGCTCTACGTTTTGGAATGGAAGCCCGACGTGAACGGCTGGCCCGAGACGCCGGAAGTCATCACATACAAAGACGGCAGCAAGCGCACGATTACCACGATGAAGAAGAAGGTAAAAGATATTCTGAAAATCGTGCATCTAAATCCGAAAACTGGAAAGTACGGCAAGTCGGAGGTCATTCTCGAAGACGAATTGCCTTCCAGCATCTTATTGCATGATGGCTGGATCTACCTGAGCGGCCGGGGCAGCGTGCGGCGCTACCGACAATCACAACCGGGCGGCAAATACGACGTGAAGGAAGTCATCGCTCAGGGTTTCTGCGGCTTTCACCACCACCAGGTCTCGGGAATGACGATCGGCAATGACGGCTGGTTGTACCTCACCGCCGGTGATGACGACAACTATGTGGAAGGCTCCGACGGCAGCCGGGCCACGGTCTTGCGGACTGGCGCCGTCTTCCGCTGCCGGCCTGATGGCTCGCACATGCAAGCGTATTCGATGGGCTATCGCAACCCATATCGCGATCTGGCCTTCGACACCTCGTTCAACTGGTTCCATGCCGACAACGACAACGAAGACGGCAGCAAGTTCACGGGTTGCCGGCTCATGCACGTGGCCGAAGAGGCCGACTTCGGCTGGCGTCTCTTCACCGGTGCCCATTGCTGCAAGCCGGATCATGTGCGCGGCGCGGTTTATGGCGAATTGCCGGGCAAGATGCCGCCGATGCTGAAGACCGGGCGCGGCGCGCCGGCCGGGTTGCTCATCTACAACGACACGCGTTTTCCAGAGGAATATCGCGGCTTGCTCTATTATCCCGATGTCTTCCGCAAACTGATTCGTGCTTACCGCGTGACACCGGATGGGTCTACGTTCCAGGTGGCCGAGGAATTCGAGTTCTTGAAGAGCGAGGA
>DATGHS010000332.1:0-7766 GCA_035307785.1 Gemmataceae bacterium
CGCTCGCCGATCGAATCTGCCCGAACCACGATGCGCTGGCCGCGGAGGTGCAGAAGCGGCGCGAACAGAAACTCCTCGTTGGCCGCGTCCCATTTGCCGTCGCCATTGATGTCGATCCAGATGCGGTCTTGCGGGTCGGAAAGCAGGCCATTCGCATCGCCATCCACGCGCCGCAACGAAACGCTTTTCCCCAACAATGTAGCTTTACCTTCCCAGTAACCGCACGTGGCCACGCTAAGGGTCCGGCCGATCCTGCCATAACGAAACAGAACCATGCGCGGATACTCGTGAATCTTCTCGCCGGTTTGAACTGCCGCCCTCAGGGGAACTCGCCAGGCGAGATCCTTGCCCGTCACGCGGCACTCCGCGGTGATCTCACGCTCCCGGCGCGCATCGACGTAGAGATCCACTTCATCCGCTGCAACCTCATCGACCACGAGGGCGACGGCAGCCGCTCGGCCGACGCCATATTGCAACTGGCCGTAGCGCTGCCGCCTGCCGCGATACTTGACCAATTCTTTCAAGTCGGCTGGCTTCGAATCGCAGAGGGGCAGTACGCGCGGTGGCGGATTCGCGAAAGGCTCGCCGGCCTTAGGGACGACGTAGTGCCAGTCTTCGGCTGCCGCGGCACTGAGCACGAGTAACAAGCTACCCAAACTCGCTAGCAAGAATCTCGTTTTCATAAACTGCCTCCGCAGCAAGGGTCAATCTTCAATCTCCGTGTAATTCATGCTTAAAGCGCGCCGAATGAACTGCCCTACCTCACCACCATCGGCCAGAAGAACTCGGATTACTTCACCGCGCGCTCGTTCTCTTTGTGGCCCAGGGGTTTCTTCCGCCACCGAAGCGATTGCAGACTTGGGATCGAGTAACGCTAAGGCAAGCAGTGTGTAGTCACGCCCATAAGAATTGGACATGCCCTTGGAGAGCGCTCGAGATTCCCGTACCAGTCTGAAAGCCAAATCACGGTCATACCTGGACAGGACCAACGCCAACTCTCCCAGAGAAGCCCGATCTCTAAACCGTACAAACTCTGAGTCTGATTCAGTCGAGCGCGTGAACAAGAAAATGCTCCGCCAGAAAAACTCGGCAGCTAAAGCGGGATCAATTTGTTCGGCGATGCCGATTTCTATGCCAGCGGTGCCCGCCGCACTCCAAAGGTTGTTGAATCGCCCTTCTCCCTTCGCGACCAGTTCCGCAAGGATGTCGAACGACCGGTCCAAAAGCGATAAGGCGTCCGGGGGACTTTGTTTCATCACTGCCTCCGCCATTACCCCATAAGCTCGGGCTTTGAAGTCGGACGTGGTGATGGACTCGGCCAGCTTGCGGGCTCGCTGGAGATCAACCGAGGCCAAAGCATAGCAGACCCGAATGGCTCGTTGATCGCGTTGGAATACTTGTTGGTGATCTCCTGGCTTAAGCTGCATGTCAAAAACCCGTTCCGCATCTGCTGGATTAGTTTTCGCCAGTTTGACTGCGAGATTGCCATGGTGGCGGACGAATTCAAAAGGATCCTTCAAATCCTTCATCAGCGTCAGCGCAGCCGGCAAATCGATGGGCGCCAAATCTTCTGCAAAAGCACCACGCGCGTATCCGGCCCAAGCCGCCGTAGGCAACTCCTTGGCAATTGCTTCACCTTCGCGAAGCAACTGAGTCGCGCGATCTTTCTCGCCAAGAACCCACAGTCGCCGCGCAACTTGCGCCAAGTTCAAAATGCGATGGTCGTTCTCCGTTACTGCTTTGCTCTGTAGAAGCGCTTGGTTCAGGTATTCAATCTTTTCGGCTTTCTTCCTGTCGGGAAGCGAATCGCACAGATCGAGGTAACCAGTACAACGGAAGCCAGGATCCTTCATCGATTCGATGATGCTGCGGGCCTCATCGAGACTTTCACCCATGATCCGCTTCGCGGCAGCGCGCTTGAGGTAAGACTCGTACCAGGCCGATTGGAGCGGCCTTTTCTCCATTTCTTCCAGGAGACGCCCCGCGTCGAGTTTGGCCAAAGTTTCCCATGCGCGCATTCGTTCGTCGTCGTTCTTCGTTGCTGCTTCCTTCAGCACCGGCGCATACAGCTGCTCCGCCAGCGCCTTGCGCTCGGCGAATGTCATGACTTGCGGCAACGTCGTGATTCTTTGCCCCGATGGCTCATTGCGCCGGCGCAGCGTGATTTTCAGCGCCTCGGGCTTGTCACAAACCTGTCCGTAGAAGCGATAGCCGGCTTTTTCGATGAACAGGAAGCCGGGAGCTGCAAAGGCGGCCTTCAACTCGAATTTGCCGGAATCGTCGGTCGTAGCTTGCGCTCGCAGTCTGGCGTCCGAGTGCGTCACGCGAGCACCGCCGACCGGCTTTCCGTTGCTGTCCAACACCTGCCCGGCCAGCGGAGTCATGCGGCGAAGCACGACGGTGCCGAAATCCAATGCCCCGGACTTCGGCATTTCCTTGAGCGCCGTCTTTTCGGAAAGGAATTCTTCGCCCTGAACTTCAAGCCGATAGCTGCCATCGGGGGCCAGGCACTGTGCCGATTCCAGGCGGCCTTCGCTGTCCGTGATGCCGCCCGCAGAAGGTACCGGTCGTGTGTTGGCATCGGAGAATTGTTCAAATCCTCCTGTTGAATACATCACCTTAACCTTGCTTTTCATAACCGGTTTACCATCCGCGTCGGTGACTCGTACGCTGTATCGCCGCGCGGACTTCGGGCTAATCGAAATCGTTATGGATTCTTTGAGCTTATCACCTGTGACGACGAATGCTTTCTCCGTAACGGCCTTGTCGTGTCGTGCCCGCAAGATCAGTTTCGTGCTGCCGAGCTGGGGTACATCTACCGAAAAAATTCCCTTTTCGTCGGTGAGCTGGTCGGGTTTCCCGTATAAGAAGCCGCTTGTGCCCTGGCTGGTCCACACGAGGCAATAGACCGTGGCACCAGCGACTGGCCGGTCTTGATCATCGACCACGGTACCTTGCACTCGAGTCATCTCGACCCTCTGCACCGGCACCGGCGGTGCCGGTTGCTGCCCGGACAAAGTCGCGGTGAGAGCGAGAAAAGAATAGACGGCGGTTGTGAATCGAGTGACCATGTTGCACTCCTTTTGGGGAATAGAAGCGCTCACGGTATGCCTTAGCTAGCCTCAGATTGTCGCAAAACGGAGGCTGATATGCAAGGGGCTACATCGTGTCGACGAGTTTTTCTTCACTCCAGGGCTCAGCCTCCAGGAGCGCGCTGCCGCGAGGCTTCGCCACGCGCCTGAGGTCGCACGCTTCGGCTGGCCATCTGCAGCCAGGCACCCCGGGCCACAGGCAAGCGGCGCCACGCATCGTGATAGATTCTCCAAACTGGCCGGCGTCTAAGCAAAAGCTCAACGTGTGAGTGGCCTCCGCGAGCGCACTCCTCTCCTTCTCCGGCTTGACGGCTCAGCGCTCGCCTTTGCATTTGCATTTCCCAAACTGGATCGTACCTTTGCGACGGCCGGCATTCATCTCGTTGCCGGCGAATGTAGCGCGCGCCACGCTCGCGGACGCGCGCCAGCTCGGCAACCAGTTCGAGAACCGTCATGAGCACCAGCAAACTACCAATGAATGAATCCACCAATCAACCCAACCATGAACCCAACCATGAACCCAACCATGAACCCACCCATGAACCCACCCATGAATCCATGAAACCACCAACAAAGTATCAATTTGTATCAATGTTTGCGAAGGCACGATGCGCACGCCGCAATCACCTGCAGCGCCAGAATTTACGGCGAGCTCCGTTGTATCAACTCTTGTCACCAGGTGACAAAATGATACTATCGTGGTCACCAAGCAAGGGGAGCAAAGCGAATAAGAGTTCGAGCCGGCAGATCGGCTTACAGCGCTCGCTCCGCTCGCGCCGCCTTCTCCATCAAATACGCGTCGCACTCGCGCGCGGCCCCGCGGCCTTCGTTGATGGCCCAGACCACAAGGCTTTGGCCGCGGCGCATGTCGCCGGCGGCGAAAACGCCGGGCACGTTCGTGTTGAATTTGCCGTACTCTGCCTTGGCGTTGGTGCGGGCGTCCTTTTCCACGCCGAGCTGGTCGAGAAGCTGGCTCTCCGGCCCGCTGAAGCCCAGGGCCAGCAACACGAGTTGAGCGGGAAAGACTTGCTCCGAGCTGGGGATGTTTCGCGGCACGGCACGGCCATTGTCTTTCACCCACTCCACGCGGACGGTGTGGATCTCCTTGAGATTGCCCGATTCGTCACCGACGAATTTCGTGGTCTGGATGGCGTACTGGCGCGGGTCATTGCCAAAGATGGCCTGCGCTTCTTCCTGGCCGTAGTCGAGCTTGTATACCTTCGGCCACTGCGGCCACGGGTTGTCGGCAGCGCGCAGCAGCGGTGGCCGCGGGATGATCTCCAGTTGCAAGATGCTACGGCAGCCGTGGCGCAGCGAGGTGCCCACACAGTCGGTCCCCGTGTCGCCGCCGCCGATCACGATCACGTCCTTGTCTTTGGCGGAGATGTAGCGGCCGTCGGCGTGATGACTATCGAGGAGGCTCTTGGTGTTGGCATGGAGGAACTCCATGGCAAAGTGGATGCCCTTCAAGTTCCGGCCTTCGGTCTTGGTGAAGAAGTCGTTGGGCCTGGTGGCGCCGCCACACAACACGGCAGCGTCAAATTCGTCGCGCAGTTTCTGGGCCGGGAGATTCTTGCCGACTTCGCAGTTGGTGACAAACGTCACGCCTTCGGCTGCCATCAAATCGACGCGGCGCTGGACATAACTCTTGTCGAGCTTCATGTTCGGGATGCCGTACATCAGCAATCCGCCGATGCGGTCGGCTCGCTCGAAGACCGTTACCAGGTGGCCGGCCTTGTTCAGTTGATCGGCGCAGGCGAGGCCTGCGGGGCCCGAGCCCACCACGGCCACTTTCTTGCCGGTTCGCACGGCCGGCGGCTCGGGCTGCACCCAGCCTTCTTCGAAGCCGCGGTCGATGATGGCGCACTCAATGCTCTTGATGGTGACGGGCGGTTCGCTGATGCCGAGCACGCACGAGCCTTCACACGGCGCCGGGCAAACGCGGCCAGTGAACTCCGGGAAGTTGTTGGTCTTGTGCAGCCGCTCGAGCGCTTCTTTCCACAGACCGCGATAGACGAGGTCGTTCCACTCCGGAATGAGGTTGTTGATGGGACAGCCCGCGGCCATGCCTTCAATGAGCGCGCCAGTGTGGCAGAATGGCACGCCGCAATCCATGCAGCGCGCGCCTTGTTTTTGCAGCAGCGCTGCGTCGGAATGGCCGTGAAACTCTTCCCACTCGTGAACGCGCTCCTTCGGCGCATGCGCCAGCGGCAATTCACGCGGGAACTCCAAAAAGCCGGTTGTCTTGCCCATGGTGTGCCTCATCTATTTGCCACCCGCGCGTGCCAGGTCGTGCGCATTTTCTTCGAACGCGGCCATGATGGCCTGCTCTTCCGGCAGCCCCTGGGCCTTGAAGCGCTTCTGCGTTTGCAGCACGCGGCGATAATCGTTTGGGTAAACCTTGACGAATTTGCTTTGGTGCTGGTCCCAATTGTCGAGAAAGCGCCGCGGCCGGTCGCTGCCGGTATATTTCCAGAACTTCTCCAGGAGCGCCTTCACCTCGTCGATGTCTTCCTCTTCTTCCAGCGGGAACAGCTTCACCATCTCCGGGTTGCAACGCACCGGAAAGGTGCCGTCTTCGTCGTAGACGTAGGCGATGCCGCCCGACATTCCGGCGGCGAAGTTCTTGCCGGTGGGGCCAAGCACTACCACGCGGCCGCCGGTCATGTATTCGCAGCCGTGGTCGCCGACGGCAAGCACGACCGCATTCGCGCCACTGTTGCGGACGCAGAAGCGCTCGCCGGCCATGCCGCGGATGTAGGCCTCGCCGCTGGTGGCACCGTAAAAAGCGACGTTGCCGATGATCACGTTGTCCATGGCCCGGAAGGTGGACCCTTCTGGCGGGAACGCGATGATCTTGCCGCCCGACAGGCCCTTGCCGACATAGTCGTTTGCATCGCCTTCCAGCGTGAGCGTGATGCCGCGCGGAATAAACGCGCCGAAGCTCTGCCCCGCCGAGCCCTTGAAGTGCAGGCGGATGGTGTCGTCGGGCAAACCCTTCGGCCCAAACTTGCGGGTCACCTCGCAACCGAGCATGGTGCCTACCACGCGGTTGGTATTGCGAATGGGCAGCGTGGCCGAGACCGGCGTCGCATGCTCCAGGGCTTGTTTGCACATGGGAATAAGCGTGGTGCGGTCCAGGGCCTCGTCGAGCCCGTGATCCTGAGGCTCTTCACAGTGCCAGCCGACCTCCGGGCCGACCAGCGGCTGATAAAAGATCGGCGAGAAATCGAGGCCGCGCACCTTGTAATGGTCGATGGCCTTCGTCGTCTCCAGCCGCTCGCTGTGGCCGACCATATCTTCAAGCTTGCGATAGCCAAGCTGGGCCATCAACTCGCGCACTTCCTCGGCAATAAAGCGCATGAAGTTGACGACATGGTCCGGGTCGCCGGCGAATTTCTTGCGCAGCTGCGGATCCTGCGTGGCGACGCCGACCGGGCAAGTATTGAGGTGACAGACACGCATCATCACGCAGCCGAGCGCCACCAACGGCGCCGTGGCGAAGCCGAATTCTTCGGCGCCCAGGAGCGCGCCAATGATGACGTCGCGGCCGGTTTTGAGTTGGCCATCGACTTCGACCACGATGCGCGAGCGCAGGTCGTTGAGGAGCAGCGTCTGCTGCGTCTCCGCGAGACCAAGCTCCCACGGGGCGCCGGCATGCTTGATGCTGGTAAGCGGCGAGGCGCCGGTGCCGCCGTCATGGCCGCTGATCAGCACGACGTCGGCATGCGCCTTGGCCACGCCGGCCGAAATCGTGCCCACACCGACTTCCGCCACCAGCTTCACGCTGATTCGCGCCTGCGGGTTGCTATTCTTCAGATCGTGGATGAGTTCGGCCAGATCCTCAATGCTGTAAATGTCATGGTGCGGCGGCGGCGAAATCAGGCCGACTCCCGGCGTCGAATGGCGCACTTTGGCGATCCAGGGGTAGACCTTGCTGCCGGGCAATTGCCCGCCTTCACCCGGCTTGGCGCCCTGGGCCATCTTAATCTGCAGTTCCCTGGCGTTGACGAGATAGTTGCTCGTCACTCCAAAGCGGCCGGAGGCCACCTGCTTAATGGCGCTGTTCTTCGAGTCGCCGCGGTCGTTCGACCAGAGGTAGCGCTCCGGATCTTCGCCGCCCTCGCCGGTGTTGCTCTTGCCGCCGATGCGATTCATGGCGATGGCCAGCGTCTCGTGCGCTTCCTGGCTGATCGAGCCATACGACATGGCTCCGGATTTGAAGCGCTTCATGATCGATTCGACCGATTCTACTTCCTCAACTGGGATCGGCTTCTCCGCGAATTTCAATTCAAACAGGCCGCGCAGCGTGCAGAGCCGTTTGGCCTGATTATTGACCAGAGTGCTGTATTCCTTGAAGACCTTGTAGTTGCCCGAGCGGCAAGCGTACTGAAGCTTGTGGATCGTCTCTGGGTTAAACAGATGGTACTCGCCTTCACGGCGGTACTGGTATTGGCCGCCGACATCGAGTGTGTGGCCATTGAGCGGCCGCTCGGGATACGCGCGGCGATGGCGAGCAACCGCCTCGGCGGCGATCACGTCCATGCCAACGCCGGAGACACGCGAGGCAGTCCAGGTGAAATACTTGTCGATTACGTCCTGATTCAAACCGACCGCCTCGAAAATTTGCGCTCCGCAATAACTCTGGGCGGTCGAGATGCCCATCTTCGACAT
>DATGHS010000333.1:0-25244 GCA_035307785.1 Gemmataceae bacterium
TGTTGTTCCCGCCGCCGTTGTGCGTGCTGCTGTTGTGCGAGGCGCCGCCGTTTTTCCCGCTATTGCCGTTGTGGACCGTGCCATTTCCCGAGTTGCCGTTGTGGCCGCTGTTCCCGGTGTTGCTGTGATGAACGGTCGTGCCTCCGCCGCTGTGCCCACTGCCGCCACTGTGTCCACCCCCGCCGCCATGGTGCTGAGCCAGGGCCCCGGCGGCCGTCACGAACAAGCCCACAACACCCGCCAACATCAGTTTCAAAAAGCGCTTCATGGTTTGCTCCCTGGTGAGACTGAAAGCTCTGGCAGCCGGCGATGTTGCCCGAACGAGCATTTGTTTCATCACTGTTGCGGCCGTCCTTATGCCCTGGAAGCGAAGGCACACGGGCAAACCGGACAAAATTGGAAAGATAATTCAAGTTTTCGAATGGAAGGTGCTAAGACGTCACAGACCACTCACCGGCAGCCAGCTTGCGCAACCGCTTCTATGAAAAGCAACGGGCAAAGAGCAATCACACGTTTGTTCGGTTGGCGGCGGCCCAGCCTTCTGCCGTGGCAATGCGATATGGCTATAAACATCCTGAAATAGACCTGCTGACCGAACAATCATATCTGCGGCGAGGGCCGGTGACCTCGATGCAGCGGCACATCTGATCGCTAAAGCCATGAGATTTCAGAATGAAAGGTTATAGGTTGCAGGCTAAAGCCGGGAAAAGCAATACTCCCGGGGATTGCTTCCCCGGGAGTATTTTTGTGAAATCTTGTGAATACTGTATCGGTCGCCATTGGCCATTCTGCTTGGCCTTTCCATAACTGCTTAGCTTTTTGCGACCTACAATTACACCTGGCTGGATTCGAACCAGCAACCTTCGGTTCCGTAGACCGATGCTCTATCCAGTTGAGCTACAGGTGCAATGCGCATACGTTTTCCGATCAAACGCAGTCCTCAGTATACTGCCCTTCCGGCGGACCTTCAAGCCGCCAGATTTGCATAGGATATGCGAGCGGGGCGCTGGCTGCGCCCGATTCGGCCCATTGGAGAGACACCGTGTTGAATCCCGTTCAGAAATTCCGTCAGCAGCTGGAGTCCGGCCCGGTGCCGCTGGGACCCATCATCACATTTAGCGATCCGGCGGTGACCGAAGCGCTGGCGAGCAGCGTCGATTTCCTCTGGTACGATCTGGAACACACGGCGCTGGGACTGGAATCGCTGCAAGCGCACCTGATTGCCGCGCGAGCCGGCGGCGTGCCGGCGCTGGTGCGCGTGCCCAGCGGGGCGCTGGCGTGGACCAAGCGCGTGCTCGACATTGGCGCGGAGGGCGTGATTCTGCCCCGTGTTTATGATGTGGAAGAAGTGCGCGAGTTCGTTTCCAATTGTCGTTACCCGCCGGAAGGCACGCGCGGCTTCGGCCCGCACCGGCCATCCAATTACGCCCGTAATTTCAGCCCGGACTACGCGGCGCAGGCAAACCGCGACATTTTCGTCATCGTGCAAATCGAAACGATTGAGGCCGTGCAAAAATTGGATGAGATTTTGAAGGTGCCCGGTATCGATTCGATTGTGATCGGACCGATGGATTTATCCGGCTCAATGGGCATGCTAGGTAAGACCGACCATCCGAAAGTTCAGGAAACGATTCGGCTTGTGTTGCAGCAAACTCGCCAGGCCGGCATCCACGCCGGCATTGGCCTGTGGACCAATCCGGCGCCGATCAAGCAGGTCATCCAGTGGGGCGCGGACTGGGTGATGTGCGGTGCGGATTACGCGTACATGATCGGCTTCGCGGATCGGATGTATGCCGAGATACGAGGCAAGGGCGAGCGGGGCCAGTAATGGCCCCGGTCAGGCAATCACCGCCATTACTGACCCCGTTTTGCCAAAGTCATGAAATATGCGCGCCCTGCGCTTCGACATACACCACGTACAGCGACTGGCTCGCGGCCATATACAGCCGGTTGCGCTTCACGCCGCCGAAGCAGACGTTGGCGCAGATTTCCGGCAGCAGGATCATGCCGATACGGGTGCCGTCCGGGGCGAAGACCTGCACGCCGTCGTAGCCGTCGCCCACCCAGCCGCTGCCAACCCAGATGTTGCCATCGGTGTCGGCGCGGATGCCGTCGGCGAAGCCGGCGCCTTCGCCGCGCCTCTTGGCCAATTTCGCGCCGGGCTCGGTGGGAAAGCCCTCGAATTTCATCGAGCAATATTCCTTGCCTTTGCCGAGTTTCTTACCGTCGTCGGTGATATCAAACATCATGATGTTCTTCGGCGCTTCCGGATAATGCGAGGCGCCGGTATCGCAGACGTACAGAGTCTTGTAATCCGGCGAGAAACAGATGCCATTCGGTTTGAACATCTGGTCGCGGCCAATGACTTTTTCCATCTTGCCGGTCTTGGCGTCGATCCGGTAGACGGCTTCCTCAATCTCCAGCTCCGCCTTGTGGCCTTCATAGTTCATCAGGCTGCCGTAACCCGGATCGGTAAACCAGATTGCTCCATCCAGCGGATGCACGACAATGTCATTCGGCGCGTTCAGCCGCTTGCCCTGCCACTTGTCGGCCAGCACTGTGGTTTTGCCGTTGTGTTCATAGCGGACCACACGCCGTGCGCCATGCTCGCAGGAAAGCTGCCGGCCTTCGAAGTCGAAAGTGTTGCCATTGCTGTTGTGGGCCGGTTTGCGGAAGACGCTCACGTGGCCGTCTTCTTCAAGCCGCCGCATTTGCCGGTCGTTGGGAATGTCGCTCCAGAGCAGGAATTTGCCCATGCCGTCCCAGGCCGGCCCTTCAGCCCAGAGCATGCCGGTGTAAAGGCGCTGGATCGCCGTGTTGCCAATCACGTATTTCTTGAAGCGCTTGTCGAGCGTGATGATGTCGGCATCGGGGTAGCGCACCGGCTCCTTGCCCGACCAGTCGCGCTTGGTGTCGGCTACAAGCGAGGGCGCGAGCAGGATGCCCGCCGCAGCCGAGGCAGCGCCGGTGAGCAACGTACGGCGATCGAGAAGAGGAGACGGCGATTTCGCTGATTCATTCATGGTGAGAGCACTCCGGGGAGGGGTAGATGGATCAGCGAAAATGATATGCGGCTTGCGGGTTAGCGGGTAGCTCGCTTCCAGCAACCGTGAAACAAGAATTGCCATTCAACTTGCTGAATGCGTTGGCAATAGGTTTCGAGCGAGTTCTTCTTGCCGATAGCTGCCGCGCAAAGATCGACGAAGGCAAGAGCGCTTGCCACTCTGTTCCGCCCTGGAGTTCCGCCGTCGTCCGTTTGTTGCAGCGCTTTCGACATTTCGCTCTGGACTAAATCGAAAACAGGATGTTCGCCGGTACGCCGAAACCAATACTTCGCATTGTCGTAGTCACCCTCGCGACGGTGCATGATGCCGTGCCAATAGCTGCCTTCCGGCCTGTCGATGTCTTGCACGATTTGGTGCGCTTCGTCGAGATAGTCGTGCCAAAGCCACAGCGCTCCGATACAGCAGCGCGCCATGTCCGCGTCGCGGGTGCCTTCGGGAAACAGCAATTCGACAGAGAGCGCCTGGAGCTTGGGATTGACCGCGAGGTTCGGAGTTCCAGGCCCAAGTTCGGGCAGGCGTTCGGGGGTCAGCAGATCCGCGGCGATCGGGCCGTATATAGACGGATTGAAGTCAATCATGGTGAAATCTAAGATGCAATTTGCTAGGTCAGAGCCGCGCACGAAGTAAGCGGTTGAACGCGCCGCTTACTTCGTGCGCGGCTCTGACTGGCGCTATTTCTTCGGAAAGAGATTTTGCAACTCCTCGCCAATGCCTTTCTTGATCTCATCCCTGATTGTATTCCCGGCAGCATTGCGGATCATCGTGGCGATCTGCTGTTCAAAGGCTTTCTGGTCCACTTGCGGCTGCGAGAGCGTGCCCTTGATCGGGACGCGCAGCGGCTGTTTCGCCAGCGAATCTCTTGCCGGGCCGGCCGGCAGCCACTTCGGTGGCACGGTCATGTCCACCATCAAGTCGAGGGTATCGTCGAAGCCTACCGAGCCGCTGGTGCGGATCATCATATCGGGGAAGTACAGTTCCATCTTGTCGTGGTAGATGCGGCCCTTGGTCACACGGAAATTCACCACTGCTTCCTTTTGCAATGCCACCGAGGATTTGTTGCGGGTCAAGAGCGCCAACACGCGGATCATCGGGCCACCTTGGATGGTCACCGAGTGCATGGTGATGCGGCCGGACGCTTCCATCTTTTCGACGGCCATCAGGGGCATGCGGCTGCCGTCGTCCACCACCATCGAAACTTCGCCGTTGATATCCTCCGCGCGCGCCAGGGCCGGGGAGATGTAGCTCAGCAACTCGTCGCCCATCTGTTGCGTGAGTTTCGCGTGGTCGAGTTCGGTGCCTTTGCTGAATGACAAGACTGTCGGACTCAGCTTTAGCCGGGGCACCATCGTCAGCTTGCCTTGGTTCAGCGTGGTGTATACCGGCGGAGCGGTGACTTCGCCGTTCTTCATGTGCATTTCGACCACGGCGGGGCCGGCGACTGCGCCGAACGCTTGCAGGCTCTGCCAACCGAGGTTCATGTCTCCACTTAGCTGATTCGGGAAGGAAGCAAGCGGCCCCTGAATGTGGAATGGCGTGGAGCCGCGACCCGTGGCGGTCGCGGTCTTGCTGATGTTCGATTGCAACAATGGTTGGAAAGTGACATCGTCGTAATCGAGCTTGCCGGACAGGTCGATGACCGGCTTGCCGGTTACTTGCTGAATTTGGCCCTGGCCATTGGCTTGTGCGGAAGGGCTGTCGATGCGCAGTTTATCCAATGTCAAATTATCGCTCTGGGGATCATACTTGCCGCTTGCTGAGACCGTGACTTTGGATTCCTTCCAATAAGGGCTCGTGATCGGGCCGATGACCGGGTTCAGCGTCACGAGTTCGATGGCCAGCGAACTTTCCCCTTGTTCGGCCTTGCAACTAATGCTGCCCGAGAATGCGCCGGCCATGTTGCCGGCGTCTTTGGGATCCACCAGCCAGCGCTCGAGCCGGGCGAGCTCGCCCTGAATGGTTCCCTGACCATTCACGAGCGGTTTGCCGTTTGCATCGAAGCCAACGTCAAGCGACGTGAATTTCGCGGAAAGAGTGTTGGCGGAGAGCTGAGTAGCACCCAGGTGAATGGAGCCGGTCTTGTTGTCGCGCGAACCGGTGGTCGTTAGTACAAAGGTCGGCTCGACGACCTTGGCAAAGGCGCCGTTGAGCCCGAAGTTCTGGTAATTGGCGATCACATCCCGAAAGGCGATGCTTTCCGGCGTGAATTTCACCTGGCCGCTGAGTTCGCCCGCACCAATCAATGGCAGTGCAGCCAACTGTTGCAGCCACGGCCCGGCGCGATTGCGCCAGCGGGACAGTTCGCCGTAGAGCCGAACTTTGGCGCCAAACGACGGCCTGCCGAGCAGGTCCGTCGCCGCCTCGGTGCTTTGCATCCACAGCCAGTCTTGCCCTGCTTGCAGTGTACCCGACGCAGCGGGAATGTTGATCTTCTCGCCTGGCTGCACGATGGCAATGTATTTCAGCGACACCTCCGGCTCCTGCCATCGTTGGCCGCCGGGGCCTGTAAGATTCAGGGCATGAATGTTCGCGTTGCCTTCAATTTGATATTTATCTTGCGGCTGCGGCGTGATCGAAAGCGTGGCGGTACCCTGGCCATCGAGGCCGAAGGAGCCGAGATCGATGAAGCGCGAAAGCTGTTGCCGCAATTTGGTCAGATCGTACGTCGCTGTTGCCTGAAAGCGCTCGGCAGCGCGCGTCACGTCGATCTTCAAGAATTCGGAATCGCAGTGCAGCCGGTCGATTACCGGTAGTTGATTCGCCACAGTCCGGGCGGCGACATCGACAATGAGCGGCTGCTGCCAGCTCAGTACCTGGCCGTTTTGGCGGGCTTGGAGATCGGAGGTTTCGATCTTCCCCTGCCAGGTCACGTCGGTGCCGTTGGCCTGGCTGGTCAGGTTCGCTTGCAGGCGACCCGAAGTGATTTGCAAGTCCTTATGCAAGTGCAGCGTGTTCGGCAACACGCGGGCGACTTGAGCGAGATCGACGTCGGCGGAAATTGTGGCCCCGGCCTGATTCAGCCAGGTCCAATAATTCTTCGCCGGATCGAACGAGCCTTGCACGACAAGATGGCCGGCGTCGGTTGTGATTTCCAGTTTCTGCGCCTGAACGATGCCGTTCGTCACCGACAACGAGAAAGGTGCGTCGAGTTTGCGCAATTGAACCACGTCGGCAATTCGGGCAGTGTCTGCGACTTCAAATTGTTGTGCTTGAATTCGGCCATTCACCGACATCTGTTCGGCGGAGTCCGCTTGCACATCCAGGTTTCCACTCAGGAGACCGAATAGATGAAGCGCTGGCTCAAAGCGCCGGACGAACGGCTCGGCCAGATCAAGCGGGAATTGTTGCGCTACGATCTTGCCGTTCATCGTGGGCATATTGCCTGTGGCAGAAAGACCGATCTTCAAATCGGCAGAAAGGTTTCCAACTTGGCTGGTTTCCATCTTCGCGCTTTCAGCCAGAATTTGCATTGGCGCTCCGGCGTCACGGGTGACGTGAACGGTCCCTTGCACCTTCGCGAGTTTCCATTGCCGCTGAGTGTCGGCGTCATTTATCTCGATGGTGCCGTCGCGCACAATTACATGGAGGTCAAGCGGTCGGCCGGAGCTGGGGCCGGAGATCAGTGGTTCCAGCACGGTTTCCAGATTCGTCGTATCCTTTTGGCATACGACGTGGACCGAGGGCTGATCGACCGTCCACTCGCCCAGGTCGCGCCTGTTGCACATCAACGCGAAAAGACTCTTTGCTCCGGAAATCTGAGGTATTTCGGCGACGGAGTTTCCCTGCTCATCGCGGATTACCACGTCGCGCAAGTCCACGGGCCAAAGCCAGCCCAGCGAGGCGTGGCCGACTTGCACGCTGCCGCGTAAGCCGGGTGCATTCTTGGAGAGCGCCCAATTCAGCATGCCACTGGCCGCAACGATCTCGGGCAGAAAGAAAACGAAGCTGGCGAAAGCGGCAAAGATAAGGAAGCGCCGAAGTTTCCGCCAGCGCCGCGGCGGGGCAAGCTGGGAAGACGGGTTAATCGCGGCCATGAGCAGCCATCCTGGAAGAAGGGGGAATTCCTTAATTTGAAGATCGGCAATCAGACGGGCGCGAAATCAAGGCGAATCTGACTTCATCTTGGTCCGACTGTCAAGCGCGGATGGCTTTTGGGGAGACATTTCCGGCCTCCTGGCCGCGGAAAATATGCTAAGAATCCTTAGCCGCCCTGGAGGGACGGTACGTTTTCACGCCCGGGCTGGAATGCCGCAGGAATCCGCCATGCCATCGCCGTCCAATATCCTGGAATTCCTCGATCTGACGCTTCGCAGCGACTTATTGGAACGGCGCTCGCTCGACACCTATTTGACCAAACTGGCCAATGAACAGGAACAGCCGAACACGGCCAAACAGCTCGCCCAGGCCATGGTGCGCGACGGCGTTTTAACGGCGCTCCAGGCCGGGTTACTGCTAAAGGGCAAATGGCGCAATTTCATTATCAACGGCAAGTTTAAGTTGCTCGAACACCTGGGTACGGGCGGCATGGGCAGCGTATATCTGTGCGAACACGTGTTGATGCGCCGCCGTGTGGCGCTGAAGGTGCTGCCCAACGACAAGGTGAGCGACCCGATGTTGCTGGACCGCTTCTACCGCGAAGCGCGGGCGGTGGCGGCACTCGATCATCACAACATTGTCCGTGCCCACGATATTGATTGCGACGGCGATCTGCATTTCATGGTTCTGGAATACGTAGACGGCTCCAGCCTGCAAACCATCATCGATCGCTTTGGGCCGATGAGCATTGCCCGGGCGGTGAATTGCATTCGCCAGACTGCCGACGGTTTGCAGCATGCTCACGAAGCGGGGCTCGTACACCGCGACATCAAGCCCGGTAATCTGTTGGTGGACCGTTGCGGCATCGTCAAGATTCTGGATTTGGGCCTGGCCCGCTTCTTTGGCGATGAGGCCGGGCCGGTGACGCGCCAATACGAACTCGACAACGTGGTTGGCACGGCGGACTATCTGGCCCCCGAACAGGCCGTGGCCGATGGCTGCGTGGACATTCGCGGCGACATTTACAGCCTGGGCGTGACGTTTTATTTCTTGCTGACGGGCCGCAGCCCATACCAGGACGGGTCGGTTTCACAGAAGTTGATGTTTCACCAGCTGAGCGCGCCCACGCCGATCACCGAATATCGCCGCGATGTGCCGCGCCGGCTGGCCGTCGTCATCGAAAAGATGCTTGCCAAGGATCCGGAGCAGCGCTTTCAGACGCCCGCCGAACTGGCCGACGCGCTGGCCCCGTGGGACGAAGGACCGCAAGCGCCGGGCGAGGAAGAGATGCCCCGGCTTAGCCCCGCCGCCCGCAGCAGCCAATCGACCAATACTTTGCCCCAGATGCCGACGATGCGAATCAACGCGCCGGTAAAATCAGAGGCTGCTCCATTCTGGGTGCACTGGCGGGAGCGTTTGCAGGGCTTGTCCCGGCGCAATCCACGTGTGCAAGCCGTGTTAATGATCGGCATTGTTACCGTTGCCGCGATCTGCGGGGCGGCCGCGGCGGTGCTGGCGGCACATTGAAATGCATCAAGCGGCGTCAATTCTTTGGCAACCGCTGCCACAAAGCCCAGATTTCCTGCAAGTGGTGCATGTGATCGGCACCGGTGGCACCGGTGAAGCCGTAGATTTCCAGTTGCTTGCTGCGGAATTGTGATTGCAACTTCAAGCGTTCCGCGGGCCACTCCACAGCGGCTTTCTCGCGCTTGCCTTTCAGTTCGGCAATAAGATAGTCGGCCGTTTCCCCAGTGCTGGCATAGCCATCTGGCTGCAAGTCGCAATGCGAGAGGATCATCCATTTCTTTCCTTCGGCCGCAAGCTTTGCGAATTTCAGAAAGCCCGCCATTTGCTCGGCATTGACATGATGCTGGGCCGGATCACCGGCGTAGCTGGCGTAGATCGTATCGGCCAGCATCAGGACATCGATCCGATTGAAAATGGATCCATCCTTCAGCATCTCGCGCACACCGCCGTAGTCGGCGCTGAATGATGAAACAATGACGCGGGCAAAGGCGGGTTTGTCGACGAGTTTTTGCTCTGTCAATTTGGCTTGCGCTTCATCGAGGATGCGCGGAAACGACTTCCCATCTTGAAAGTGCTTGGCGTAAACGGACGACAGGCCCGGAATCACGACCGTGACGAGCACGCCGGAGTGCCCTGAGCGCGCGAAGTTCGCTTCGGTGACATTAGCGGCGCCATGAAGATGCAAGTAAAGATTGAAACTTTTGTCGCCCGCCCGGAAGCCTTCCGGTATGAAAAGCTGGCCATCCGTGAGAGCAATGCGTTGGCCCTTCGGCGGCGCCGGCGGCGCGGCCGGACTGAGCGGGACCAGCAAGATGAAAGCGGCAGAGAACATTATTTGCCATAAATTGCCGTGTTCGGAAACTCGGCCGCCCAGGCGAACCATTTGCACATCACGGCGGGCACTGGCACCAGCGTGTAGCCCTTGAGTTCGCCTTCCGTACAGCGGCCACAGATGTCGAAGCGCGAGCCGGTCTTCGTGTCCAAAAATGGCGCGTCGGCCGATTTTCCGTCGGCGACTATTTCTAGCCCGGTTTTGGTGGCCTCGATTTCGCCCTCGACGCCAAGCTTCGTCGGCGGCTTGTGTTTCGCCGCAGTGGGCAGGTACGCTGCTGCTGATCGTATTGATGATTGCCAAAGCACCACAACCGGTGATTTCGGGTCCGAATTCTCGTTTCCCACAGCAAATGGTCCCAGGCACTCCAGCATCGCTAACGGAAACGCCACCGGTTTATCTTTGCGGTCGATGCCGAGGACCATTTGTTCGGGCGGGTAGCGTGGATCCGCTTTGCCGCGCGATTTCAGCGAATCCTCATTCGGCTTCGCCGGCACTTCGACCGGCACATATTTGTCATACATGTGATACGCCACGCCGCCGGGATAGTGCTTCACGTACCAGCCCCAGTTGGCTTCCACCGTCGGCCAGAATTCTAGTTTCTCGCCCTTGCGCGGGCCATCGAATGCGATGCCGCTGAGGCACGAGAACAGCGTGCCGTCCTTGTGCTTCATGACCATGACGCCGTTGCGCCAGCCGTGGAAGCGATAATCGTAGGATGCGGGAAAACCGCGAGCATAGCCGGCATCCGGGTCATACACGAAAGTACCGTAGGAATCGCTGATCACGCGGTACGTGTTCAAGAAGAAGCGGATCGGAATAGCGCCGCCGTCGTATTTGCCGCGGGTCCAAACCAGAACCCGGTCGTCGTCGCGCAATTCCTTCGAGCGCCGTTTGGCTTCGTCGATGCAATGGGAACAGTTGGGATTGACCAGCGTCTGAAACGCATCGGGCTTGGCGACAAGCTTCGGCGCAACCGGCGGCTCGCCGGCGCGAAGCGCTGCGGAAACCGAGAAAAGGACCAAACCGACTAAAACGGCGGCATTGCGCATGGGAGAATCTCCTGGAAAGGCTCATTGGCAGAGTATTCGCGCACCGGGGGAACCGCAAGCGCATGAAGGATACGGGGTCATTGCAAAATATTCTGGCGCTCGTTAGATTAACCAGCGCGGTGCCCGTTTTCCGCTACTTGCTGTCGGAGCCCAACTCTTGGATTTCAATATTGCGAAACCGTATCTCGCCATTCCGTATCATAAAGCCGATTCGACCCGAGAGTCTATTTAGGCCAGGCGCCGGGTTTTTCGCGGGACGCGTCTGGTTCAACATCACATTGAGTACCACGCGACCGTTGACAATGACCCGAAGGTGCTGGCCCTGCATTTCGATTTCCATGGCATCCCATTCTCCCAAAGGCTTGAGCTCGGCGGCTCGATCAGGCAACAAGGGAGGTTGGATAACGCTATGGGGCGACCAGACCAATGCGCCTGTGCCGTCCCGATCCTCGGGCTTGCCAATCCATATACTAAGGTGAAACGGCGAATCCTTCTTTGCATCTGGCATGGACTTGCGTGCGGTTTCGTGCGGCACGGCTCGGACGACAACTGCGCCATTGGCACCGTCGGTGATGCGCTGGAATTGGAAACTCAGATGAAAGTTTTTATAGTCCCTCTCGCTCAACAAGTAGCCGTTATCGGCAGGGTCTTTCGTAAAGACAGTTTTGCGTCCACGGGCGCATAGCTCGCCGTCCCTCACCGTCCAAGCGCCGGGATCGCCGCTATCCACGAACCACCCATTCAAATCTTTGACGTTAAAGAGCGGCACGAATCCGCCGCTCTTGGGGACGGTGCTTTCCCCGACAGGTTTGCTGGAAGTGCGTCCGATGCTTTCCGCCGGCGCCCCCGTCCCTTGACCGGGTTCGAGCGGAGGAGATTCCTTGCTCCTGAAGATGCCGGCGGCCCACAGGGCAACCACGCACACTATTAAGATGCCCGCCATTGCCGCTGCCAGAATCGGCCACGAGAGTTGCAACCCGCGCGGCTTGGCCGCCGCTGGCGTCGCGCGCTTTCCAGCCGCGACCGACTCCGTTTGCAGGGCGCGCGGCTGACGTTCACTCCTCCCCGTCGTCTGGGCGTTTCCGCTCTCCTTCTTTGTTCCGTGTGACGCTAAACGTGCCGCCGTACGTGATTCCGGCGCGGCGCCGGCACCGGGGCGGACCCCGAGTGCCTCCAAGGCTGACAACAACCGCGGCAGCCATACGTCCGGCGACTCGGCATGGGCATCGATCCACTGGCAGCCAACCAAGCAATAGCGAAAGCGTTCGGGGATCTCTATAGCCGGGGTGATCCATATCGGCACGTAGGCACGGCAGCCGTACTCCCAGTACACCAGCATTTCGCGGTGGACGTTATCGGAAGCGAGCGAATCGGGCGAGCAGATAAGGAGGACGACCCGTGCGTGCTCAAGGGCCTGCACGATTTGCTCACCGTAGTATTGTCCACCGAGAATGCGGTCGCCGTCGCGCCAGACCGATACACCGGCCTGTACCAAAAGCCGCTCGATCGGGACGACGCGGTCGGCATCCTTGCTAGCGTAGCTAATGAAGACATCGGGCTGAGTCTTCGTGTTCCGTGCCTCGTCAGATGAGCCCATCGGAAACTCCCCGCTCAAGCGAGCAAAAGTCGCGCTAAGAGATTACACTATTGGTAACAACAAAAGGCCAAAAGGGAAAAGACCAAGCGTAACATCGCGAATTGTTTTTGGCGGCAGCGGGCGGGAGTGGTCTCAGGGAGGAAACGTCGGCACAATAAGGCCATGGAGTTCCGGTGGCACCTTACTCATCTCTACCCCGATAGCCAGCGCAATGAGGGGTCAAGCCTACCGCCGCCGAGAACGTAGGCGCGTGCATTTTTTTCCCCGCGGCCTCCGGTAGCCGACTTGCATTCATGGGCGCTTTGACAATCTCAAACCGGATCGTACGTTTGTCGGGGCAATCGCGCCGCCGTGCGACCGGCGCGAACTGGCTCGAACCGTGTAGCACGTGCACGACGACCAACGAGGCGCGCCGGTCCCCGCATTTCGGAACATGCAGAATTCACCACCAACTCGGCAACCAGCCTGCTCACCATTCACCAATCCTGTACCCGAACCTATGACCGCGCTCATACCCGCACCGGTTCATTCGCGCGCTCACTCACTTTTCGACTTTTTTCGACCAAGTGTGCGAAGGTGCCTTGTGCACGCCGCAAGTGGCTGCAATTCCAAGAGTTTCCCGCAATGGATTCGGTTTGCAACGCGCCCGGAAAGTCGAAAAAAGTCGAAATGAACGGCCGAAAGAGGACGACACGCGCCGATTGCTTTGCGTTCCTGAATTCGGGACAGGCTCCGGCGCTTGGCATTCAACCCGGTCTGTTTCAGGGTGCCAACCGTGACCGGTTTTTGCAAAAACGGGCGCAACGCGGTTTGCCGTATGGCATTCCTGCTGCTGTACTTGTGGCCAAAAACGAGAAAGAAAAAACTGGAAATAACCGGTCATTTTGTGTCGCGCCAACATCGAGCAAGGGCGCTGATCGCACGTCAAGCGGCGTGGCGGGCGCTTGCTTGCTTCGGCATAATAACCGCATGGAAGATTCGCAACTGCAACTGCGCTACGACGGCGGCAGCATCGTCCTCGAAGGCGGCGCTGTGGCAATCCGCGAGAGCCTGCCCGGCTGCCGGTTCGATCCGCGCATCGGCCAGTACCGGGCGGAGGCGCGCTTTTATCGACCTATCGTCGAAGCACTTCGGCAGCGCAAAATTCCCTACACCGATTCCGCCCGCGCTTATGAACCGGCGCAATGGAATTTGAAGAGCGACCGCGAGCCGTTTCCCCATCAGATCGAAGGACTGGAGACTTGGTGGCGATCTGGTGGGCAGGGGGTCGTCGTTCTTCCAACCGGCACCGGCAAGACCTTCCTGGCACTGCTCGCGATTCAAAAAGTCGGCCGGCCAGCGCTGGTAGTCACGCCCACTATCGATTTGCTGAATCAATGGTACGGGCAAATGAAAGACGCCTTTGGCGTGGAGGTCGGCCTGCTCGGCGGTGGGAATTACGACCTTCAGCCCTTGACCGTGTCGACTTACGATTCGGCCTACATTCACATCGAACGCTGGGGCAATAGATTCGGCCTGCTTATTTGCGATGAATGCCATCATTTGCCGGGGCCGAGCTATCAGTTGATCGCGGCCGGCAGCCTGGCACCGTTCCGCCTCGGCCTCACTGCCACGCCGGAGCGAGCCGATGGCCAGGAAGTGCTGCTGTCCACATTGCTCGGCGACATCGTGTACCGCCGCGAAATCACGCAACTGGCCGGCGAGTTCCTGGCCGAATACCGCACACTGCGGGTTTATGTCGATCTCACTCCCGAAGAGCAACGGCTCTATCGCGAAAATCGCGAGAAGTACCGAGCATTTGCTTTCTCGCGCGGCATTTCGCTCGGCGGAGCCAATGGCTGGCAGCGCTTCATCGTCGAGTGCAGCCGGACGGCCGAGGGGCGGGCCGCATTTCAGGCTTATCGCGAGCAGAAGCGCATCGAACGCGCTCCCGCCGCCAAGTTGGCCAAGCTTGCGGAGCTTTTGGATAAGCATCGCTTAGACCGAATCTTGATCTTCACCGCCGACAATGCGACCGTGTACCGCATCGCTCGGCAATTCTTGGTGCCGGCCATAACGCATCAAACGAAAGCAAAAGAGCGGCGGAAGATGCTCGAGCGCTTTCATTCCGGTGAATACTCAATCATGGTCACGAGCCAGGTGCTGAATGAAGGGGTGGATGTGCCGGCCGCCAGCATTGGCATAGTGCTGTCGGGTACAGGAACGACGCGCGAGAACGTGCAGCGCCTCGGCCGGCTCTTGCGGAAATACGGCGATAAACAAGCACTGTTGTACGAGGTGATTGCGCGTGGCACGGCCGAGGAATACACGAGCGAACGGCGGCGCCAGCATCGGGCGTTTCAGTAGTTGTCAATTCGCCGGCGGTAGCTGCTCTCCTGCAGGGTCGACCTTCTCGCTCTCGACCGGTTCAGTCGACAACGCGGTTTGCAATTCGACATATCGTTCCGGGGCACGATGCTCGCTTCGGCCAAACACGCGGGCAAAGCGCGAAACCAGCAGACTCCAAGACAGAAATATGCCAAGCAAGAACACGGCCAGGCCCAAGATGGCGCCGACCACGACCTTCACTTGGTATTCGCGCAACTCCTGCCATTCGACAAGGTCTCGGGTTGCCGCCATTCCCAGCACGAATGGCGGTGTACATCCGAGTTCCAGAGCGGCGAACCATTGCATCACTTCCCGTTCGTCGGGGTCCATTCTGCCGAACGCCGCAGCCGGCAGGAAACAGCACAGGCCGGTGGCCACCCAGTGCCCACCAAGCATGAATATGGAAACGAGAAGCGTGGCGGCCGTTGAGCGAAAGCTGTTGCGGCAAATCGTGGAGAACCACAGCCCCACGAATGCAAAGAAGCCGGCGTAAATGAACCACGAAAGAATGACCAGCGACACGCCAATCCCATTGAGCCCGCCGGAAACGAAGCCGATGAATAAGACCAGGCCGAGCCAAATCCAGCCGCGGCGCACGCTAAGCACACTGCCGAGCCACTTGCCGAAAATGATCTCCCGATTGTCGAGAGGCGACGCCAGTAGCTCATCGAGTGTCTGCTTTGCGCGCTCGCCGGTGATGCTGCCGGCCGCCCGGACCGCAACGGCCAGCAGCAACAACGTGCCCAACGCTCCGCTCATGCCGCGGGTCCAGGCGTTCATCTCTTCCGTGTATCGGTCCCAGGCATTGGAGTTGTAAGTCTGCCATGAATTGTGCGGATCACGAACCGAGAAGTAGCTATCGAGGTTCGCAAAGATGCTGTCCCAGTGCTCGGCAGTGATTTGCACCGGCGGCCAGAACGACGCCAGCATCAACAGTAGAATCACGATCCGCGCCACCCAATGCATGCGCAATCTGGGTTCGGCGAATACTTCTTTCCAGACCATAGGCCTGGCGCCGACGGGGCGTTTCCAACGAAACCAGTGGCCGCGGTGCTTGCGCACTTCACCGCCGCTGCTTTGCGCAATGGCCACAGGTCGAAGCCGGAGCATCGCCCAGAGCAGACAGACTACCGTCAAGCCAACGTGAAAGATCGCGTATTCCTTCAAGAGTTGTGGCATAACATCGTTGAAGGAGCCTTGCGTCAGCAGCTGTTTTTCCAGCGTGCCGATATGCACGAAGATGTTTCCAGCTCCGATGGCGTCAATCATATCGTAACCATAAATCAATTTACCGCCGACGGTGACTGACCATTGCGCGAACTGGGTCATGCGCAGCAATTGCGCCAGGCTGGAAAGTACTATGTAGCCCGCCGCCGAGAGAAACGTGGTAACGATGGCATCGCGGGAGCGCTTGAGCATCGCCGAATGCCAGATGCTGACTGCCGCCAGACTCAGGAATGTAAGCCCGGTAGCCGCAAAGCCGACGAACAGCAGCCCCGGATCGATGCCGCCGAGAAGTTGCAGCATCGCAATGATCGGCAGGCCGGCCAGAAGGAAAAGCGTCATATTGGCGAGCCGGCCGGCGAGCTTGCCGAGGATGATTTCGCGGCTGCGCAGGTCGGTCGCCAGCATGAATTCCAGCGTGCGCTGTTCCTTTTCGGAACTGATGGCCCCGGCCACCATCAGCGGGGTCAGCAGGCAAATCAGACCGAGTTGAAGAAAGAAGAATACGCGAAACAGGAATTCCGCCATCTCCGCCTGGCCCTGGAGCGACCGGTCGTTCAGGTCCAACTCTTCGCGCAGCAGGAAGGGGTAACTAACCGCGAACAGCAGAATGACGGCGTAAACGGTCCGCGCCAGATGAACCCGCCGCCGGCTGCCGCGCAACAGTTCGTAGAAAAAGACCGGGCCGAAGAGCTTGAGGAGGCCGCGCCGGAGCAACATCGCCAGGCCGAGCAACCATGCCGCCAGCAGTACGACGCGCTGTTCCGGCGACCAGTTCTCGCTGAAATACCACCCGGCCGCTCCACCCGCAACCAACCCGATAAAGCCGAGCCGTTCTTGCCACGACTGGCGCGTATTGGACCAGGCGAACTGCCGCCGCAACCAACCGCCAGCAATGAGGAGCCGCGTTTTCATGCACTGGCAATGTACCGGCGGGAATGAAGGGCTTCAACCGTGGTGAACGAGGGGTTTATTTTGCGTCCGTTTTGCACCGTGGTGCAATGCCACATCTTCGTGGCGGAGAATGGGTTATTTCCGTATTGCACGCAGCACCCCACCCCTTTGGCGGGATTTTCAGAGCAAGCTTAGAATAATAGTGATCATTTGACTACTAAATATGCTATTCGAGGCTGGACGGATCGACCTTTTCGCCGCCGTTGCGGGTGATCAGCGCGCGGAGGGAAGATTCCGGTTTGTCGGCGCGTATGAAACGTAATGTTTTGTCGCCAAAAGCTGCAACAAAGCTCGGATTGTGCCCGACATGAAAGCAGATGTACTTAATCGGCATCTCGTGTGTTTTGAATCGCGGCATAGGACCCGTTGGCTTATAGGCCAAGTCCGCGGGCTCGGACCATGGAACTGGGTTCGCGGCCTCTACAACCATGATCGTATTCTCTCGGCCATCCGAAAAGTCGTTCCAGCTAAGCCCCTCGCGCTCAAAGGCACTGCCAGGCCCAACCAGAACTTGAAACCGAGTTGTGTTCGGGGGATCAATGCCGCTCCACGGCGAGGAATAAACTCGCGGCATCTCGTACAGGAGGCCGTCGTTGTGCGGGCTATCCCACGGTTCGTCCAAGTGCCACAGCTGATACAGGTTCTTACAGCCTTGTTCCATAAACGGGAGCAGAGCTACTCGCCAACTGAAAAGCGGGCGTCCCTCCTTGTCGCAAATGGTCGGAGGGGGCAAATGCCCGTAGAATTCGTGGTAGGCGTCCATAGCAAGGGCAATCTGTTTGAGGTGATTAAGACTGGCCCCTTGGGTGCTGGTGTCGCGGATCGTTTGTGTGCAAGGGAATAGGGCGGCGCATAGGACGGTTATCAGTCCAAGCGCGATTGTAAATACGATCGCTCTGGGGCTCGGTCGCGGCCGCCAAGCACCTTGGCCCGAATCGAGTTCAATTGGGTTCGACACGGTAATTCCACCTCTCGGAACCATCATGCAGCCTGGCCTTCCAGTACATCGCGCAAGAACTGCGG
Organism: Gemmataceae bacterium; assembly: GCA_035307785.1. Lineage (GTDB taxonomy): Bacteria > Planctomycetota > Planctomycetia > Gemmatales > Gemmataceae > DATGHS01. The sequence goes on from DATGHS010000333.1 coordinate 17,674, forward strand.
CATAGGGGCGAAGGCCGCCATATATGTGGCCTCCAAAGGAACATTGATGTAACGGTCCGGCCGCAAGAACAGCGGCATTTCCGGCAAGATCGCGCCAACCGCGATGTGTTCTACGAACGCTTCGATCTTCGGCCCCACCGCGTATGCTACCAAGGTCAAGGGCTCCGCAGACGGGAGCTCGTACGGCTCATCAGTTAGGCCCAATTTTTGGCGAATGACAGCGTGAATGCCCTGGGGATCGTTCGGACCAGGCGGAAGCAGATCTACTAGCAGCAGATGGACGCCGGCTTCGAGAGCCGCTACCGCCTTATTGGCAAACTGTTCCACATGCTCCCCGCGATCTTTGTTCGATGGGGATAGAATCTCGAGCATGGCAACGAGCCGATTGCCGCTTATATGGCGTATTGCCAGAGTTCTCTTCCGCGCCAACAACGATTCTTGCACAGTTTCCCGCCGGCGAACGCGCGGCGGCGCATCGGCAACTGCAATGCCCCCCGTGTCGGGTGGCAGCGGCGGTGGCCATTCGTTTAGCGGTTCGCTTCGGTGCAAAGTCAATACATCGGCAATCGATTTGCCTGCGTGTTGCTCTGGAAGAGCATAATAGCCAGTCGGCAACAAGCCACCGTTCAGGACCTTCCAGATTTCTGGAATCCAGGCAACGTGAAGAACGTGAAAAATTCCTGCATCCACCCGCGTCCAGTCATGAACAGGCATATTGGTATCTCCTTCGGACAGTCGGCGTTTGTATTGTACACGAATCGTGCTATGCCGGGACCGCGGAGCATTCACACCATTTTCTTCATTTTTTCGCAAAATCTCATTTGACGCCTGTTACTCTGTTTTCGATACTGACTTCATACCCACCTACCCCCTGCGACTTGCTTCTACACCCGAGATTCACTTCCATGACGCTGCTGAACCGTCGCGCTTTCCTGGGTTCGTCCTTGGCCGGCGCTGTTGCGTGCATTTCCGCCGATTCCGCAAATAAGAATGCCCCCAAAGGCGGCATTGGCGCGAACGGCCAAATGCCGATCAAGGGCTACCAGCCCACCACACTGCATCTAACTTGGCAGCGCGATCCGACCACCACGATGACCGTGCAATGGGTTGATGCGGCCGGGGCGACGCCCGACACCAAAATCTATTACACGCAGGCCATGGGGCTAAGCTGGTTCAACAACTGGCAGGCCGGACCGGTGGCCGAGAAGCCGTTTCCGAAGACGAATTTGAAGCTCTTCCGGGCCGAGTTGACGGGGTTGAGGCCCGGCACCGATTACGACTTCCGGATTGGACATTCTTCGCCCACCTATCGCTTCCGCACCATGCCGGCCAAGGCGAACGACACGATCTCCTTTATCTCCGGCGGCGACTCGGGTGTGAATCCGCATGCCGTAAACAACAACATCAACGCCGCCCGGCAGGATCCCATGTTCGCAGTCATTGGCGGCGATTTGGCGTACGAAAACGGCAAGTCGGCCGACACCTTCTTCGCCTTCCTGCGCAATTACAGCAAGCACATGGTTGGCCGCAATGGCCGGCTCATTCCGATGATCGCGGTGCTCGGCAACCACGAGGTGGACGGCGGCTATTACCAGCCGCGCGAAAAGGCCCCGTTTTTCTTTTCTCTCTTCGATGGTCTGTACCCAGAAAGCAGTTACGGCGTGCTCGATTTCGGCGATTATTTGAGCCTGGTGCTCCTCGACACGGGCCACATCAGTTCCATTGCCGGCGAACAGACCGACTGGCTGCGGCAAACGCTAAAAGACCGGGCCGACCATCCGCATGTGATGGTCGTGAACCACGTGCCGGCGTATCCCTCGTATCGCAGCATGGGCAACGCCTTCGGCATCGGTGGCACCGGCGCCGACAACCGCGAATACTGGGTGCCGCTTTTCGAGAAGTACCGCGTGCCGGTGGTACTGGAACATCACGACCACACCTTCAAGCGCAGCAAGCCGCTCTTGGGCGGGCTCGCCCACGGCAACGGTGTGCTGTACTTGGGCGACGGCTCGTGGGGCATGCTGCGGCCGCCACGGCCGGCCGAAAAGCTGCCGCACATGGCCGCCCTCAGCAAGGATTACCACCTGTCGCTACATCGCTTGCAGGGGCAAGAGCGCTTCCACCTGGCGCTCGACGAATTTGGCCGGGTGATGGATGTTTGCCGTAGCGGCCAGCGCCGGCAGGGGCTTGTGGCAACGGCGGGATAAGCACTTTACGAGCCGGAAGTGTAAGCGACGGACCCCAGCTATCCATCGCTTACGCTTCCGGCTCGTTTGTTGGTGGTGGTACACATGGACGTAGTCCGACGCGGAAAGGCCCACGGGCGCCGTGCAGCGGGTGCAATCCGATCCGCTGGAAGACGGGCCCAAACGAGCATAAACGATGCCTCCGCAACCATACGATATCTTTGTACACTTGTCCAGTAAAACCGCGCCGCGTTTCACCCAATGCGCCGAGTTTCACGGGGTTATTCATTGTTTTCGTGAAATCTGAAACGCGGCGCGTGCCACCGTGGGAAAACCCCACCAAGGCCACCGCGCTGCGGCCGGAAATGGTCGAAACGTGAAACACGGCGCGCGGAGCCGTGGCAAAGCTGCACCCGCAGACATTCCACGCCGACGGAGTGCGAGTTTGCCCGAGCAGTCTGGCTCGAATTCCCGACATCGGTCCTGCAACTTGTACGATTACCCGTTTGTTAAATCCAGTGGCATTTCGCCGAGCAATTCGCTACGTTATTTTCAATCCCCTCTTCTCATTGTTTCCTCGCAGGAGAACAAATATGGCTCTCAAGAAGCACAACCGCCGCGATTTCATGAAAACTACGGCCGCAGTGGGTACAGCATTGGCCTTTTCGGCCGCCAGCGCCAAGCGCGTGTATGGCGCGAATGAAATGCTGCGAATCGGTTTTCTCGGCGTCGGTGGACGTTCCCAGCAACATATTGATGCGCTGATCGATATGCGCGACGAAGGCAAGCCGGTCGAGCTATTTGCCGTGTGCGACGTGTGGGATGGTGATTCCGAGCTGGGCGCACGCCGGAACGACCCCAAGAAGCGGACTGGCCGTGGACTTTATCCAAGCGCCAAGACCTGCGGCATACCCACGGATGCCGGCAAGGGCCGAATTACCAAGGACTATCGCAATATTCTCGACAACAAAGAAGTGGATGTGGTGACCATTGCCACTCCGGATCACTGGCATGCAAAGATGGCCATCGACGCCATGGCCGCCGGTAAGGACGTGTATTGCGAAAAGCCGATGACCCGCACCATCGACGAGGCCCAGGCTGTGGTCGATGCCGCCGTGAAGCACAACAAGGTGATGACGGTCGGCGTGCAGTCGATGGCGGACCCAACCTGGTTGGAAGCCTACAACTACATTCGCGAAGGCAAGATCGGCCACGTCTTTCAGGGACAGACGAGCTACTATCGCAATTACATCGGCGGGCAGTGGCGCTACTACCCGCTAAAGAAGGACATGACGCCCAAGACCATCGATTGGGACATGTGGCTCGGCACGAATTTCGAAGTCTGTGGACACAAGCTGGGGCCGACAGCGAAAGAGATGCCATTCGACCGGGCAGTGTGGGCTCAATGGCGCTGCTACTGGCCATTTGGCGGCGGCATGTTCACCGACCTGTTTGTGCACCAGACCACGCACCTGATCTCGGCCATGGGTGTAAAGTATCCGGGCCGCGTGGTGGGGGCCGGTGGCATCTATCTGGAATACGATGGCCGCGACGTGCCCGACGTAGCAACTGTCGTGGCCGATTATAACGAAGGCTGCCAACTCATCATTTCCGCCACCATGTGCAACGACACGCAGCTGGGCGAGGTCATCCGTGGCCGGCTTGCGACAATCAAATTCGTGGGCGCCGGCGATTACATCAAGGGTTTCGAGGTGTACGGCCAGGATATCGGCGGCGGTCCGGCCAAGCCGAAAGAAGGCTTTGGCACGCCGGTCCACGTCTATAAGAATCCGAAGAGCGGCAACGCCACCTACGCACTGTTCGAGAACTTCCTCGACTGTGTGCGCTCGCGCAACCGTAATACGCTCAGCACGCCGGAACTCGGCGCGGCCGCATTCACCACGGTGAACATGGGCGTGCTCAGCTACCGCAACGGCAAGGTGCTGTTCTGGGACAAGGAGCAGCGCAAGCCGACAGAAGCCGATGCCAGCTGGGCGACCCGCTGGGAAAGCCGCTCGAAGAAGGATGGCAAGCCGAACCAGATCATCGGTTGGGAAGGCGGCGAGAGCGGCAGCACGCTTACTCCGCCGGAATACCAGAAGCTGGCCGGGCCATGGATCGACGGCAAGGACCCGGCCGCGGGTGTGGGCGGGTGATGTGGGTGTAACTAATAGACGGTTAGCCCGAAGCGCAAGCGAGGAATGTCGGTCTCCGAATTGCGTTGCGCCGCGCAAAGATTCTGATTATTTTCTTGCTTGGCACAGCTGAGGCAATAGAATGCCGTGATAAGTTTGAATACCCGGTTGCGTATTTATCCCAGCGCAGCTAGGTGGCCCGGCCGGTTCCTTTGGAATCGGCCGGGCTTTTTTGTTGTCGGCCAAAAGAATAAACCACTGATTTCACCGATAGCACTGATAAGACAAATTGGAAACCCGTGTCGTCCGTGTGTCATCAGCGGTTCATCCTTTTGACGCCGCGCAAGGAGAAGCAATGGAACGCCGCACGCGGATCGTGGCCACGCTGGGCCCGGCCACCGAAAGCCCGGACATGCTCGACGCGATTCTGTGCCAGGGGGTGAACGTCGTTCGCGTGAATTTCTCGCATGGCGAAGTGAGCGAGAAATCCCGGTATGTCGCAGCGGTGCGCGAGGCCGCCAAGCGTTGCCAGAAAACGGTTGGGATTTTGGGCGATTTACCGGGGCCGAAGTTGCGCGTGCGCATACCGGCCGAGTTGTTGCTGCATGTCGGTGATGAGTTGTTATTCACCAGGAATGCGAACGATGCCGAGTCGATAACCGTCACCGAGCCGGAATATCTCCGCGAGGTCCAACCCGGCCAGCGCCTGCTGCTCGACGACGGCCGGATTCAACTCGTGGCCGAGGCCCAGGAAGGCGAGCGGCTGCGGACATGCGTAACCGTGGGGGGGAAGTTGCTGCCGAACAAGGGCGTTAATCTGCCCGACACGCGCTTGAGCATTCCGGCCCTCACCGAGCACGACCGCGAAGCGCTTCAGACTGCAGCGGAAGCGCAGGTGGATTGGCTGGCGCTATCGTTCGTGCGCCATGCGACCGCGGCCGACGAATTGCGCGCCGCGGCCCGCGAGGTCGGACTGGAAGTTCCAATCATCGCCAAGATGGAGCGGCCGGAAGCCATCGATGAGGCCGAGGAAATTATTGAGGCATTCGATGGTATCATGGTGGCGCGCGGCGACCTGGGGGTGGAAATTCCGCTCGAACGCGTTCCGGTCGTGCAAAAGAAGCTCATCACGTTGGCCCGTGCAGCCGGCAAGCCGGTCATCACGGCCACCGACATGCTCGACTCGATGCGCAACAATCCTCGGCCCACACGCGCCGAGGCAAGTGACGTGGCCAACGCCATCTATGATGGAACCGATGCGGTGATGCTCTCGGGCGAGACGGCGGTGGGTTCATTTCCGGTTGAAGCCGTCGCCTGCATGGATCGAATCGCCCGCCAGGTCGAGACGCAACTCCGGGACGATCCGCGCTATCATCTGAAGTTGCCCATTGGTCCTGTGGACGATCATGTGACCCAGGCAATCTGTGACTTGGCCTACGAGATCAAAGCCGACGCCATCGTCACACCCACCAATTCGGGCCGTACGGCCCGGCTGATTGCCCGGCACCGGCCTTCGGCCCGCATTGTGGCGCCAGCCCCCAGCGAGTGCGTGCTGCGACGGATGCAACTCATCTGGGGTGTGCAGGCGGTGCCGCTGGAGGATTCGTTGCCCCCGGGGGCTGACCGCTTGGAAGCGTCAATTCACTCGGCATTCGTGCACGGTGCCATCGAGCCGGGCCAACTGGTGGTCATGGCGGCAGGGCATCCGGTCGAAGGCGGCCAGCGCTTTCCCACGATTCGCATGGTGCGCGTGGGCGAAAAGGGCCAATCCTGTGAGCCGTAAAGCCTTTTCGCTATTTGCCGAATGCGCACAAGATTCGGCAGAAATCCGCATTGCCAACATAGCTTGTCAAAACGGAGCGATTGATTTCCTGTCCACTTTCGCGTTGCGTTTTATGCCAGCTTGTCCAGCTTCACGTTTTGTGCGGAAGAAGACTCCGTTCATTCCGTAGCCGCACACTTGAAAGATTACGCGCGCTTTCTTCAACTGGCCGATGAAGGGCAAGCCAACCCGTGCGGGCGCTTTTGCTCTGGTGCTGCTCAAACCAGGAAAAGGCGATCCGGCAGGGAAGGAGCCTGCTCTGCATCCGTGAGACGGACCTATTGCCGCGATTGCCAGCACCACCTTGAGGAGCACCCGGATGAGCCACCGGCGAGGAGCGCACTACGTCCGTCTGCACTGCGAGAGTCTCGAAGAACGCATTACGCCTACCAGTTCCGTCTGGCAATTGGAAACGTTTGAAGGCGTGACCGGCGGCCAGATTCCCGCCAACTGGTCGCAATGGAGCAACGAGGCCGGCAACTCATTCGGCGTCGATAACACATTCGCTCTCGACGGCACGCATAGCCTGAGCAGCACCGGCGACAGCGCCCTAAGGGCCCGCACCTGGTACAACCAGGTGTTGCCCGCTGATTTTGGCATTTCAGCGGCGGTTTATGCGAATTCGCTCGAGCCGTTGCAATTGATGCTGCGCGGCCAAAACCTGAACACCACAAAGCCAAGCTTTTATGCCGTGTCGATACAGCGCGGCTTGCAAATCAATTTGCTGAAGACAGTGAGCGGTCAAACAACGGTTTTGGCCAGCCTTACATCGAAGATCTACCTGTCTAACCAGTGGGTCCGTGTGACCTTGCAACCGAATGGGCAACGTCTTGACGTGGAAATTGTGCGTCTGGATACGCAGCAATACTTGAACAGCAGTGGGAACTGGCAAGCCGCGCCGACGATGGGACTCCAGGTCAACGATGCGAGCATTACAGCGGAGGGTCAGGTTGGCATCGCCCGGCCGGCCGGGTATGCAGGGAAAGTATCGCTCGACGACTTCGCGATCCTTGTGCCCGAATACCAGCAGAGTTTCGACGCAGTACCTCTCGGCACATTGCCGGCCGGCTGGAGCCAATGGACCAACAATGGCACGACGGGGTTTCAGGTCACCAACCATCAATCGCTCAGCCCGGGCCAAAGTCTGCTTTCCGCGCCCGCCACGAGCCAAACCGAGTCACGCGCGTGGCTTAACACGCCGTACCCGGCCGACGTGCAAGTGAGCGGTACAGTTTATCTCAACAACTTGAGCCCGGAAGAACTCTTCGCCCGGGGCAGCAATTTGAACGCAGCCACGCCAAGCTATTATGCACTGGAGATCACACGGGGGTTGCAGATACAACTTTTGCGCGTGACGAATGGACAGACGTCGGTGTTGCAATCTCTTAGCTCGAATAATTATGTTTCTAACACTTGGCTGAAGGTAGC
>DATGHS010000334.1:0-2721 GCA_035307785.1 Gemmataceae bacterium
ACTCGCGGAAGAAATTTGCAACCGATTTCCAGTGGAGATGTGCCGCTTCGGTAACAGCGGGACGGAAGCCACGATGCACGCCATCCGTCTTGCGCGCGCGGCTACCGGGCGCGACAAGATTGTTAAGTTTGAAGGCGCCTATCACGGATTGCACGACAGCGCGCTGGTCAGCGTGAAGCCGCACGCGCCGGACTACGGCGACGTCAATGCTCCGACCGCCGTGCCAGGTGGTCTTGGAGTTCCAAAGTCTGCGGTGGCAAACGTGCTCATCGCGACGTTCAATAATCTGGCGACTGTCGAACGACGCTTCAAGGAGAATCCGGGCGAGATCGCGGCAATCATCCTGGAGCCGATCCTGATGAACGTTGGGCTTTGCATGCCGCAGCCCGGCTTCCTGAAGGGCTTGCGCGACATCGCTGAAAAGAACGGAGCGTTGCTGATCTTCGACGAAGTGAAAACCGGCGCCAAGCTCTGCTGGGGCGGGGCCAGCGAATATTTCGGCGTCACACCTGACATGATCTGTCTGGCAAAATCGATTGGCGGCGGCCTTCCATTGGCCGCGTTCGGCGCGCACAAGTCTGTGATGGACCTCATTTCGCAGCACAAGGTTTTTCACGGGGGGACCTACAACACGAATCCGGTATCAATGGCGGCGGGCCTGGCGACCTTCCGCGAAGTGCTCACGCGCGACAACTACACGAAGGTCGAGAAACTCAGCAAAAAGCTTGCCGACGGCTATCGCAAGACCATCGCGAAAGTCGGTCTGCAGGCTTATATCGCGCAAGCTGGAGCCAACGGCGCTCTGATGCTCTACCCGAAGGAAATCGTCAACTACCGCGACTGGACTGTGATCGACGTCGACCTGTGGCGCCACTACTGGTTCGGCATGGTGAATCGGGGCGTGATGGCGCAACCGTACTGGTGGGACGAGCAGTGGACGATTTCGGTGCAGCACACCGAGGCGGACATTGATAAACACCTCGCCGCCTTCGCCGATATCGCGGCGTCGCTGGCGAAAGCGCAACAGGAACGAAGCGAACGTGTCCCGGCCGAGGTCGCGCACTAACAGTTTTGGATGTGGGGCGGACCTTCCTGTCCGCCCTGCATGGCCGATCGATACCGAAATTTGGGACGGCCGCCCCCGGCTGTCAGAGAAGCGAAGTAACCGAGCTCTCCGAAGAAATTGTCCACGACTGCACAATCCGTTGAACAGCCTCACCTGATCCGCGCTCTGGGGCGCCGCGATCTGGTGCTGTTATTCGTCGTCGCGGTCTTCAATCTCAATGTGGTTCCATCGATTGCTGCCAACGGTGGCGTGACTGTTTGGCTCTGGATCATCTCTCTTCTTCTTTTTTTCTGGCCGCAAGGCATTGCCGTAATCGAACTCGCCCACCGTTATCCGGGCGAAGGCGGGGTTTATCTCTGGGCCAAAGAAGTCTTCGGCGACTTCCACGGATTTCTCTCAGGATGGTGCTACTGGACTAACAACATGCTCTACGTGCCGACGGTCATGCTGTACTTCGTTGGCGTGTCGGTATATGTGCTGGGGCCCGGGCATCAGGGCTTGGCCGACAATAAGCTATTTGCTTCAATGGCGTCGCTGACCCTTCTCGCCCTCCTCACCCTGTTCAACATTCTTGGTCTCGGTGTTGGCAAATGGATCAACAATCTGGGCGCGATTGGAACCTTCATTGCCGCCGCGGTGCTCATCGGATTGGGTGTGGTCATCTGGTCGCGCTTTGGCACCACCATTACCGCCGCTGATTTCAAAATTCCTGCCAACCCGAAGTTCGTTCTGAATTCGTTCGGCGTGATCTGCTTCGGACTCGTCGGTCTGGAACTCGCGTCCGTGATGGGCGATGAAATTCAGGACCCACGCCGAACGTTACCGGGTGCTGTTGCTTGGGGCGGCGTAATCTCGGGTGCGCTCTACGTCGGCGCCACGCTCACCCTGCTCATCGCCGTCGGAAAAAACGTCAACGTACTGCAGGGAATTGTTCAGGCCGTAACTCACATGGCAGGCCGCGTCGGTATCGGATGGATATCGATTCCGTTTGCCATCATGCTCAGTCTGTCGATCGCCGGTATCGGTTCGGCCTGGATGGGCGGTTCCGCGCGCATTCCCTTCGTGGCTGGACTCGATTCCTATATGCCATCGTGGCTGGGAAAGGTTCATCCGCGCTATGCGACCCCATACGCGGCGCTGATCTTGCAGGGCATGGTTTCGGCGGTTCTTGTCATTCTGAATTTTGCCGGCGCTGGAGTGCAGGAAACGTTCCAGAAGCTGTTGTCACTGGCGGTGGTATTGCAATTGGTTCCGTTCGTCTACATGTTCGGCGCCCTCCTCAAATTCTCCGTAGTTGAAGCTGCGCCGAAAGGCCAGTACGGCAGGAGCACGATGTTTCTAGCCGGGCTCAGCGGGCTGCTTACGACGATTCTCGGCATTGCATTGGTGTTTTTCCCCGCAGAGCAGATCACATCGCTGTGGCTATACGAGTTGTGGATGTTCGGCGGAACGTTGTTTTTTGTCGGCCTGGCCGCATTTTTCTTTTTTGTCTACGGCCGACGAAAGACAGCAAGATTGGTCGCTATCGGGACTGCCGCTCAGCCTGCCCTCAGCGAGGCGGACGGGGTTGTCCCCGCGAGCGGATCTCGCCGTTAGGAATGGACGCGGCCTAAATCGTGCCGCAAAGATTCGTAGCAGGGTGCGGCTTCGGCCGT